>JAUNJD010000333.1 GCA_030523205.1 Bacteroides sp.
GGTCAAAGTGGCACTTTGAGGAGGTGAAAGTGACACTTTAGCCCGACAGACCTCCGAATGTAAAATAAAAAGATTGATAAGTACAATAATTACTCACTAAAAACAAAAAGCTAAAAATGAAAAAGATTGATTTCTTGAAGTATGCCGCTTTCTCCCTCGCTTTGGGCCTGACGGTGGCTGCATGTGATGACGACGATGAAGTGGCAAACGGTGGTGGCGAGGAGACTACGGTAGATCCTTCCGAACTGAGTTTCATCGTATCGGCCGGTGACCCTGACAACGACTTGAGCGGTGGTATCGCCATGCGTATTTACAGCGACTTGTCCGACGCTACACGCACCAGCCAAGAAGTATATAACGACGCCACTTCGGGCAATACGCTGAAGATTGCCGACTGCTTCACGCAGGTGACCTTCAACAGCGAATCGCAGGTGTTCACCGGATTCGTATATGCCCGCGCAGCAGGTGCCGAGGAAGACGGCGGTCTGGGTTCCAAGCAAGCCGGATTGCGTTGCTACCAAATAGCCGACGGTCCCGTCTTGGAAGAGATTTCGGGCAGCCCCGTCCTGCTGAGCAATTTCGGTAACACCGGCTCTTTCGGCACATACAGCTATGCCGCACAAATCAGCAATCCGTATGCCGAGGTGCTGTCGTTCAGTGGAAACAGTAGCGTGACAGGTGAACTCATTACCCTCAGCTTGCCGACCATCGCCATCGATGAGGTGAACCCCAGCGTATCGAACATCGTTGACATGGGTAACGACAAACTGGCCATGGTGCTGAATTACAGCAACCGCGACTCTGCCGTAGTGGCCTTCACTGACCACACGTTGGCCGTTGACGCCAGCCGCGTCATCTATGACAGCCGTATCGGTGCATCGGTAGGTGCTACCCGCAGCGTGCGCTATGCACAGAGCGGTGCTGACGACAATGGTAACGTATATGTCTTCTCCGGCAATCCCACGAACGATGACCGCATCGGTGCCCTGCGCATCAATAGCGGCACAGAGACGTTCGATTCTAGCTACTTCTTCGACATTGCCGCCGAGTCCGACGGCTATCGTTTCCGCAAGGCATTCCACATCAGCGACGATTACTTCTTGCTGGAGTTCTTCATTGACAAGGACAATCATGGCAACACAGCCACTTCCGGTCGTATGGCGGTAGTGAAGATGGAAGACAAGAGCTTCACTTGGGTAACCGGTCTGCCTACCGACTACGAGAACATCTCCATCGCTTGGGGTGATGGCTATAACGGCGTGTACTATCTGCCTATTTCCGGTGCTACGTCTATGAGCGGCAGCGGCGACGGCGACGGCGTTACTCCTACCGTGTATGCCATCAACGCAGCTACCGGTGTGGCCACTACCTTCATGACGTTCAAGACGACGGAGCTGGTTAAGGCGTTCACTATTATCAAGCAATAAGTAGTTAGTTGACAAGGGAACGAGTTGACAAGTCAACAAGGAGTAGCGGAAAGTCCTGCCTTGTAGCCTCGTTAACTTGTCCCCTTGTCAACTCACTTATAATCTCAAAAACTTATAAATGAAGAAATTATTCAGGGACATACACCTTTGGTTGTCGGTGCCTTTCGGATTGATTATCACCCTTATCTGTTTCTCGGGTGCCATGCTGGTGTTCGAGGATGAGGTGACGGAATGCACCCATCACGACCTTTATTATGTAGAGCAAGTAGGCGAGAAGCCCCTGCCTGTGGGCAAGCTTGTTTCCATCGCTTCGCATAGCCTGCCGGACAGTGTCGCCATCACCGGGGTCACGGTCTTTTCACAGCCCGAACGGGCCTATCAGCTTTCGCTCTCCAAGCCCCGCCGTGCTTCGATGTACATCGACCAATACACGGGCGAAGTGAAAGGCAAGTACGAGCGTTCGCCTTTCTTCCTGAATATGTTCCTGCTCCACCGCTTCTTGCTGGATAGCATGAATCCCGGCGGCGAAGGCATCTTCTGGGGAAAGCTGATAGTAGGTATTAGTACACTGATGTTCGTCATCGTGCTGGTGTCGGGCATCGTCATTTGGTGGCCACGTACACGCAAGGCATTGAAGGATAGTCTGAAGATAACCGTCAGCAAAGGCTGGATGCGCCTATGGTACAGTCTGCACGTGGCAGGCGGTATGTATGCGCTCCTGTTCCTGCTTTTGATGGCACTGACTGGACTGACCTGGTCGTTCACTTGGTATCGGAATGGATTCTATAAGCTCTTCGGAGCCGATGTTGCGGTGGAAGGCGGTTATCATGGAAAGCCCGAAGCGGGTACTCATGGCAAGCCGGAGGGTATCGAGGCAGGCAGACCTTCGGGTAAGCCGGCGGGTGTTGAAAATGCTGAAGGCAAAGGTCGTCCCGATATGGGTAATCGTGCAGAACGTGGTGAAGGCCGTCCCGAGCGTAGTGGTGGTCGTCCTGAAAACGCAGGTCGCCCCGAAGGTGTAGACCATGCAGTAGGTTCAGCACGTTCCGAACATCATGGAGGCAGACCTCAGCCGTCCGAGGGACAAAGCGAGGCTTCTCGTCCTCTGCGTCCCGCCTCTCCGTATGCTTGCTGGCAGCAGGTCTATGAACAGTTGGCCATGCGCAATCCGGGTTTTGAGAGCATCAGCCTGTCTAATGGTTCGGCCACGGTGTCCGATGGCAGTCTGGGCAATACCCGTGCTTCCGATTCCTATAACTTCGATGCGCAGACCGGAACAATTGCCAACGTCCGTCCCTATAAAGATGCCGACCGTGCCACCAAGATTCGTGGCTGGATATTCTCCCTCCACACCGGCCGCTGGGGCGGTATGCTGACCCGCATCCTGTCCTTCGTAGCAGCTTTGTTGGGTGCTTGCCTGCCCCTGACAGGCTATTATCTGTGGATAAAGCGGTTGCTTAGAAAGAAAGCATAATTCTCTTCTCTTTTTTATGTAAGAAGGGGGTGCGTCAGAATGATGGCGCATCCCCTTTTTCTTTACTAATCTTTTCTCCTTCTTATTACTAATCTTTCTGCTTTAACATTTATAATCTTACAACCTCAACATCTGTATCTTTCAACGTATTCATCCGAATCGGAACTGTCAATTCTGTGGTAATTACGATGCTGCTTAAGAATTGGAAAAGCCACGCAATTTTGACCCTTTCAGCCAAACAAGATTGCTCCCTTTGG
>JAUNJD010000057.1 GCA_030523205.1 Bacteroides sp.
CGCTGATTATCATTGTGCGCTATATGATGGCGCAAAAAAGTGATGAAGTCAGGAGAATTCGATGCTGAACGAGTTGTCTTTATAAGATAGGTGATAGCGATCGGCCTCTGTTACGGCGGTGGATATGATGTCGTGGTTGCCGGACTTCATGCCTTTGCGCACGGGCGTGTCGTGTAGATAGAAGTCGCTGATGCGTATCTCAGGTTTTCTGTCCGAGTTGGTGATAGCCCGCGGATTGAAAAGTGTGATGCCTCCTGTACCTCCGAAAATCATTTCATTCTCTTGTCGGCTGTAGAAGGCGGTTCCTTTGGTGAACTCATTGCCTTGCAGTCCGTTGCTGGCGTAAAAGCAGATGATGTTGCCGGTTTCCGTATTGAACTTGGAGATGCCATAGTTGGTGCTAATCCAAAGATTGCCTTCCTGATCGCCCTCGATGGCCGAGATGGAGTTGTTGGGCAGTCCGTCGGCTGTGGTGTATAGGGTGGTTTCGGCTGTTTGCGGGTTCAGGCGATACAGGCCTTGCGAGGTACCTATCCAGATATCGCCTTGGCTGTCTTCGTATAGGGCATAGATAACCTTTCCTTCGAGCAGTCGGTTGACCCCGTAGGTGGAGGCAAAGTCCATGCTTGGTATGTCCAGACAGCCCATGCCGTCGTACGTGCCGATGTACAGCTTGTCGCCCGCGGTATATAGCAGGCAGTTGATCCATGCGTTGTGCAGCATATTGCCCTCCAATCGGTAATCATTTCCCGTGGCAGGCATATTGCATAGAATCGTTTTCCCGGTGCGTAGGTCCATATAGTACAGTCCGGCTCCCATGGCGGCTATCCATAACTGCTTGTGGCGGTCTTCTACAATGTCGTATATGCTGCTTACGGGCACTCCTTGGCGGTCTTTAAGTGGCAGGTATTCGCATTGTCCGGTTTGGGTGTTCAGCTTGGCAATGCCATCCTGATAGGACCCTACCCATAGGTTGTGGTTCGAGTCTTCGTACATGCTCATGATGGTGGGCGATACCCCTTGTTGGTCTTTGCCCGGAGCAAAGTGTGCTCGTTGGATCCCGTCGGGTTGTATGGCGTAGATGCCGTCGTTGTCTGTTCCCACCCATACGGTGCCATCGTAGCTCTTGCAGACCGACATGATGCAGCACGATCCGATGGTGTTATAGACCGACGACTTATGCCCTATGTACTTGAAGTTGCTGGTGGTGGCCGGAATAATCATCACTCCCTTTTGGAAGCATCCCAGCCAGGTGTTCCCTTGTCGGTCTTTCAGTATGGAGTGTACCTTGGCTTGGCTCATGTTGAGCGCGGTCATATTGAGGTCGGTCTCCACAATCTTCTTTTGCTTGATGTCGTATATCTTCATTCCGTTGCCGTCTGTACCGATGTATATCTGATTGGCATTGGCTTGCCACAGGCATTTTACAGGGAGGTTGGGATGGGGAGTGTAGGAGATGGGCAGGAATCGGTCTGATGAGACATCGTATCGGAACAGTCCATACTTGAGGCTGCCCATGTAGAGGTTGCCATATTCGTCTTCGTATAGGCAGGATATTTCGGGTGCATCGAGTCTTTGTATATAGTTCCGGACATTACCGTTGCAGTCTATCTTGAACAATCCTTTGTCGCCGGTGGCGGCCCATAGGTTTCCCTGCTTGTCTTCGAGCAGCTTGTTTACAAAGAAGGAAGGTACTTCCTTGTCCATTTGTCGGATGTGGAGGCTGTCGGCCTGATATTGCAAGGAAAATACTCCATGCCCCGAGGTCGAAATCAGTAATTCACCGTTACTGCGTTCAATCATGCAAGACACGTTGACGGGCATCTTGAAGCCTTTTATGATGATGGGTATGTGCGTGAACTCCTCGGTGGCAGGGTCATATAGTTGCAGCCCGTTCAGTGTTCCCACGAAGAAATGCCCACGGCTGTCTTCGAAGAGGAGGCGTGTGTAGTTGGTCAATAGTGAATGTTTGTTTTCGGGAATGTGCTTATAGACGGTGAACTTGGCTCCGTCGTAGCGGTTGAGGCCGTCTTCGGTGGCTATCCAGATGATTCCGTTTTTGTCTTGATAGATGCTGTTGATCATCGAACTCGACAATTCGCGGTCAACAGTAAACAATTTGCTTTCTTGTCCGTAGCATAGGAGAGACATCCATAGACATGATAATAGGATACTGATTTTGTGTTTCATGGATAATATTTATTTCTGGAGCTACAAATATAGCGCATTTATGCTGAATTTTAAAATGGTTAATAGAAAATGTGTTAGCGTACTATCTCCGGTGTTACATATTCTTTTGTTGATGTTACATCAGGTGAGAGAATGAAAGTTGAAATGTCTGCACAATAATTTGTAACACTTATTTTCGTTGGGAGACACGGAAACCGACTATCTTTGTCGAGAAACTTTTAGGTATTATCATTTAAAGATTTAGAATAGCATGAAAACATCCAAACTGAAATCTGCATGGCCCTGTAGCCCGAAGGCGGTACTACTGCTTGCCTGCTTGTTGTCGTATTCCAGCGTTACACTGATGGCCAAAGGGAAGGCCGATAAGAGCAATGTGCCAGTATTTACCCATTTTGTCTATCAAGGCGACGACGAACTATATAAGAAGTATCCTCTGCTGCCAGACGAATTTTATACGCCTATTCTGCAAGGCTGTTATCCCGACCCCAGCATCACCTGCAAGGGAGGCGATTACTATCTGGTGAATTCTTCCTTTGCCATGTTTCCCGGAGTGCCCATATTTCATTCCACCGACTTGGTGAACTGGAAGCAAATAGGTCATGTACTCGACCGCAAGTCGCAGTTGCAAGTGGAAGATTGCGGCATTAGTGCCGGTGTATATGCCCCCGCCATTGCCTACAATCCGCACAACGACACCTTCTACATGATTACTACCCAGTTTTCGGGAGGATTTGGTAATATGGTGGTAAAGACGCACGACCCACTGAAAGGTTGGAGCGACCCCGTCAAACTGAAGTTCGATGGCATTGACCCTTCCCTCTTCTTCGACGATGACGGAAAGGCGTACGTCGTTCATAATGATGCTCCCGACAAGGGGAAAGAACAGTACAGCGGACACCGCGTCATCAAGATTTGGGAGTATGACTTAGCAACTGACCAAGTGATTGTGGGTACGGATAAAATTATAGTAGATGGTGGGGTGGATATCCGCAAGAAACCCATCTGGATTGAAGGCCCTCATATGTACAAGAAGAATGGACGCTACTACCTGATGTGTGCCGAAGGTGGTACGGGCGGCTGGCATAGCGAAGTGATTTTCGTAAGCAATAGTCCAAAAGGTCCCTTTACACCGGCTCCCTCCAATCCGATACTGACCCAACGCCATTTTCCGAAGGACCGTGCTGACAAGGTGGATTGGGCCGGACACGCTGACTTGGTGGAAGGACCGAACGGGAAATACTACGGTGTGTTTCTGGCCGTCCGTCCCAACGAAAAAGACCAAGTGAACACTGGTCGTGAAACCTTCTTGCTTCCTGTCGATTGGAGTGGTGAGTTTCCCATCTTCGAGAATGGATTGGTACCCTTGACGTTCAAGCAGAAGCTGCCTAAGGGAGTGGAGAACCGGACAGGGCAGGATGGCTACTTCCCCAATGGCAACTTCACCTTTGAGGACGATTTCTCCTCCGCTGCTCTCGACCTTCGCTGGATTGGGATGCGCGGACCGCGTGAAGATTTCGTTGCCATTGGCAAGAAGGGCGGCTTGCTGATTACACCGTTTGCCACCCATGTTAAGGAAATGAAGCCCATTTCGGCCTTGTTCTACCGTCAGCAACATAGCAGTTTCAGGGCTGCTGCCACGCTGGATTACCGTCCGAAGCAAGCCGGTGAATTGGCCGGACTGACTTGTTATCAGAGCGAGAACTTCAATTACGTGTTCGGGTTGACCAAGAAGGATAAAGACTATATGCTGGTGCTGGCCAAGACGGAAAAAGGACAAACCACGGTGGTGGCTTCTGCTGTTGTCGATGCCAAGCTCCCCATATCTCTGCAAGTAGAGGCCAAGGGCAACGATTATCGGTTCAGCTATGCCATAGACGGTGGGGCTTATACGAATGTGGGCGGCACCGTGTCCGGCGATATACTTTCTACCAATGTGGCGGGTGGATTCACTGGAAGCCTGATAGGACTATATGCCACTATTGCCAACGACATCCGACCTTGAGGTGGCCAACGACCAATCATATCTTCAAAAAAAGATAAGCGTGTATTTTGCGACGATAGAAAAACATTTATCTTTGTTCGCTGATTATAACCTACTAAACATCGTAAAGAACACTATGAACAAAAGAAAACTGGCATTGGCCGCCTTCTGCCTGGTGGCTTCGTGGATGGGGAGCACTGTTGCAGCACAGGACAAGCTCTATCCCAACACCTTTCCCTTAGGACAAGTTGAGTTGCTGGATGGCCCTTTCAAGCAGGCTTGCGACTTGAATGTAGAGGTACTGCTTCGTTACGACGTTGATCGCCTGCTGGCTCCTTACCTGAAGGAAGCCGGACTGACACCCAAGGGCGAAAGTTTCCCCAACTGGATTGACCTGGACGGACACGTGGGTGGGCACTACCTGACGGCCCTAGCCATACACTATGCGGCCACCGGCAACGAGGAGTGCAAGCGACGCATGGACTACATGGTGTCCGAACTGAAGCGTTGTCAGCAGAAGCATGGCAACGGATATGTAGGAGGAGTGCCCCGCGGCATGGAGGCTTGGAAGGAAATACAGAAGGGCAATGTGGGCATCGTCTGGAAATACTGGGTGCCTTGGTACAACCTGCACAAGACGTATGCCGGACTGCGCGATGCTTGGTCGTATGGTGGCAATGAAGAAGCCCGTCGGATGTTTCTGGACTTCTGCGACTGGGGGCTGACCATCATCGCTCCGCTCACTAATGCACAGATGGAGCAGATGCTCGATAACGAGTTTGGAGGCATGGACGAGGTGTATGCCGATGCCTATCAGATGACGGGTGACCTGAAATACCTGGATGCGGCCAAGCGTTTCTCTCATCATTGGCTGCTGGACAGCATGGCGGCGGGTGTGGATAATCTGGACAACAAGCACGCCAATACACAGGTGCCCAAGGTGGTGGGCTATCAGCGCATTGCCGAGCTGAGCGGCAAGGCGGGACGTGGGCAAGACCTGCAAACCTACGACACTGCCGCCCGTTTCTTTTGGAACACCGTGGTCTATAACCGTTCGCTCTCGTTGGGAGGCAACAGCCGCCGCGAACACTTTGCCGCCGCTGCCGACTGCAAGAGCTATGTTGACGACCGCGAAGGTCCTGAATCGTGCAACACCAACAATATGCTGAAGTTGACCGAAGGCTTGTTCCGTATGCACCCCGATGCACGCTATGCCGACTTCTACGAACGGGCCATGCTCAATCACATCCTCTCTACCCAGCATCCCGAACATGGCGGCTACGTCTATTTCACCTCCGCACGTCCGGCGCACTATCGGGTGTATTCGGCTCCCAACAGTGCCATGTGGTGCTGCGTGGGCACGGGCATGGAGAATCATGGCAAGTACGGTGAGTTCATATACAGCCATACGGGCGACAGCCTTTACGTCAACCTCTTCGTGGCTTCACGGCTGAACTGGGAGGAGAAGGGCTTGACGCTGACACAAGAGACCCGTTTCCCCGAAGAAGAGGGTAGCCGGCTGACCATCCGTGTGAAGAAGCCGGTCAAGGCCAAACTGTTGATTCGCCATCCTTGGTGGAGCAAGGCGGGAGAGATGAAGGTGACTTGCCGCGGAAAGGACTATGCTGTCGGCACGCAGCCTTCGGAGTACATCGTGATAGACCGCAAGTGGAAGGACGGCGACATCATCAACATCGAGACCCCCATGCAGATTACGGTGGAGGAACTGCCCAACGTGCCCAACTACATTGCCATCATGCGAGGTCCCGTCTTGCTGGGTGCCCGCATGGGTACCGATCATTTGGACGGACTGGTGGCCGACAACAGTCGTTGGGGACACATTGCCCACGGCCCTTTGGTGTCCGTTTTCGACACTCCTTTCATCATCGGCGATCGCAAGAACATACAGGCCAAGCTGGAGAATATGCAGCCCGTGGCAGGCAAATCCTTGTGCTACACCGTGCCGGGACTGTTCACCGATGCCTATAAAGACTTGCAGCTCGAACCCTTCTTCCGCATCCACGATTGTCGCTACATGATGTATTGGCTTTCGATGACCGATGCCGAATATGCCGAGTTCCAGAAGAGTGCCAAGGAAGCCGAGCAACGCAAGCTCCTGCTGGACCAACGCACGGTAGATGCCGTGGCTACCGCCGAGCAACAGCCCGAAGTGGATCATCAGTTGAAGTACGAGAAGTCGCAGACCGGCTATTTCAAGGACGAGCCGTGGCGTGATGCCCGCGACGGAGGCCACTTCAGCTACAACTTGGCTACGGGCAATGAAACCGAACTCTCCCTCATGGTGCGCTATTGGGGGCATGAAGGGGGTAATCGTACCTTCGACATCTTGATAGATGATACCCTGCTGACCGAAGAATGCCTGACGGGCAAGTGGGACAAAGACGAATTCATGAACGTGGAATATCCCATTCCGGCCGATATGCTGAAAGGCAAGTCGTCAGTAACCGTTACTTTCCGTAGCAAGCCGGGGCAAGTGGCCGGAGGTGTGTTCTACGTAAGGCTGCTGAAGAAGTAAAAGCATACCTGATATACTTTTTTTACTCCTTCCGTATGTCAGCCACGATGTATTCCGAGCACGTACCGATGCGGAACTTCCCGCCCCAGATGCCCATGCCCGAGCTGACATAGTAGCGCGTGTTGCCGCGTTGCCAAGGACCGAAAGCGTCTTCGTATATGGCTTGCGTAATCCACGAGATGGGCCACACCTGCCCGTGGTGCGTGTGTCCGCTGAACTGGAAATCGATGCCCGCCCGTTCGGCTTGCTCCAAGTGATAGGGCTGATGGTCGAGCAAGATGGTGTACTTGCTGTTGTCGGCCTCGCGCATCAGTACGCCTAGGCTCTTGCGGTGCTGGTTAGTGCGGTCGTCGCGACCGATGAGGCAGAGGTTACCCACCGTGGTAACGCTGTCGCGCAGCAACGTGATGCCCGCTTCGTCGTAGAACTTCCGGGCCAATGGTTCGTTGGCATAATATTCGTGATTACCCAGGCAGGCATAGATGGGGGCTTTGAGGCGTTTGAACTCTTCGGCCATACCCGTCTCTACAAGCGGACGGATGCTGATATCTACGATGTCGCCCGCTATCAGAATCAAGTCCGGATGTTCAGCATTCACCAAGTCCACCCAGCGAGCCAGTTCAGCGCGGCGGTTGTGGTAGCCCAGGTGAAGGTCGCTCATCATTACCACGCGCAGGTTGCGGTCCAGTGTTTTGGCGGTGGGCAGGTCGATGGTTTGCCGTACTTTGTTATGATAGTGCAGGTTGCCATACACGAAGAGCCCCATCAGCAGCACGAGCACACCGATGGAGGTATAGGCATTGTTGTAGAGCATTGTGCGAGGAACGAGGTGCACCAACCGTCCGAGGTCGAGCACCAGAAAAAGCATCACCACGTAGAGCAGGATGAATATCGACGAGTTGCCTATCTCGTAGAACGTGCTGGCCATGCGTAGCGGCATCCGCTCGATGGTGCGTGAGAAGTTGAGGAACAGTGTGAGAAAACATAGTACGCATACGGCTATCACCGTCCACTTCCATGCGCCGGACAGCGGCAACATGCACCACACGTGCCACAAGGCGTAGGCCAGTCCGGCGAAGGGCAGTATAAAGAATACAAACATCCACATAGAGTAATTTTGAATTTTAAATTTGTTTCTTCTGTCATGCTTCAATTATGCTCGGCATGACAGGGCATTTTGTGGCACAAAAATAGGAGTTTCTGATGATATGGCAATGCACGACGGGGCAGAAGCAGGATTTGGGGTAGTAGAATCCGTAAGATGATTAACAAAAATTATTATGCTCCACGAACATAATGTTTGTGGAGCATAATAATTCGGGTGCTTCTCTTGTTACTTCTTCAGCCACGCTTGCACCGTCTTCAATGCTTGCGTCCTCGATTGCTGGGCGATTTTGCCTTGAATGGCCAGTCCGCGGGCGACGGTTGCCCCTTGGCAGGCGGTCTTGAGCTTGCTTTCGGTGCCCGACAATCCGCTGCCTTCGTGGGTGCAGAAGGGGATGACGGTCTTTCCGGCCCACTTGTGCTTCTCGATAAAGGTGTAGACGGGCATCGGCATGTCGCCCCACCAATTGGGATAACCCAGATAGATGATATCGTAATCTTCTACGGCAATGTCCCCTTTGATGGCGGGACGGGCGTGATTGTTCTTTTCTGTCTTAGCTATCTCTATGCACTCGTTGTAGTTGTCCGGGTAGGGAGTGACAGGTTCTATCTGAAACAAAGTGCCGCCCGTCTCGTCGGCAATCATCTCGGCAATGATGTGTGTGTTGCCTTTCGTGATGTGACCTACGTTGTAGTTCTCCCCTGTACGCGAGAAGAAGGCTACGAGAACTTTCTGATTATTCATATTCGTTGTTTTAGTGTTATTGCTCTGTGCATAAATGGAAGATGCTCCAGCCAAGAGCATGATTAAAAAAGTGATGATGGTTCGCATAATTATTAAGGAATTAAATGAGTTAGAAGCTGATATATCAATTTAAATTTTGAATTATCCATTTTTTGGTCTCAGTGGTCCGTAGAAGTAGGAAGCTGTGGCACCGCCATCCATCAGAAAGTCGGAACCTGTGATGAAAGCACCGCGGTCGCTCATCAGCAGTTCGGCCACATTGGCTACCTCGTCGGCCGTTCCCGGACGACCGGCAGGGCACTTGGCAAACATTTCTTTATAGAAGTCGCCGCGAGGTCCGTTGAACTCGTCAATGGCCAAAGGTGTCACGATGATGCCCGGTGAGATGGAGTTGATGCGTGCTCCACGTTCGCCCCACCTCACAGCTTCGGCCATCACGCGCTTCACGTTGCACCGCTTGGCCAGCTGATAGGCGTGCAGGGTGTCGCGGATGTTCCGGGATTGCAGAAGGGGGAGTGCTAATAGTTCTTCGCAAGGCGTGGTGGCCAGTTGCTCATCTTCTTCGGCGGTCAAGGCTGGCATACGATGACCGGACTGACTGGAGATGGTGACACTCGTACCACCTTGGCGAATGACCTTTCCTACTTCTTCGAGCAAGACGGCGGTGCCGTACAAGTCCACTTGCAAGATAGTTTCAATGGAGGCTTGGCTGGGCGATACACCGGCGGCGTTCACCAGCATAGCAATCTCGCCATATTTTTGCGCTTCAACTATCAGTCCCTGAATAGAGGTGCGGGACGAGAGGTCCATTTCCATGGCTACAGTGTCGAATCCCGCTTTGTTCATGGTATCGGCAATGGCTTCGGCATTCTCCCGTCGCTTGTCACCAATGACGATTTTCTTGCCATAGCCCATGCGACGGGCTATCGCCATACCTATCTGACCGGCTCCGGTCAGTATCATTACATCTTTCTTCATATTTATATATATGTTTTTTTAGAGTTATAGGGAGTAAAAGGAGTTGAAATTATGAATTTTGAATTATCCATTATCAATTATTCATTAATCATCAACAGAACTTGATGCAAAAGTAGGGCATCCGGCTTGTAGAAAGCTTATATCGGTTACGGTTTCTCTTACCCATATTACGGTAGGTACATCTGTAGGTGACGCATTTTCCAAAGAAAATCTCTACATTTGCGTCATTATTGACGAATAAAGAAAGGAAAGATAATGGAAGAAATAAGAATTGATATGCGCAAGCTGACACCCGAGCAGATAGCTGAGGGTAAACGTCAGAATGAGATTTTGTTTCGCATCAACCATACGTTGCAAGATACGGAAGAGTATAACGGCTTGGTGAAAGAACTTTTTGCCGCTGTGGGTGAAGGCAGCCGTGTGCTGACACCCATGACCATCGTTCATGGCGACAAGGTGCGGATAGGGCGGAATGCCATCGTGATGCCCGGGTCGCTGATGATGGCTTCGGGTACTATCACCATAGAAGATGATGTAGAGGTGGCTGCCAACGTGCAACTCATCTCGAACAACCACGATTACTACGACCGTCAGATACTCATCTGCAAGCCTGTGGTGCTGAAACGTAACTGCTGGATAGGGGCAGGAGCAACGATATTGGCCGGAGTGACCGTTGGTGAGAATGCCGTCGTCGGTGCCGGGTCGGTGGTGACGAAGGATGTGGAACGGAACACCGTGGTGGCAGGCAACCCCGCCCGGGTGGTGCGCGTGCTGGAAGACAGACCATAAGCGCCTTTGGCCGCCTCTTGTGCGCCGGCCATCGTAGAATACGAGGCTCAGGCAGACACAAAGAGGGCAGTAACCATCTTAAAATGCTTCATAACAATCTTAATACCTATATTTCTAATCTAATACCTATTTTATTTGTGGTTTTCTTTTTCTTCTCTCTTTTTCTTTTTTAATTTCTCTCTTTACTCTCTTCCTTTCTTCTCTCTTTCTCTATTCCCTGATTATTTGTAGCTATTATTTCTATTCTCTCTTTGGTATTTGTGGTTCTTTACTTTGTTCTTGTACTCTCTCTTTATTATTTAGATACCTATTGATTCTCTGTTCTTGAATAATGAGTGCAAAATAACGTATTTTATTTGATATAGCAAAACAAAAAGAAAGAAAATATTCAAAAATACTATCTTTTTGTTTTAATTAGGCTAATATTGCTTCCTGTTTGTATTTTAATTATTGCCTTATTATGTTATTCTGTTTGTTTTTATAGGCCGTTTGCTTATAGATTGTAAGCAGATGGAATATCGGTGTTGCAAGATGCTAGTCATGCACTGTGTGCGGAGCAGCCTCCGTTTACCTTATCTTTGCAATATCTTCTTTGAATAGAGGATGTAAAACAAGAAAAATCAGCCAATCTGCATTCCCACTTTATGGCTGCTATTTGCGCTTTTTTTCATACCTTTGCCGAACATTTTGGCAACCTTGGTTGTTTTTTGAATTAATAAACGGAATACACATAGAATTTTATGCTCATTACCCTTATTATCCTCATCCTCGCTGCTGCCTTCTTTGTATCGGGGAAAGTCCGTTCGGACCTTGTTGCGCTGTGTGCGCTGATAGCTTTACTTATTTGTCAGATATTGACGCCCGATGAAGCCTTGGCGGGTTTCTCCAATTCGGTGGTCATCATGATGGTGGGCCTCTTTGTGGTGGGTGGTGCCATCTTCCAGACCGGACTGGCCAAGATGATTAGTTCGCGCATACTGAAGCTGGCCGGTAATAGTGAGTTGGTATTGTTTCTGCTGGTGATGCTCGTTACTGCGGGTATCGGTGCTTTCGTCAGCAACACCGGTACGGTGGCCTTGATGCTACCCATTGTGGTGAGCTTGGCCAACAATGCAGGCATGAACCCCAGCCGACTGCTGATGCCATTGGCCTTCGCCAGTAGCATGGGAGGTATGATGACATTGATTGGTACGCCGCCCAATCTCGTGATTCAGAATACACTGACGAGCGCAGGCTTCGAACCGCTTTCGTTCTTCTCCTTCCTGCCCGTAGGACTTGTCTGCGTGACGGTGGGCATATTGGTGCTCCTGCCGCTGACCAAGGTATTCCTTTCCAAGAAAGGCAAGAAAGACGATGCGAAAGCTACGGGCAAGTCGCTCAATCAGTTGGTGAAGGAGTACGGACTGTCCAGCAACTTGTTCCGTCTGCGTGCCATTCACGATAGTACCATTGCTGGTAAGACCATCATCGAGCTGGACATACGCCGCCGATACGGACTCAACATTTTGGAGGTGCGCAGAGGTGAAGCGTCTCAGCACCGTTTTCTGAAGACCGTTACTCAGAAGCTCGCTTCGCCCGACACCGTGATTCAAGATGGCGACGTGCTCTATGTGACCGGCGAGGCCGAATCTGTGGAACGCTTTGCCGACGACTTCTTGCTGGAGATGATGGACGGACGCTCTACCGAGGAGACCAACGACAAATCGCTGGCCTTTTACGACATAGGCATTGCCGAGATTGTGCTGATGCCCTCGTCCAATATCGTAGGTCAGAGCGTGAAGGACGCCGGATTCCGCGATAAGTTCAACGTCAATGTGCTGGGCATACGCCGTAAGAAGGAGTACATCTTGCAAGACTTGGGCAAGGAGAAGATGCATAGTGGCGATGTGCTTTTAGTGCAAGGCACTTGGCAGGACATTGCCCGCTTGAGCAAGGAAGACAGCGAATGGGTAGTACTAGGTCAGCCTTTGGCCGAAGCTGCCAAAGTGACGCTGGACTACAAAGCACCTGTGGCCGCAGTCATCATGGTGTTGATGGTGGCCATGATGGTGTTCGACTTCATTCCTGTGGAACCCGTTACGGCTGTGATGATAGCCGGCGTGCTGATGGTAATTTGCGGGTGCTTCCGCAATGTGGAGGCGGCCTACAAGACCATCAACTGGGAAACGATAGTGCTTTTTGCTGCCATGCTGCCCATGTCCACGGCCTTGGAGAAGACAGGGGCTTCAGAATACATCTCGCAGTCGCTGGTGAGCGAGCTGGGGGCATACGGACCCATCGTGCTGATGGCAGGTATTTACTTCACCACTTCTTTGATGACGATGTTCATCAGCAATACCGTGACCGCTGTGCTCATGGCTCCCATTGCCTTGCAAAGCGCCATGCAGATTGGTGTCAGTCCAGTGCCATACCTGTTTGCGGTGACTGTGGCGGCCAGTATGTGCTTTGCTTCACCCTTCTCCACGCCACCCAATGCGCTGGTGATGCCAGCCGGTCAATATACCTTTATGGATTACATCAAGGTAGGTCTGCCGTTGCAGATCATCATGGGTGTGGTGATGGTGTTCGTACTTCCGTTGCTGTTCCCGTTCTGAATTAATGGATAATTGATAATGGAAAATGAGGGGCAATTAGGTAAATGGAATCTCTGGTTCGTATAATAGTTATTATCGACCAAAAACTTTAAAAACGAATGTATATCATGAAGAGGTTTGAGATTCTGTTTACCTTATTGCTATGGTCATTGCCCGCTTTGTGGGCACAGAGCAATGCCAAGTTTTCCTCCTTACCGGAGGAGCATCCGCGCTACCTTACTACGCCCCAAGGCAAGGCCGAGACGTGGAAACTGATACACGAAGAAGCATGGGCAAAGGATGTGTTCGAGAAGCTGAAGAAGCGCACAGACGTGTATGTTGACTCGGTGGAGGTAGATGCCTCATGGCTGCTCTCGCGGCTGGCCATGTACTGGAATTCCCATGCCACGGATATATATATCAAAGGGGAAACCTTTGACCATGCCGGAGGTGAACGTGCCCCCGTGCCCACCGTGCGGTTTACCGGAACGCGCGGCACCGTGGCTACCCACGGTCGTCCCCGATTGACAGACGTCGTGCCCTATGACGATGCCGACGGGAACGTTACTTTTCACAACAATTCCTTGCCCGGACGACCTTTGGAGAGTGTACATCCCTCGAAGACCGGGCGCAATATCGAGAGCCTGAACCGCGAGATTATGGGCATTGCCCGCGATGCTGCCTTCCTCTATTGGATGACGGATGACGAGCGATATGCTCGTTTGGCCGCCGGTGTGTTCGATACCTATATGCCCGGCATCTACTACCGGGGCGTGCCCATCGACCTCAACCACGGACACCAACAGACGCTGGTGGGCATGAGTTCGTTCGAGGTGATTCACGAAGACATACTCTACGAGATTGTGCCTCTCTACGATTTTCTTTACGACTATCTGAAGACTCATTACGCCACCCACATGGATATCTATGCCGGTGCCTTCAAGAAATGGGCCGAAACCATCATTGCCGGTGGTGTGCCCCACAACAACTGGAACTTGATGCAGGCTCGCTACGTGCTGGACATCGGCATGATGCTGGATGACGATGCAGCCTACGCCGACGGCAAAGGCCGACAATACTACATCGACTACGTGCTCAACCGTTCCTCCATTCGCCAATGGAGCCTGAAGCGACTGGCCGACTACGGCTACGACCCCGAGACGGGTATCTGGGCCGAATGTCCCGGCTATAGCTGCGTGGTGCTGAACGACTATTCGGACATGACGAGCCTGTTCGACCGCAATCTTCATTACGACCTGACGCAGGAGTTACCCGTTCTGCCCAAGGCTGCCCGTTCGTATGTGCAATACCTGTTTCCCAACCGTATGATTTGCGGATTTGGCGATACGCATCCCGGTTATCTGACCACTAAACCCGTTTCGCGCATGATAGAAAATGCGCAGGTCAACGGAAAGACCGAGCAGGAAGACTACTTTACTGCCCTGTTGAAATGCTTGGACGCCAATGCCGGAAAGGAGCAGGCGAAGAAGAATGTGCGTGTGGCGGTCAGTTCCTTCTTTGACGACAAACCCCTGACGCTGAAGTCAGATGTAGCCGCCGGACGGATAGAAGATTACGTGTCTCCGCTGTTCTATGCTCCCAACGTATCGTGGCTGGTGCAGCGCAATGGCATGGATGCCCGTCATAGCCTGATGATTTCGCAAAATGCCAGTGCGGGCAATCATAGCCATGCCAACGGCCTTTCGATGGAACTTTACGGCAAAGGATACGTTTTGGGACCTGATGCCGGCATAGGGAAAAGCTCGTACAGCGGATTGGACTATGCGGAATATTATTCTCAATTCCCCGCTCATAATACGGTCTGCGTAGATGGCATATCCAGCTATCCCATTATGAAGAGCAATCATGCCTTCGACCTTCTGTCATGCTTCCCCGCTTCGGCAGAGGCTGTCGGCAGTAGCACCTCATCTGAACTGACCGGGGCAGCGACTGACCGATTCCCATCCGTCACTTATAGCAATCTCTCCTTCCGTGAACCGGAGACCCGCGCCGACCAAACACGCCTGATGAGCATCGTCAGCACGGGAGCCGGGTCGGGTTACTACGTCGATGTTTTCCGTAGCCGCAAGGAGCGGGGAGGGGACAAGATGCACGATTACTTCTACCACAATCTGGGACAGGTGATGAGCCTGACCGCCACTGATGGCAGTTCTCTCAACCTGCAACCCACCGAAGAACTGGCTTTTGCCGGTGCCCATTTGTATGCCTACTCCTACTTGTTCGACAAGAAATCTGCCTCGACCGATAAGGACGTGAAGGCTACCTTCACCATCCGTATGCCCGATGCGGACAACATCAGCATGAACCTGTGGATGAAGGGTTCACCTCGTCGCACGGTGTTCTCTGCCCTCAGCCCCATGACCGAAGGACTGAGCCGTACGCCCGATATGCCCTATGACATCAAGGAACAGCCCACTTTGACCTTCGTGGCTCGTCAAGAGGGTGAAGCGTGGCAACATCCGTTCGTGGCCGTCTATGAGCCTTCTTCGGTGAATGAACCGGAGCAGATTCGTTCCGTCACCTTCCCCGAGGTGACTTGCCCGAAGGCCGACGTCAGTCCGGTAGGTATCTGTGTGGAGCAAAAAGACGGACGTACCGACCGCATACTCTCCAGCGACCAAGCCGAGACCGTCTGCGCAATGGACGGGATGAAAGCCGCTGCCACATACGCTTTGTGGGGCAATCGGCAGGGACAGGACTGCGTCCTCTTTATGGGATGTGGCACCCTGTTGCAAGTGCCCGGCATCAGCGTGAAGGCCAAACAGCCGATTAGCCTCTTGTTGGAGCAGAAAGACGGCAAGTGGTACTGCACGGTATCCGGTGCCTGCACGATTGTGATAAAGGGGAAAAAATACACCATTAAGGCTGCTATGGTTATGCCCGAACCGCTTTCTTGATGGCTTTTTCGGATATTTTCTGCGAAAAGGAAAGGAGAATAGTTGTTTTCTTCCTATATTTGTGCATACGTTACTAAAGACCACCGATTATGAAGATAAGACAAACCCCTCTGCGCAAATTGCCGGTAGGCATACAAAGCTTTGAGAAGCTTTTGCCCTACGCTGCCGACGGCAAGCAGGTAGTGAAGGTAGGCGTGTCGTTCGATGCTATACAACGAAACTTGGGGGAATGGCTGGTTGTCTGAAGAAAAATACGATATACATACGAGACCTAAATTGAATACCATTAATCAATGAAAAACCATAGAAAAGCATTCTTACTATTCTTTTTCTTGCTTGTCAGCGTGTTGGCTTGTCTGGCTTCGCATACTTTTCGCGGACTTTCCCTGTCCGATGGCCTTTCCGACCTTTTGGTGAACGTCATCTATAAGGATTCTTGCGGATATGTATGGTTGGGAACGGGCAATTCGTTGGAACGCTTCGACGGAATCCGCATCAAGCATTATCCCATGCCCGGCACTCACGAGAAACTGAAGCGTGTGTATGCCATTGAGGAATTGCCGGGCAATCACCTGTGGGTGGGCAACGGCGAAGGCCTGTGGCGGCTGAACAAGACTACGGATGCGCTGGAGGCCGTGGTATCCGAACGAATAGATTGTGCTGTATATTCCCTTTTGTATTTGGGCAATACACTTTACATCGGTACGGAGAAAGGACTGTTTCTGTATCGTGACGGTCATTTCGAACAAGTGCTGATGAACAAGAATGTATTTGCTGATGCCAATGTAGTGCTGGCTTTGTGCGAAGGACAGTACGGGCAGCTTTGGCTGAGCACCAAGGATGGACTGTATGCCATGAACCTTTCCGACCGTTCGATGACGCCCTACCACTATGTGTCTGCCGGTAAGCACACCTGCGCCTTCCACGAGATGACCCGCATCGGCGATGTCCTCTATCTAGGCACCATGGATCAGGGCATTGTTTCCTTCAACATCCGTACCCACGAGTTTGCCCCATTTGTTAATGTGGGCTGCAATGTCATCTCCTCCCTTTCTTCTGATGGAAAGAATTTGCTGTATGTAGGTACAGACGGCAATGGGGTGCATTTCATCGATGTCAGTCGCCGCGAAGTGGTCAGCTCCATGCGCCACGGACAGGGGAACGACACCGGAAGTCTGCGCTCCAATTCGGTCTATTCGTTGTTGGTCGATCGTGACGGCATCATTTGGGTAGGTTTCTATCAGTTTGGCCTGGACTATACATTGTATCAGAACCGATTGTTTTCGGTCTATTGCTATCCTCCGGGTTTTCATACACAAGATATGCCCATTCGGGCCATTGCCATTCATGGATCGGAGAAATTGATAGGTTCGCGCGACGGACTGTTCTATATCGACGAGAAGCGTGGCATCTTCCATAGTTTCAAGGTACCTCAGATGCGTGCCAGCATGGTCTTCAGCATCCTCTTCTATCGTGGCGAATACTATGTGGGAACGTATGGAGGAGGTATGTACATCTTTGACCCCGTCAGCCGGACTCTCCGTGACTTCGGACGCGAAGAACCGTTTCTCACCGGGCATATCTTCTGCCTGCGCGAAGATGCCGACGGACGCTTGTGGATAGGAACTTCTTCGGGTGTCTATTGCTACGAGGAAGGTCGGCAGATAGCTCACTACACCAGTGCCAACTCCAAGTTGCCCGAAGGTAATGTCTATGAAATCAACTTCGACTCTACCCGCAAGGGATGGATTTGCACGGAGAATGGCATGTGCATTTGGGATCCCTCGTCCTCTCAGCTTCGTACGGATGTTTTTCCCGAAGGATTTGTCAACAACGAAAAGATTCGGGTAGTCTATGAGGATTCCCAACATACGCTTTATTTCTTCCCCGACAAGGGCGACCTGTTTATCTCCGACTTGTCGATGCATAGCTTTCACCGTTTGCAGCCCGACACCCCCATTCGGGGAAAGGATGGCTTCTTCGTCATCGAAGATGCCGAGGGTTGGTTGTGGCTGGGTACGAGCGCAGGGCTTTACCGCTACGACAAGCGCGATCGCTTTGTGCCCTACAACTTTGTTGACGGTATTCCCGGTCCTGTCTTTACGCTCTGCCCGCCGGTGATTGACGAATCAGGCACCTTATGGCTGGGCAATTCAAAAGGCTTGCTTCATATTGATTTGACCAATGTGGACCGTACTGTGGAAACTTCCTATCCGGTGGCGGTGACCGACGTTTATGTCAATGGAAAGCCGTCTTCTACCCCCATATCGGTCGATGCGGATGGCCATCAGCGCATTGCATTGGATGCTTCGCAGAAGAATGTGACCTTCTGCTTCTCCGATTTCTTTTACACCATGCCCGCCTGCCTGTCCTACGAATATCAGTTGGAGGATGAAGATGAAAATTGGGTGTCTGTGATGGGAATATCGGAAGTCACCTACTATGACCTGTCGTCGGGTAGCTACACCTTCAAGGTGCGCCGCATGGGCGAACCGGATACGGAGAGGCGGTTGTCGGTAAACATTGCTACTTCCTGGCTGGAGTGGGCAGAATGGTGTGTCGGCATTTTGGCAGTGATTGCAATCAGTGGCTCTGTGTGGTATGTTCGCCGTCGGAAGGGGCAAGGACGTTCCCCCGAAGAGCAGGCCATGCAGCCCGAACCCGAAATTCTTGTGACGGAAACTTCTGCTAAACCCATAGCAGAAGAGAAATACAGAACCCTTCGGCTGACCGCAGAAGAATGTACTGCCCTTGCCGAACGGCTGGAGGAACTGATGCGCAAGAAGAAACCATACGCCAATTCCGACTTGAAGATTGCCGACCTTGCTGCCATGCTCGATACCTCGGCCCACACCCTGTCATATCTGTTCAACCAACACTTGAACCGCAACTATTACGACTACGTCAACGATTTCCGCATAGCCGAGTTCAAGCGTTTGGTGGAGAAGGAAGACCTGTCTCGCTTCACTTTGGTAGCCTTGGCCGAGCAATGCGGCTTCAGCTCGCGTGCATCCTTTTTCCGCTCCTTCAAGAAAGCTACGGGCATCACGCCCAATGAGTATATACGTAGTATGGAGAAGGGAGACAAGTGAATTGACAATTAGCAATCATCCATTATCTATTAACGAAGTTCTTGTATTCATTGCTGCAACGTCCGCATCTTGCATTAACATTTGCAGATAATGCATCGGCAATGTGTGTATAGAACTATAAAAAATGTGACATAATCATCCGATATAGTCTCAATTTATTAAATGATACTGTGAGTCTCAAATTCTTAAATCGCTGTATAATAGTTGTTTGTTGTTGATTTAGTCTTAGTCGATTAGGTGAGATTCCTTTGCCTTTATTTTCATTTGTTTTTCCAAAATCAGCCTCTATATTTGCAATCGTAAACATCATTGCTAACGATTAAACCAAGGTCTGAAATGGAAAACACTTCAATGACATCCACTCAACTGATAGCCGACTCTTACGAGCGCTACCACCGTTCGGTTTAC
>JAUNJD010000058.1 GCA_030523205.1 Bacteroides sp.
GCAGAATAAGTGTAGCACTTAAATATAGAGGTAAAACTGTAGAATCACCAGAAACATTTGTTGATGGAAATTATTTGTGCTTCAAGTGTACTTCGAAATTCCAAAAGTATTTATATAAATACAATACAGTAACTAAGAAATGGACGAAAGTTTATCATGAGATTAAAGGATTGTAATAATACTACAGCAAGGATATGGGTGATTCTGTTCGGCAGTCTCTGCTTTTGCGATTGAGTGAAAGCGCAAAATCTTCGTGTCATTTCATTCCGTACGCTGACCACTGACTTGAGTGCCAGTACCAAAGCGGTGAAGGATGGCAATGAGGTCAAAATACGAAAGAACGTTCATAATGCTCTGTCAGCGTAGTCGAAGCATCTCCTCTCTATCACACGAGAGAAAAAATCCTTCGACAAGCTCAGGATGACAAAATGTTAGCGCATTTTGGTTTTCGACACCCCCTCTTTTATAGCAACGGTGTCATATATAGTGGCAGGTAGAGTATGCCGTCTTCCTCCCGCTGGTCTTTATCGTGCAGCACGTATGGCGTAGACAGTTGGTTGCCGTATTTGGCGATGCACTTCTTCAGCGACGTAAGGGCGTAGTTTTTCCCCGACTTTACTTCGATGGGTGAAATGTTGTGACGGCTGGTGGTGACGGCCTTGGCGATGAGAAAGTCCACCTCCATGCGGTCTTCGGCGGAGGTTCGCGAACTGTTGCTGAAAAAGAACAGCTTATATCCGGATGCGCGAAGCATCTGAGCCACAATATTCTCAATCAGCATACCCTCGTTGACTTCCAGCTTGCCAAACAACAGCTTCTGATACAACTCTTCGCTGACTATACCTCGCTCGTCGAAGGCATGGCTGATGAGCAGTCCGGTATCGCCCATGTAGCATTTCAGCGTGCTGCGTTCTTCGTTCAACTTTAGCCCGACGTTTGGCGCGGTGGAGTTGTAGCAGCAGTTGATGATTTTTGCGTCGCTCAGCCAGAAGAACGCTTCGGCATAGTCGCGCATCCGAGCATGGTCTTGCAAGGCGGTCAGTCTGAATTTCTTCTCGTGCTTTTGCAGCTGTCCGGGGATTTCGTCGAAGATGGCGGTCACTCTCATGGCCTGTCCTTCGGCATACTTGTTTATGTCGTTTCGATAGAGCGTCAAGATGTCGCGCTTCACTTCGTCCACTCTTTCAAAATTGCGTGTCTCTGCATACTTGGCCACCGCCTGCGGCATACCTCCCACGATGAGGTATTGGCGGAAGTAGTCCAGCGCTTTGCGGTGAAACGTGCCCATTGGCATTCGTTTCTCAAAATGCAGACGAATGAAGGGCATCATCGTCTCGTCTCCCATTGCCCAAAGAAATTCTTCAAAGTCCATGGGGTGCATCTCGATGGCATGTTCCTCGCTGGGAATCATGATGTCCTTCACATTCTTGCGGATGGATATGAGCGAGCCGGTCTCGATGTAGTCATACCGATGGTCGGCCACCAAGTGCTTGATGGCGGCGCGGGCGCGCGGGCAGAACTGCACCTCGTCGAAGATGATGAGCGACTTGGCTTCTTCGTCTTTGCCGTTGCGCGGGGTGAGCTTGCGCTTGAAGTAGACTTCCAAGCTCATGAAGAGTGTGTCGAGATCGTCCAAATAGATATTAAAAAACTCAATGACCTGCGGATTCACCTTGCTGAAATCTAAAAGCATATAAGAGTCGTATTCGTGGCGGGCAAACTCTTCCACGATGTAGCTCTTGCCGATGCGGCGTGCACCCTCAATGAGCAAGGCCACGTCTCCCTTCCTGTTTTGCTTCCAATCAAGCAGTTGCTGATAAATTTTCCGTCTCATATTTATCTGTATTACACGTTTCTAAGATGAGAATCTTCTTGTGCACACACGTTTTTTAAGATTTTTATCCATTCGTATATACACGTTTTCAAGATTTTATGCAGGTGCAAATATACACCTTTTCAAGAAATATCGGCAGAAAATCGTCCAATAATTGCTTGTTCGGGGCGAAAAATCCCGCCTCGTTCACTTCCGAATAGTGAAACGAGGCGGGATTTTCAGTGCAAAGGTAAGTCCCCTGCCCTATTCCCACGTAAACGTGTACGTTATATCGAAGGTGAAATCAATGAATTTTTGACAGATGATGACTTGCTCCACGTATCCGTCGTCATCGAGGACGTAGTCGAAGGTCTGGGAGCAGGTATTGTTGACGGCAAAAGAGTTGTCGGTGTCGGTGGTTGTCACCACCAGTTCGGTGGGCATCCGGTTGGAGCGCAGGTTCACCAGTTCGGGGCAGGCGTTGAAGATATGCACATCGGACAGGAAGAGCGTGCCCGTCAAGTTGCAGATTAGGCAAGCGGGGTTGTAACCTCGGCAAGTCTGGGTGCCGTAAGTCCAGGTGTATTGCAGGGGGTAGTTGTCGGTGGCGTCCGTCGACTGGTAGGTGGCCGAGGTGATGACACCGTCGGTATAAGTGTAGCTCATGATGCCCGAGTCGATGTTGGCGATGGTGAGGCGGCCTGCGCTGTCGTAGGCATAGGTGTATAGGTAGTCCTCGCCGCTGGCTGAGGCGTATGCCAGTTGCTCGATGCGATTGTCGTCGTTCAGCGTGTAGGTTATCGAGGTGCCATCCTGGTGATTCTCGTAGATGGTGTTGGCGGTCCAAGTGTACGCCCCGTTTTCGAGGGACTCAGAGTCGTCGGAATCCATGTCGAGCTCCCAGCTTGCCAGCGTCCCGTCGGCGTTGTAGGTGTAGACGTAGTTGTTACTTATGGTGAACGGTTCGCCGTCGATATCCGTGGTGGACACCGCCTGCACCCTTACCAGCTTCTTGTTGTCGGCATCAGTGCCGGTGTTGTCGTCGTCGCAGCCCGTCCAGAGGACTGTCATCATCAGGGCCGCAAGACCCACTCCCATTCGATTGAATACTTTCATACTATTTTGAGTTTTTGTTTTTTCTTATCAACTTGTTCCCCTGCCCTATTCCCACGTAAACGTGTATGTTATATCGGTCGTGACACTGCTATATTTGCGGCAGACGATGACTTGCTCCACGTATCCGTCGTCATCGAGGACGTAGTCGAAGGTCAGGGAGCGGGTGTCGCGGACGGCAGAGGCATTGTCGGTGTCCGGGGTTGTCACTACCAATTCGGTGGGCATCCGGTTGGAACGCAGGTTCACCAGTTCGGGACAGACGGTGTAGATTTGCATTTCGGGCAGGTCGCTGTACGCACTCGTCAAGCCGCAGCCTATCAGGTAGGCGGGGTTGTAGCCTCGGCAGGTTTGGGTGCTGTAGGTCCAGGTATATTGCAGGGTGTAGTCGTCGTAGCCGTAGTCAGGGTCGAACGTTGTCCGGTAGGTGGCGGAGGTGATGACGCCGTCGGTATAGGTGTAGTTCATGATGCCCGAGGTGATGTTGGCGGTGGTGAGGCGGCCCGCGCTGTCGTAGGCATAGGTGTATCGGAAGTCTATGCCGACTATGGTGCTTGTCATTTGCTCGATGCGGTTGTCGTCGTTCAGCGCGTAGGTTACCGAGAAGCCGTCTTGGCTGCTCTCGTAGATGGTGTCGGCGGTCCAGGTGAGCGCCCCGTTGTCGATGGAGTAAATATCGTTGGAGCGTTCCATGTCGAGTTCCCAGCTTGCCAGCGTCCCGTCGGCGTTGTAGGTGTAGACGTAGACGTCAATCATGGTGTACGACTCGCCATCGTTGTAAGTCGAGGTGGACACCGACTTCATTTCCACTAACTTTTTGTTGTCGGCATCGGTGCCGGTGTTGTCGTCGTCGCAGCCCGTCCAGAGGGCTGTCATTATCAGGGCCGCAAGCCCCACTCCCATTCGATTGAATACTTTCATACTGTTTTGAGTTTTGTTTTTCTTATCAACTTGTTCCCTTCGGGATACGGGGCGCAAAATTAAGAAATTTTTTCGAATCGGGAAAAAGATATGGATGATGGATTGGGGTAGAAGGTGCAGCAGGGAGCAGAACACTGATTTGCGCCCCCGAAAACGTAATTTTCCGCCCCGTAAAACGACGTTTTTGCGAAATGGACCGAATGATTGCCTGACTGAGCAATAACACGCAGATTCACATAGATTTTGATACAGACGACCGCAGAAAAAACAAAAAAATAAAAAGCTATGGAAATAGTACTGACAAGAAAAGTTTTATCTTTGTCCTCCGAAACCCTATACACTATGGCAAAGAAAAGCGGAAAGATTCTAATCGTAGATGATAACCGGGGCGTGCTCACTGCCTTGCAACTACTGCTGAAACCTCATTTCGAGGTGATTAACGTGCTCTCCTCCCCCATCACGCTGCCCACGGTGCTGCGCGAAGAGACGTGGCAGGTGGTGCTGCTCGACATGAACTTCACCTCCGGCATCAACAGCGGAAACGAAGGTCTGTACTGGCTGCACGAAATCAAGAAATCATGCCCTCAGCTGCCCGTGGTGCTCTTCACGGCATACGCCGACATCGACCTGGCCGTGCGGGGCATCAAGGAAGGTGCCACGGACTTCATCGTGAAGCCCTGGGACAATCGGAAATTGGTGGAAACGCTGACCGATGCAGCCGAACAAGCCTACAAATCGGCCTCCGGACGCAAGCCGGAAGCAGGCAAAGCCGGAAGCAACGCCATGTATTGGGGCGAAAGTCCCGCCATGCAACAACTGCGGACGCTGGTAGAGAAGGTAGCCACCACGGATGCCAACATCCTCATCACCGGCGAGAACGGAACAGGCAAGGAGATGCTTGCCCGCGAGATTCACGCCCTCTCGGCCCGCCATCGGCAGGAGATGGTGAGCGTGGACATGGGAGCCGTCACCGAAAGCCTGTTCGAGAGCGAGCTGTTCGGACACATGAAAGGCTCGTTCACCGACGCCCACGCCGACCGCCCGGGCAAGTTTGAAGCTGCCAACCGCGGCACCCTCTTCCTGGACGAAATAGGCAACCTGCCCTATCACCTGCAAGCCAAACTGCTGACTGTGCTGCAACGACGCAGCGTGGTGCGCGTGGGCAGCAATACGCCGATACCCGTTGACATCCGGCTGATTTGCGCCACCAACCGCAACCTGCAAGAGATGGTGGAGCGAAGCGAGTTTCGCGAAGACCTGCTGTATCGCATCAACACCATACATCTGGAGATTCCCTCCCTGCGGCAACGCCCCGAAGACATCCTGCCGCTGGCCGAACGCTTCATCGCCCGCTTCTGCAAGCAGTATGACAAGCCTCCCGTACAACTGACCGAGAATGCGAAGGAACGGCTGAAGCTCCACCCGTGGTATGGCAACATCCGCGAGCTGGAACACGCCATCGAGAAAGCCGTCATCATCTGCGACGGCAACCTGCTGCAAGCCGAACTGTTCCAACTGACCCGACGGACGGAAGCCACGGAGCCGCAAGTCTCGACACTGGAAGAGATGGAGGTGAAGATGATAAAGAAAGCGCTGGACACCTGCGGCGGAAACCTGTCTGCCGTAGCCTCACAACTGGGCATCACCCGACAGACCCTGTATAACAAAATGAAGAAATTCGGACTGTGACAGACCAAAATAACGACCATGAGTATCAAAGACATTCGCCAATACTACCCCTTCCGCGTGGCCGTCAGCCTGACGGTGGCCGTCCTGACGGGGATGCTGTGGACGTTGGTGGTTGTTCAAGAGGGCAGCTCCATCCTCTTTTGGGCCATTGCCTGCACACTGCTGCTGATTGTCGCCCTGCATTGGCAATACAGGCTCTACCGCCAACAGACGCACAAAGTGCTGTTCATGCTGGACGCCATCGAGAACAACGACACCGCCATCCACTTTGCCGAGGAGGAAGGATACAGCGACAACCGACTCATCAACCGGGCACTGAACCGCGTGGCCCGCATCCTATACAACGTGAAAAACGAGACCGCCCAACAAGAAAAATATTACGAGCTGATATTGGACTGCATCAATACGGGCATCCTGGTGCTGAACGACAACGGAGCCGTCTATCAGAAGAACAGGGAAGCCTTGCGCCTGCTGGGGCTGAACGTATTTACACACGTGCATCAGCTGAAGCGCATCGACACACGGCTGGAGGAGCTGGTGGAACATTGTCATGCGGGCGACAAGCTACAGACGGCCTTCAGCAACGAACGGGGAACGGTAAACCTGTCCATACGGGTTAGCGACATCACCGTACGCAACGAGCACCTGCGCATCCTCGCCCTGAACGACATCAACAACGAACTGGACGAAAAAGAGATAGATTCGTGGATACGACTGACCCGCGTACTGACACACGAAATCATGAACGCCGTGACGCCCATCGCCTCGCTGAGCGACACCCTGCTGACGCTGATGACGAAGCACGCGCCGGAAGCCGCCACACCGCCCTCCGACATGGAAGAAGAAATCAGCCACGGCCTGCAAACCATCAGCAGCACGGGCAAGGGGCTGCTGGCTTTCGTGGAATCGTACCGGAAGTTTACACGCATCCCTACCCCCGAGCCGTCGCTCTTCTACGTGAAGGGCTTCGTCAACCGCATGATAGAACTGGCCCGACACCAGTTTCCGGAGGCCAACAT
Organism: Bacteroides sp.; assembly: GCA_030523205.1. GTDB lineage: Bacteria > Bacteroidota > Bacteroidia > Bacteroidales > Bacteroidaceae > Bacteroides. The sequence goes on from JAUNJD010000058.1 coordinate 6,556, forward strand.
CGGCTTTGATACGGACATCGAACCCGACGACCTGATTCTATATGCCGACGAGAATCTGATTTCGCAAGTGGTCATCAACCTGCTGAAAAATGCCATCCAAGCCATCGGGTCGGACGAAGCAAAGAAGGAGAACGGACGAATCGCGATTCGCGCCTACTGCAACGAGGCCGAAGCCATCTTCATCGAGATTTCCAACAACGGGCCCTCCATTCCGCCCGACATAGCCGACCACATCTTCATCCCCTTCTTCACCACCAAGGAGGGAGGAAGCGGCATCGGGCTGAGCATTTCGCGCCAAATCATGCGGTTGTCCGGCGGAAGCATCTCCTTGCTGTCCGGAAAAGACACAACTTTTGTTCTAAAGTTCAATTGAACAAAAGGACACTTGCAATTGTTGATTATAATGTGTATCTTTGTACCCGAAGACATTGAAAAACGATTATAACCAAACCCCATAACGCGAAAATTATGATTTTTACAGCAGAAAACGTATTACTTGTAGGTTCAATCTTACTTTTCGTCAGCATCGTTGTCGGCAAGACCGGCTATCGGTTCGGAGTACCTACCCTGTTACTGTTCCTGATGGTCGGCATGGCCTTCGGAAGCGACGGACTGGGGTTGCAGTTCCACAACGTACAGGAAGCACAGTTCATCGGTATGGTGGCTCTGAGCATCATCCTGTTCTCGGGTGGCATGGATACCAAGATTTCGGAGATAAAACCCATCGTGTGGCCGGGCATCGTCCTATCTACGGCGGGCGTGCTGCTGACGGCCATATTCACGGGCTTGTTCATCTGGTGGCTTTCGGGCATGAGTTGGACCAACATCCACCTGCCTCTCATCACCAGCCTGCTGCTTGCCTCCACCATGTCGTCCACCGACTCGGCTTCGGTGTTCGCCATCCTGCGCTCACAGAAGATGAACCTGAAGTACAACCTGCGCCCGATGCTGGAGCTGGAAAGTGGTAGTAACGACCCCATGGCATACATGCTGACCATCGTGCTGATTCAGTTCATCCAGTCGTCGAGCATGGGCGTAGGGCAAATAATAGGTTCATTCTTGATACAGTTCATCGTGGGTGCCGCCGCCGGCTACCTGCTGGGCCGACTGGCCATCTTGATGCTAAACCGCTTGAACATCGACAATCAGGCACTCTACCCGATATTGCTGCTGTCGTTCGTCTTCTTCACCTTCTCCATCACCGACTTGCTGAACGGAAACGGCTACCTGGCCGTCTACATCGCCGGTATGATGGTGGGCAACGCCAAGATACAGAAACGCCGGGAAATCTATACCTTCATTGACGGACTGACGTGGTTGTTCCAGATTATCATGTTCCTCTGCCTCGGTCTGCTGGTCAACCCGCACGAGATGCTCAACGTAGCCGCCGTGGCCCTGCTGATTGGTATATTCATGATTCTCATCGGGCGTCCGCTCAGCGTGTTCCTCTGTCTGTTGCCCTTCGGCAAGCGGATTACGACCAAGTCGCGGCTCTTCGTATCGTGGGTGGGCCTGCGTGGTGCAGTACCTATCATCTTTGCCACCTATCCCGTGGTGGAGGAAGTGCCGGGTGCCGACGTCATCTTCAACATCGTGTTCTTCATCACCATCGTGTCGCTGGTGGTTCAAGGCACCACCGTCTCCAAAGCCGCCCGTATGCTGGGCCTCTCCACTCCGCTGGAGAAGACCGGAAACGACTTCGGCGTGGAACTGCCGGACGAGATAGACTCTGACCTGCGCGACATGACAGTGACCGAAGAGATTCTGGCCAAAGGCGATACGCTGAAAGAAATGAACCTGCCCAAGGGTACCCTCGTGATGATAGTGAAGCGTGGAGATGAATTCCTCATCCCGAACGGAACGCTGAAGCTGCACGTAGGCGACAAGCTGCTGCTCATCTCAGAGAAAAGCAAGAAAACGGAAGAAGCGTAAAAACGAACACCCGTCTTCAGAAGGGGCACGCAAGCCCCCAAGAAATATGGATAATGTTTAGCATCATAAAGGAAACAAAAAAAGATTGAACCGCTTGCTTTGCATTGGTATAAGCCCTATATTTGCGCAGTTTTTACAAAAATGTGCAGATTCGACAGATGAAACAAGAGCAAGGCTTCATTGACTATATAGAACAAAGCATCATCCGCAACTGGGATTTGAATGCATTGACCGACTATAAAGGAGCAACGTTGCAATACAAAGACGTTGCCCGCAAGATTGCCAAATTCCATATTGTGCTGGAAGGCGCCGACATCAAGCCCGGCGACAAGATTGCCGTCTGCGGACGCAATAGCGCCCACTGGGCTGTCGCATTCTTGGCCACCTTGACCTACGGGGCAGTCATCGTGCCCATCCTGCATGAGTTCAAGGCCGACAACATCCACAATATCGTCAATCACTCGGGGGCCAAACTGCTCTTCGTGGGCGACCAAGTGTGGGAGAACCTCAACGAGGAAATCATGCCCCACCTGCAGGGAATCGTGCTGCTGAACGACTTCAGCCTCGTTGTCTGCCGCAATCCACGCCACATGGTAGCCTTCGAAAACCGAAATGCCATCTACGGAGCACGTTACCCCAAGAACTTCCGACCCGAGCACATCTGCTACCGCAAGGAGCAATCGCCCGATGAGCTGGCCATCATCAACTATACGTCGGGCACGACGGGATACTCGAAAGGCGTCATGCTACCCTATCGCAGCCTGTGGTCGAACGTGGCCTATTGCCACGAAATGCTCCCCATCCGGCCGGGCGACAACATGGTGTCCATGCTCCCCATGGGGCACGTATTCGGCATGACGTACGACTTCCTGTATGGCTTTTCGGCAGGGGCACACCTCTACTTCCTGACACGAATGCCCTCGCCCAAAATCATTGCACAGTCTTTCGCAGAAATCAAGCCGCGCGTCATCTCCTGCGTGCCGCTCATCGTAGAGAAAATCATCAAGAAGAACATACTCCCCCGCATCGACAACCGCATAGGCAAGCTGCTGCTGCGAATGCCCATCATCAACGACAAGATTAAAGCCGAAGCCCGCAAGCGGGCCATGGAAATCTTTGGCGGAAACTTCGACGAAATCATCATTGGCGGTGCACCGTTCAATGCGGAAGTAGAGCGCTTCCTCAAGTCCATCGGCTTCCCCTATACCATTGCCTACGGCATGACGGAGTGTGGCCCCATCATCTGCTCCAGCCGCTGGGAAACGCTGAAGCTGGCCTCGTGCGGCAAGGCAACAACCCGCATGGAGGTAAAGATAGATTCGCCCGACCCACAACATACGGCCGGAGAAATCATCTGCCGCGGAGCCAACCTGATGCTGGGCTATTACAAGAATCCGGAAGCTACCGCACAAATCATCGACGTGAACGGCTGGCTGCATACGGGCGACCTCGCCACGATGGATGCCGAAGGATACGTCACCGTGCGCGGACGCAGCAAGAATATGCTGCTGACAGCCAGCGGACAGAACATCTACCCGGAAGAGATTGAAAGCAAACTGAACAATATGCCCTACGTAGCCGAATCGCTCATCGTGCTGCAACAAGACAAGTTGGTGGCTCTGATATATCCGGACTTTGATGAAGCCTTCTCGCACGGCCTGCAACAGAGCGACATCGAACGGACCATGGAGAACAACCGCAACGAACTGAATCAGCAACTGCCCGGATATTGCCAGATTACCAAGATAAAGATACACTTTGAGGAATTTGAAAAGACAGCCAAAAAGAGCATCAAGCGATTCCTATATCAAGAGGCAAAAGGCTGAGAAAACAGGCAAAGCGAGCAGAAAACAAGCCTTCGGATTCTTAACAAAGATTGAATAATAGGCTATTATAGCTAATAAGTGTTATATATACACAGATTTTTGTACGCATCTCTTGCAGATTTCAAGAAAGTCCGTACATTTGCAATGTGTTTTTCATAGTATTAGATTTAAGGTTAACAAAGGTTGGAGTACAGCGGTACTCCTTTTTTTATGCCCATACGTCTGCACTCTCACATTCTTTGCAGTGCAAAGTATTTCCATAAAGGTGCTGCCATCAGCGATTGCTTCACTTCGTCATTCAGCAACAGACATTTCACCTCCTTCTCGCTCAGCAGATGGACGCTCAGGTCTTCCGTTTCCTCCAAGTGTTGGGTCGAAATGAGTTCTACATCGACAGCCAGATAACAATGCGTCAGGTTGGTCATGGTGCTGGCATTGGCCGAGATGGTCATCCACTCGGTCCAGCAGCCTTGCCCGTATCCGGTTTCTTCGTACAGTTCGCGTTGGGCAGAGACCAGCGGATCCTCCCCTTCTTCGCAGACACCGGCACAGATTTCATAGCGGGTCTCCTGCAAGCCATGACGATACTGACGAACCAATACAAACTGCCCTTCCTTGGTGATGGCTATCACATTCACCCAGTCGGGGTACTCCAAGATATAATATTCCGGTATCTCGACTCCGGTAGGCAACTTCACAAGGTCGCGTCGTGCCGTCAACCAAGGACGACGGATGAGGTATTCGCTCTTCAGCACCTCCCATTTTCGGTCATCTTTTTCCATATTTATTCTGATTTACTGAGGTTTTACTATTCTACATCATAGTCTCGCGATACAAAGATAGAAATCTTGAGGGCAAAAAAGGAGAAAGAGTAGAGTTTTTCTCATGAAATAATCGTATATTTGAAAGCTAAATAGCATCAAATCCAGAAATATATTCCTAACCGTCTGAACCGCATGGAACTATTAGTATATAAAGCCTCCGCAGGCTCCGGAAAGACCTTCACCTTGGCCGTGGAGTACATCAAGCACCTGATACTCAATCCGCGTGCCTATCGGCAGATATTGGCCGTCACCTTTACAAACAAGGCAACCGCCGAAATGAAAGAGCGTATCCTACAACAGCTCTATGGCATCTGGACCAACGACCCGGCTTCGGAAGCCTATCTGAAACGCATCAAAGAAGACTTGGAGAAGAAAAGCCTTACCTACACAGATGCCGACCTGCGTCAACGGGCCGGTATGGCTCTGCAATATATGCTGCACGATTACAGCCGCTTCCGGGTGGAGACCATCGATTCCTTCTTCCAATCCGTCATGCGAAATCTGGCACGCGAACTGGAGCTTAGCCCCAACCTGAACATCGAGCTGAACAACGCCGAAGTGCTGAGCGATGCCGTAGATAGCCTCATCGAAAAGCTGACGCCTACCTCGCCGGTATTGGCTTGGCTGCTGGACTACATCGACGAGCGCATCAAGGACGACAAGCGCTGGAACGTCTCGCAGGAAATAAAAAACTTCGGGCGGAACATCTTCGACGAAAGCTACATCGAACGAGGAGAAGAATTGCGCCTGAAGCTGCAAGACCCCGAGGCCATCAAGCTCTACCGGGAAGTGCTGCGCGAGATGGAGACCGACGCACTGGAGCAGATGAAGGCTTTCTACGACCAGTTTGAAGGCGAGCTGGAAGGACATTCACTGACCCCCGACGACCTAAAAGGAGGCAACAGAGGCATTGGCAGCTACTTCCGCAAACTGCGCGATGGACGCCTGAGCGACAAGGATGTGCTGACCGCCACCTTGCAGAACAGTCTGGCAGATGCCAAGAACTGGGCAGCCAAGACTTCGGCCCGGAGGGATGACATCATCCGGCTGGCAGAAAGCAGTCTGCTGCCCATACTTCAGGATGCCGAAAGACTGCGTCCGCAAAAGAAGATGACCATCAACAGTTGCCGGCTTTCGCTGCAACACCTCAACAAGCTGCAACTGCTCAACCATATCGACGAGGAAGTACGTACCCTGAACCATGAGCAAAACCGTTTCCTGCTATCGGACACGAATGCCCTGCTGCACAAACTGATGCAAGAAGGAGACTCTTCTTTCGTATTCGAGAAGCTGGGAGCCAACATACGGAACGTCATGATTGACGAATTTCAAGATACAAGCCGGATGCAATGGGACAACTTCCGGATGCTGCTGCTCGAAGGCCTGTCGCAAGGAGCAGACAGCCTCATCGTGGGCGATGTGAAGCAATCCATCTACCGCTGGCGAAACGGAGACTGGAGCATACTGAACGACTTGGGAAGCCGAAACAAACAACTGAATCACTTCCCCGTACGCATAGAGACCCTAAAGACAAACCGACGAAGCGAGACCAACATCATCCGCTTCAACAACCTCCTCTTTACCTCCATCGTGAATGAGCTGAATGCAAACTATCTGGAGGAGATGAAGGAAGAATGCATCGCCCTGAAAAATGCATATTCCGACGTGGCTCAGGAATCCCCCAAGCACGAAGCCAAAGGCTACGTCAAAGTATCCTTCTTGGAGCCGGACGAGGAGCACAACTATACCGAACAGACGCAGATAGCCTTGGGCAACGAAGTGCAACGCCTCTTGCAAACAGGCATACGGCTAAACGACATCACCATCTTGGTGCGCAAGAATAAGAATATCCCCCCCATTGCAGACTACTTCGATAAGGAGCTTCATCTGCCCATCGTGTCCGACGAAGCTTTCCGGCTGAACGCCTCCGTAGCCATCTGTATGCTGATGGATGCCTTGCGCTATCTTTCCAATCCTGAAGAAGGCATAGCCAAGGCTTCGCTGATAGCCAACTACCGACTACAAGTGATAAAAGACGAATCGACAAGCTGGGACAGTCTGTTTTCCGCCACGCCATCAGAAATGCTACCGGAAGCTTTCACCACGCGCATGGAAGAACTTCGGCTGATGCCCCTCTACGAACTGCTGGAGGAATTGTTCGTCCTCTTCGACATGAGCCGCATCGAGAAGCAGGATGCCTATCTGTTCTCCTTCTTCGATGCCGTGACGGAATACCTGCAAAGCAATTCATCGGACCTCGACGCTTTTATCCGACACTGGGACGAGACACTGTGCACCAAGACCATCCCCAGCGGAGAGCTGGACGGAATACGCATCTTCTCCATACACAAGTCGAAAGGATTGGAGTTCCACACGGTCCTGATTCCTTTCTGCGACTGGAAGATAGAGAACGAGACGAACAACCAACTCGTCTGGTGCGCTCCGGCGATGCAGCCATACAATGCCATCAACCTCGTTCCCGTCAATTATTCATCCACCATGGCCGAATCGGTCTATCGGAGCGACTACATACACGAACGCCTGCAACTATGGGTGGATAATCTGAACCTGCTTTACGTAGCCTTCACCCGTGCCGGCAAGAACCTGATACTTTGGAGCAAGGCCGGACAAAGAGGTACCATATCCGAACTGCTGGCCAATTCACTCCCCCACGTAGCCGATGCCGGCGAAGGGAATTGGGACGAAGAAGCGGGAGAATACGAAAGCGGCACGCTCTGCCCTTCGGCCGACGAAAACAAGCCGGAGCAAGCAGTGACAAACAAGCTGGCAGCCAAAGCCATCAAACGCCCCGTACACATGGAAAGCATGAGGCACGACATCGAATTCCGGCAGTCCAACCGCTCGGCCGACTTCATAGCCGGAGTCGATGAAGCTGAATCTGCCAGCCGCTTCATGAATCGCGGACGACTGCTACACACGCTCTTCTCGGCCATCGAGACGGAAGCGGACATCGACAATGCCATCAGCCGTCTGGTGTTCGAAGGCATCATCGGACAGACAGAGACCGAAGAAGAGATTCGCAAACTGACCCGACGCGCTTTCTCCATGCCACAAGTGCAGGACTGGTACTCGGGCACATGGCGGCTATTCAACGAATGCGACATCATTTGGCTGGAGAACGGAGAACTGCGCAACCGACGCCCGGACCGGGTAATGATGCGTGGAAACGAGATTGTGGTAGTAGATTTTAAGTTCGGAAAACCTAATAAAAAGTACAACAAACAAGTGCAAGACTATATCCAACTGCTAGTCCGCATGGGTTATGAAGCAGCACACATCAGCGGCTACCTGTGGTACGTGGAAGAAGAACGGATAGAGCAAGTTTAGTAATAAAGAAAATTAAGGTATATGAAGACTTTTCTCCAATTGGTCGCACACGACCTCTATCATAAAACAGGAAACGACCTGTCGCGCACAGCCATCGTGTTCCCCAACAAACGAGCCAGCCTCTTCTTCAACGAATATCTGGCCGCCGAAACCGACCGCCCGCTGTGGTCGCCGGCATACGTCAGCATCAGCGAACTGTTCCAGCAACTCTCTCCTCTGAAACTGGGCGACCCGATTCGGCTGGTATGCGAACTGCATAAAGTGTTTCGCGAAGAGACTGGAAGCAACGAAACCCTTGACGACTTCTATTTTTGGGGCGAACTGCTTATCAGCGATTTCGATGATGTGGACAAGAACTTGGTGGAGGCCGACCGACTTTTCTCCAACTTACAGGACCTGAAAAACATCATGGATGACTATGACTTCCTCGACAAAGAACAAGAAGAAGCCATCCGACAATTCTTCCAAAACTTCTCCATCGACAAGCGAACCGAACTAAAGGAGAAATTCATCTCTCTTTGGGACAAGCTGGGGGATATTTACCGGCATTACCGTGAAAATCTGACCGCATTGGGCATCGCCTACGAAGGCATGATGTATCGCAACGTCATGGAAGAGCTGAAAACCGACCAACTGCGCTACGACCAATACATCTTTGTGGGATTCAATGTGCTGAACAAGGTAGAAACAGAATTCTTCCGCCGGCTGCAAGAAGCAGGAAAGGCCTTGTTCTATTGGGATTACGACATCTACTACACCCGTCTGCCCCACGAACAAACACCGCCCTACACCCACGAAGCCGGTGAATTTATCCTTCGCAACCTGAAGATTTTCCCCAATCAATTGCCGGAAACAGCTTTCGACGTATTCCGCAAGCCCAAAAAGGTTCGATTCATCTCATCCCCTACCGAGAACGCCCAAGCGCGATACATTCCCGAGTGGGTCAGAGAAATGGCGTCTGCGAATCCGGCAGAGATGAAGGAGAAAGAGAATGCCATCGTACTCTGCAACGAGTCCTTGCTGCTACCGGTGCTACACTCCATCCCCTCCGAAGTGAAGAATGTAAACATTACGATGGGATTCCCCCTGGCACAGACTCCCGTCTATAGCTTCGTCAACGCATTGGTAGAGCTGCAAACCGACGGCTATCGGACAGATACAGGTCGCTATACATACGAGTATGTGCTCGCCATACTGAAGCATCCATATACCCGCCAATTATCTCCGCTTGCCGAAGAACTGGAGAAGGCACTGACAAAGGACAACCGTTTCTATCCTCTCCCCTCGGAACTGAAGAAGGATGACTTTCTGGAGCAAATCTTCACGCCACAAAATGGCATCGTTGCCCTATGTACTTACCTGGCTGAACTTCTGCGCCAAGTAGCCATTCTCTACCGTCAGGAAGAAGACGAGCAGGACATCTTCAACCAACTGTACCGCGAATCGCTATTCAAGAGCTATACCCTCGTCAACCGCCTGCTCAACCTCATCGAGACCGAAGCGTTGAGCATACGGACCGATACGCTGAGACGTTTGCTCAACCGCCTGCTGACTGCCGCCAACATACCTTTCCACGGCGAGCCGGCTATCGGTATGCAAGTCATGGGAGTGCTGGAGACGCGCAATCTCGACTTCCGCAATCTCATCATGCTCTCGCTCAACGAAGGACAGTTGCCAAAGGCCGGCGGAGAATCATCCTTCATCCCCTACAACCTGCGGAAAGCCTTTGGCATGACCACCATCGAGCACAAGAATGCCGTATATGCCTACTACTTCTATCGGCTCATACAGCGTGCAGAGAATATCACCCTACTCTACAACACCTCCTCCGAGGGGCTGAACCGTGGAGAGATGTCGCGCTTCATGTTGCAATACCTCATCGAATCGCCTCACGACATTGTGCGCGAATACCTTGAAGCCGGACAATCGCCCCAACACGAACGAGAGATTCGCATCAGCAAAACCAAGGAAGTGATGAAACGTATGTATAACCTTTATGACACACGCCTCTCCACAAAAGCCTTGTTTTCGCCTTCGGCTCTTAACACATATCTAGACTGCCGACTGAAGTTCTATTACTTCTATATTGCCGGGCTAAGAACCCCCGATGAGGTCAGTGCCGAGATAGATTCTGCCTTGTTCGGCACCATCTTCCACCGTTCGGCAGAATTGGTATATAAGGACTTGATGACCGCACATGGAAAGGAGATTCTAAAGGAAGACTTGGAACGATTGCTGAAAAATGAAATCAAGATTCAAGATTATGTGGACATGGCTTTCAAGGATAAGTTTTTTCACGTACCGTACGAGGAACGTCCCGAGTACAACGGTACCCAACTGATTCATGCCAAAGTCATCGCCTCCTATCTTAAGCAACTTTTACGCAACGACTTACAGTATGCTCCTTTCCGTATGGAATATACCGAATATCCCGTCAAGGAAGATATGGAGATTGATACGCCGGAAGGTAAACTGCCCATCCGGATAGGCGGAACCATCGACCGCCTAGACAGCAAAGACGGCATCCTGCGTATTGTGGATTATAAAACGGGAGGCAATCCTAAGACACCCGAAAGCATTGAACAACTTTTTACTCCTGCCGACGGACGTCCCAATTACATTTTCCAGACCTTCCTCTATGCCAGCATCATCTGCCGCATACAGCCATTGAAGGTGGCTCCTTCTCTGCTTTACATACATCGGGCAGCATCGGAAACTTATTCTCCGGTCATCGAGATGGGTGCCCCGCGACAGCCCAAGATTCCTGTCACCAACTTCGCTTTGTACGAAGACGAGTTCCGCGAACGCCTGCACATTCTTTTGCAGGAGATTTATAATCCGAAAGAGGATTTCACGCAGACCGAAGATACCAAGAAGTGCGAGTATTGCGACTTCCGCAGTCTATGCAACCGATAATCTCATTCCACTTCTTCCATCGTGTTTTCGGCGATTCCGGCCTCCTATCATTCACACGCTATTTCCCACTCGGAAATAGTATGCCGTTCGCTGTCGAAGTTAATCCCCACCTTCACGATTGGCAAACCACAGGTGGCAAATCGAGCCGGATAGTTTTTGAGGTTTATTTGGTTCAAGGCTGATGCCGCATCCTTGTTCAACTTCAGTTCCATGACGTAAAGACGAGTCTTGGTGCGCAGCACGAGGTCAATGCGTCCGTTCGCCGTATGCTTCTCCACGTCCACATCGGCATCGGCCAAGGTGAACAAGATATAGAGCAACTGCTGGTAATGCCCCTCATAGTTGGTATTGTTCGTATAGGGCACCCGGGCCAAGAATTCCTGCAAGACGTGCAAAGCGGCATCCATATCATCCTCGGCAAGAGCATCCCGAAGGTCGGCAATCACCATATCCTTATTCACCAATTCCTCATTGGGCAGATAAAAAGCTATCAAATTATCCATCAGACCCTCACGCACTTCCTGATTGGGAATATCAAGCGTATATAACCTGCGACGGGCATCATAATCCTTGATGGTCAGGTAGCCACTTTGATAGAACAATGGGATGTAGTTACGTGCCTGTTCCAAAGGGATGTTGAAGCCCGATTCGCTTAATTGCAAACTACCCACCTCCGTCGGATGCACATTATACTTGCGCATCAACTCTATCAAATGCGTTGGCGTGGCTGTCTCAAACCAATAACTTCTCAGATTCTTCTTCTCGAACGCCTTCAGCAAACTATATGGATTGAAAATGTCAGCCGATGGCCAAGTGAAGTGATAACCATCGTAGAGTGACACCAACCTATCCAACGTCTCTTCGTGGGACAAGCCAAATTTCCCGGCCAACAAGTCAATATCCACGGACATCTGTTCGGTCAGTTCCTCCTTTGTGATGCCACAAATGCCTCCAAACTCCTCATCCATGCTGATATTGTCAATGTTGTTGAACGCACTGAAGATGCTCAGTTGCGAAAATTTGGTGATACCCGTCAGAAACACGAAGCGTATATAAGGGTCGCACGCCTTCAGCGGACTATAAAAGTTGCGCATGATGCGGCGTATCTCCGCCAAGTTCTCCTCCTCATGCACCACTTCCAGCAATGGAGCGTCATACTCATCGATCAATACCACCACCTTCTTGCCTGTCAGGGTGGAAGCACGCTTGATAACGCCCCCCATGCGATCGCCCAATGTCTTCTCTTCCGCACGCTTTCCATAGACATCTTCATACTCACTTATCTTCACACCCAACGAGTCCGGCAATTCATCTTTCGTCAACCCTTTCGCCTGGCTCAAGTCGAACCGCAACACCGGATACTCTGTCCATTCCGTCTCCAATCGCTCCATCGCCAACCCTGCAAAAAGCTCCTTCCGTCCCTGAAAGTAATATTGCAAGGTGCTGGTCAGCAACGTCTTGCCAAACCGACGCGGACGGCTGAGGAAAACATATTCCGAACCACCGTGCGTCATGCGATACAAGTACGCCGTCTTGTCGATGTATAAGCGTCCCTCTTTTCGGATTTTCTCAAAATCCTGATAACCTACCGGGTATAATCTCGTCTGTGCCATAGTCATGCCAAGTTGAATGATATCTTTCATACGAAGATACACATTTTGGATAAAATAAAAAGGAAGAGAACGAGGCTATTATTGAATATTAACGGATTCAGAAAAAAGAACGCCCCCGGATACCTGTCACTCGACACATATCCGGGGACGCCCCATATACTTTCCCTCCTGTATAGCCCTTCATCCCTACCCCATCACAGAGAATAGGAGTTCGGAGCACAACCAATTATCCATTATCAACTATCCATTAACTAAC
>JAUNJD010000334.1 GCA_030523205.1 Bacteroides sp.
AATGAAGAATGACGAGAAAGAAGAACGATATGCCTTTATGTTATGACTAAGAGATATATTGAGCGTAAGCTAATGAAAGAATACGAAGAACAAAGAATGAATGGAGAATTGATGAACGAAGAATAGTTCAAAATTCAGCATTCGAAATTCCTTCAATCGTCCTCCTGACGCGGCTTTCCGTTGTCACGGGACGGGTATACTCGTCTATGTGGACAGTGCCCCCCATTGATACGTTGTTATTGCGGTGCTTCATGAGGCTGGGTATGTTCTCCCGTGCCGAGAAGTGAAATTCGTGAATGCCGGTTTCCTTGGCAATACGGGCAATGTTTCCCTCGTTTACGCCGCAACCGGCCAACAATGTGATGCGTCCGGCAGCTTGTCTCTCCAGCTCCTTCAGCAGCGGAATGCCCTGTTCGGCTGTCGGTTGCTGACCGGAAGTAAGTACCCGCTGACATCCCAGGCTGATAATCTCCTCCAGTGCCTCCTGCGGGTTGCGGCAGACATCGAAAGCACGGTGAAAGGTGACGGACATCCCTTGCGCAGCCTCCATCAGTTCCTGTACGAAAGGCACGTCAATGTCTCCTTCAGCCGTAAGGCATCCCAGCACCACGCCGTCGGCTCCGGCACGGCGTGCATAGTCAATGTCCTTCAGCATGATGCGCCGTTCGGTAGGGGAATAAAGGAAATCACCTCCACGCGGACGGATAATGACGTGCAGGCGGCAGCTCTCCAGCACCTCACGAGCCACAGCTATCTCACCCGGCGAAGGTGTAGTTCCGCCTTCGGGGATGCCTGCGCACAGCTCTACCCGGTGTGCCCCTCCGGCCTGTGCCGCCATGCAGCTTTCGACGGAGTTGGCGCATACTTCAAATGTGAATGATGGCATACTTTCTTGGATGATTAAGCTGAATAGCTATATAAAAAAAGCACGGAGGCAAAGAGTCTTTTTTAGTGAAAACGGCTTTCTCTTAAAAAAACTCCGTGCCTCCGTGTCTCTGTGTTCAACTGTTATTTCGCATAACTTACCGCTCTCGTCTCGCGAATCACGGTAATCTTCACTTGTCCCGGATAAGTCATTTCGTCCTGAATCTTCTTGGCTATCTCGCCGGACAGGCTTTCGGTCTGCTTGTCGTCAATCTTGTCGGCACCGACGATGACGCGCAACTCGCGACCGGCTTGGATGGCATACGTCTTGGTGACACCCGGATAGGACATAGCCAGTTGTTCGAGGTCGTTCAGACGCTTGATGTAGGCTTCCACAATCTCGCGGCGTGCTCCCGGACGGGCACCTGAGATGGCGTCGCATACCTGTACGATGGGAGCCAGCAAGCTGGTCATTTCCACTTCGTCGTGGTGAGCACCGATGGCGTTGCAGATGTCCGGTTTCTCCTTGAACTTCTCGGCCAGCTTCATACCGTAGAGTGCGTGCGGCAATTCGGGTTCCTCATCGGGTACCTTACCGATGTCGTGCAGCAAACCGGCACGTTTGGCCTTCTTCGGGTTCAAGCCCAGCTCCGATGCCATGACGGCACAGAGGTTGGCCGTTTCGCGGGCGTGCTGCAACAGATTCTGTCCGTAGGACGAACGATATTTCATCTTTCCGATGATACGTATCAGTTCCGGATGCAAACCATGGATACCGAGGTCGATGGTGGTACGCTTTCCGGTTTCGATGATTTCCTCTTCCACTTGCTTGCGCACCTTGGCTACTACCTCCTCGATGCGGGCAGGGTGAATACGTCCGTCCGTCACCAGTTGGTGCAGGGCCAGACGGGCAATCTCGCGGCGAACGGGGTCGAAGGCAGAGAGGACGATGGCCTCCGGTGTATCATCTACCACGATTTCCACGCCTGTGGCAGCTTCGAGTGCCCGTATGTTGCGGCCTTCGCGGCCGATGATGCGTCCCTTGATTTCGTCCGACTCGATGTGGAACACCGTGACCGAGTTTTCGATGGCGGTTTCCGTTGCCACCCGTTGGATGGACTGTATCACGATGCGCTTGGCCTCCTTGCTGGCGGTCAGTTTGGCATCGTCCATGATGTCGTTGATGTACGACTGCGCCTGCGTCTTGGCCTCCTCTTTCAGCGATTCCACCATGCGTTCCTTGGCTTCTTCGGCCGACAGTCCCGATATGGTTTCCAGCTTCTCTATTTCTTGGCGTTGCAGGTGTTCCAGTTCCTCTTTTCGTTTATCTACGATTACCAGCTGTGCTTCCAGGTTCTCCTTCACGGCTTCGGCTTCCTGCTTCTTGCGCTGAATCTCTTCTTGGCGTTGGTTCAGTACAAGTTCACGTTGCTTCAGCTTGTTTTCAGCCTGCTGAATCTTCTGGTTGCGCTGGGCTACTTCTTTCTCCAAGTCGGCCTTCTTATTCAGGAATTTCTCCTTCACTTCCAGCAACTTGTTCTTTTTAATTACTTCTGCTTCTGCTTCTGCATCTTTCAGGATGGCATCATACTTCGACTTCAGCCCGTGCTTGAAGAGCATATATGAAGCAAATCCTCCGACGAGGAAGCAAGCAATGGCCACTACTATTGTAACTACTGTCATTTTAATTTGTTTTAAGTATATATATAAAATAAAACGCACTGCATAAAAGTCTTGCCCCCTTCGTGGGGCAGGCTTTTGCACAGTGCGTGGTTTTTCTTGTTATTGTCAAATAAAGTCTGAGTAGGTAGCCGGTGGAATTACTGTTGCTTGAAGTAGTCGTCCAGCACTTCTGTCAGTTCTTTTATTTTTGCAGTATATGGCTCCGTATCGTTTCGCTCTTTCAGTTGCAGGTTCTCCAATGAAAATTGGTAGGCCACCATGGCAATGATTCTCTCCGAAGACACGTTTACATAGTGCTCCCGATACGCATTAAGCCGTATATCTACCTGCTTGGCAGCCTCTCGAATGATTTCCTCGTCTTCACGTTTGATGGTGAGCGGGAAGCTTGAGCCGGCCATTTGCAGATTTATTTTTATTTTATCGTTCATACATCCTTTTCCTTCATTCATTCAGCAAAGCGATGCATTTATCGACTTCACGCACTAATTTGGACAATCGCAGCTTTGTCTCTTTCACGTCGCTGCCGTTAAGGCTGATTGTCGTAGCTGTTTTTAGGTTCG
>JAUNJD010000059.1:0-16906 GCA_030523205.1 Bacteroides sp.
ATGAAGAATTAAGAATGAACGTAGACATACTATCGACATCCGGCGATGTGCGCTACTCCGCCACCATCCGAAAGGGGAGCACGCGCAACTTCTCACTGATGGAGGAAGACTACATCCTCCTGAAGTTTGCCACGCGCGACCCTGTGCACTTCCGGCTGGGCGACTACGTGGACGACTCCCGCTTTGGCCTGTTCGAACTGACGGAGCCCTACAAGCCTAAGTACAACAAGACCACCGGTGCCTACGAGTATGAGCTGCAGCTGGACGCCTACTACTGGAAGTGGCGGAACAAGATATTCAAGTATCTGCCCGAGCAGGACAGTCAGGAGGCCTCGTGGAACCTGACCGCCACGCTGGACGTGCAGATGGGCGTGTTCCTGCGCAACCTCACCGCTTTGGGCTACGACTACCGGGGCACGGCCTTCGAAATATCGATAGACAGCACCGTGGACAACGTGGCCCACACCATGAGCTACGAGAATACCAGTCTGCTGGATGCCCTTTGGGCCTTGGCCGAGATGTGGGAATGTGAGGTGTGGGTATCGGACAACATCATCTACTTCGGCCGTTGCGAGATGGGCGACTACGTGGACCTGGAGCAGAACGTGAATGTGGAGCAGATGGAGCGCAGCGAGTCGGACACCACATACGCCACCCGCATCTACGCCTTCGGCTCGACTAATAACCTGCCATCGGACTACCGGCCGGCAGAAGAATCGGTGGTGCTGAACGGCGTGGTGCAACGCCGGCTGATGCTGCCCGAAGGCACGCCCTACATCGACGCACGTTCGGGCATGACCGAGGAGGAAGCCGTGGAAGAGGTAGTGACCTTCGACGAGATATATCCGCGTCGCACAGGCACCCTGTCCGATGTCAGTACCAAGACCTATACGACGACCACCGAGAACGAGGATGGCACCACCACCGAAGAGGAGTGGAAAGCCTACCGATTCAAGGACACGGGCATCACGTTCAGCGAAGAATATGCGCTGGCCGAGGAGGAACTGCGCATCAAGTTCGAGTCCGGCCTGCTGAACGGGCTGGAGTTTGCCGTGACCTTCAACCCCGACGGTGCGGACGAGAAACTGGAGGACGGCACATGGAACCCCGAGGCGCAAGTGTGGGAGATTGTGCGCAACGACGACTACGGCACCGACCTGCCTTCTGACACCATCTATCCCACCGACGGCGACACCTACGTACTGATCGGATGGGACAGCACCAAGATAGAGGAACTGGGACTGGTGGCCGCCGCCGAGCAGGAGCTGAAGGAAGCCGCCGAAGCCTACGCGGCCGAGACGCAGATAGACCCCTCCACCTACGACTGCACCCTGATGTCTGGTTGGGTGTACGGCACCAACCCCGACACGGGCGACCTGGACACTGCGTATGCCCATACGCTGAGCGCAGGCAGTCGTGTGAACCTTATCAACAGAGGCATGTTCGAGGAAGGCAACCGGCAGTCGCGCGTCATCGGATTCGAACTAAACCTGGAGTTTCCATGGATAAGTCCCGTTTACACCATAGGCGAATCCGCCTCTTACTCCCGCCTTGGCAGTCTGGAGGAGAAGGTGGACAGCCTGACCGTAGGCGGCAAGACGTTCATATCCGCCGGCAGCGGGACTGGGGTGTACGTTATCGGTACGAACGACTCCACGCCGGCTAGTGACCGGAATGTGTATTCGGCATTGAGAACCCTTTCAGATTTTCTGTCGAAAAAGAAGGCGGATAAAACCAACTTTATCATCACCTTCCTAAAGGGCATACTCTTGGGTAACTTCTCATCGGGCGTATTGGGTTCGGGAGGTTGCTTCTCCATTGATGAAGAGACGGGCGAGAGTTACGTGGAAGCGGACAGGATGCTGATACGCAAGACTGCGACCTTTATAGAGTTGGTGGTGCAGCGATTGAAGCATATCGGTGGGCAGGTGATTATCTCCCCTGCTTCGTGCGTGATAAGCGAGGTGGTGGAGTATGAAGAGACCACTACTACGGATGAGGAAGGAAATACGACCACGACCAACAACGGTGTGCCTACGGACGTGTATCGGTGCTATTTCGAGACTTCGGACGGTAGCTTGAAGATATACAACGAGTTTGAGGTGGGCGACCAAGCACGGTGCCAGACGTTCAACATAAGCGAAGGCACGACCGCAGGGGCAACCAACAAATATTATTGGCGGCTCGTGACAGGTGTAGGCGAAAACTACATAGACCTCTCCAAAACTGACTATGACACGGGGAGCAGCGCACCCGAAGCCGGAGACCACGTATCGCAACTAGGGAACAGAAGCGACACGACACGGCAGAACGCACAGATATTTTCGGCATACGGGGATGATGCTCCTTCGTGGAAGATGTACGACGGGATTGATTCGTATTCGCTGGACGGGAAGTCCACTACGTTCTTCGCGGCCGACGGAAATCAAGTCAACGGTGTTCTGCACATTCAATCGGGTTCGACCGGATGGAAGAATATAGAAGGTTTGCCCGAAGGCATAGAGGAGGCGATGAATTCCGTAGCGGTAGGTGCCGCTAACTTGCTTCTCAACACAAGTTTCTCCGGCGATTATGAGACCGAGGAGCTGACAGCCGACACACAGTTGACTTCGGAATCCGAGCTATACAGCAAGGCCATGAATCACTGGACGGGAAGCGCAACCATACAGAGCGATGATGATGCGGTGTCCGGACGTTCGGCTATAATCGGGAGTTTGTCGCAAGCCGTGACGCTGATAGCGGATGAGAGTTATGTAATCAGCGTGAAGGCAAAAGGTACTACGCTGACAGTCTCATGCGGTGACTATACATCTACGCAGACATTGACCGAAGAATACACCAAATACGTGTTCAAGCTGACATTCAGCGGAAGCGGCATATTCATGGTTTCGGGCACGGCAACGGTGTGCGACATCAAGCTGGAGCGTGGAACGGTGGCTACCGATTGGAGTCCTTCTCCGCTCGATATGAACAAGGCGGCAGCCAAATACCAATCACTATCCTACATATACGATGCCATTCAGAATGGAAGCGTAGACATTTTGGGCGGCTTGATACTGTCCTCGATGATACAGCTAGGCAACTACAAGGACGGTGTGATGCAGCAGGTCACCGCTGGTATGAGTGGCATATACAACGATGGTGACGATGTAGCGTTTTGGGGTGGCGGCACGTTTGAGCAAGCCATTGCCACCGTGATGAAGTTCCGTGGCAATCTTAATTACCAACCTACGGATGAGGAATGGGGGGCGATGGCAAAGTTCGTCGCTTCGCATGGCGGTGATGTGTTCCTGCGAGGGTACATCTATGCGCTTGGTGGATATTTCCGTGGCAAGGTGGAGATAGCAGGAAGAAAGATTTTGCTGAACACCGACGGTAGCGGACAGTTGGCGAACGGGAATATCTATTGGGATGAATACGGGAATCTGTATCAGAGAGGGAATTTCTCAACCGTATGGCGCATCATGCGCGATGAATGGGATGCAGCCGGTATGTCGATTGAAACGGGCGGTACACTATCCATAGACTTTAACACTGGTACATATTTGGACATTATCGGTAGTGGCCTTGTAGGTGTTGCTCAGTATATAGACATTCCATCAGCCGCCAACTACAAAGGATTCTTGGTTACGATGAGAACCGCACCGGCTTCTACTCGTTCAAGCACAGTTTTTTATGTCACATGCGGCTCAGAAGGTTTCCAAGTATGGAACAGTACCTCAAAAGCTTATGAGACGCAGACTACCATATATTTGGACTTTGGCGAAGACTATGTAGGCACTATTGAGTCAGCCGATTACGGTGACGGGTACAAGTGGTATGCCAGCAGAGATTTTTTAGCGTTAGAAACTTCTTAATAATAAATAATGAAATGGAACTGAACACCATCAACAACACCGACAATTGGGGCACGACATCGACGCGCCTCAATGAGAACTTCTCCAAGGTGAATACCGAAGTGGAGAAGCTGAAATATGGGTACGTGCGGTGCAAAGGGCTGTTCGCTTCCCTTGAAGCCTTACAGACGGCCTACCCTTCACCCGTGGTTGGGGATTGGGCGATTGTGGGCGACACCGTACCGGGGGATATATATAGATGCTCCACCGCAGGGACATGGGAGGCGACCGGAGAAACCGGAGGAGGAGTTGAAATATCCATTGTTTCGGGCGATTCCTACAGCGTTGGTATTACCAATAACTTGGCAGCAGCAGAGTTTACTTCTTATTTCGACGCATCCTGCTTGCTGGACTTCACTTTCAGCTCGCAGAAGTACAATTCTGACACAAGTGCTTATGAGGACATCACGGAGAATGGTGTTTGATGGTTATCGTGACCAACAGCACCTACACCACGCCTACGGTAGTGAAGCAATTCGAGATTTCTTCGGGCAGCAGCACGTCATTGGAAGTTTTGGAATACTTGAAGGAGGGCAGCAACACGATTAAGATAGTCGTACTGGGCGAGACATCGAGCAAGGTCGCTACGCTGACTTATACGGTGACGTATGCAGAAAAGGAGGAGGAAGAAGTGGTTTATACCGACTTCCTAGAGCGCAGCGACCTCGCAGGCACGTACTACTCCACTGTCCAAGCCGCATTTGATGCGGTTGTCGCAGACTACCCCGATGGCTTGACACAGGACGTGACAATTAGTTGCATTGCAGATAATGTCACAACATCACGCACAACTAATGTATATATCGCTGAGATTTCAGAATGGAATAAAGACACGCTCTATACACTGACACTCGACGGTAACAATCAACTGACAATGGATTGCAAATCTTTGGGTGGCATATATCTGTCGTTTGTGGATAATTTCCATTGCAAAAACGTTTCGTTCGTGGATGTCGCGAATTATATTGGGACATACTCTCCGGAAGAAGTGTCGGCAATACGCTTTGACGGTAACGTGGAAAGTTATTCCCGCAATCTTTTGGTTGAGAATTGCAAGATTAACGGTCAGTATGACACCAGCGAGAAATTCGGTTATTATGGCGTGGATTGCAAATATGCCGAAAACATATATGTGTGCAACACGTCATTCACGTCAATGTATGTCATACCACTCAAGTTCACGGATTGCAAGATAGTGTCGTTAATCAAGAATTACGTTGATGCTTCACTTTCGTACGGAATAATTGGACATCCGGCACTTTGCACGTTTACTACCGGAAACATCCTGATAGCTGAAGACAACACGTTCACGGGTACTACGGGAGAATACGCATTTTACATCAAGAATGTTGATTATATGTATTTCCGTAGGAACAGTTTCCATGATATTGGCGGCGAAGCCATTCGTTTTTCCAGTAGCGGCGTAGTGAAAGAATTTGTATTGGAATCGAATTTGTTCTACAACATATTGTCGGCTCCGTCTGTTACATGGGCGTTCAATTATATCGTATTTGAATGTGACGTTGAATACGTCAACATAAATGGCAATACGGTTCATGCGAACGGTTCACAATGGCAGCAGTGGTTCTTGCGTGCCGGAGACATATCCGTAGATACGATGAATTTTTACAATAACATCATATCATCAGGTTTGTCGTCCTCTAAGCCTTTTTACAGCATACAGATGGGTACGGTGAGCACCCTAAACAGTGGATACAACCTGTATCGTTTGGCATTAAAAGATTCGGATACGGATACGGCCAGCATGAATATCTTTAACGCCAGCGGCTTGTCGAATACAAACAGCCTAACATCGCTGCAAAGTCAAGGGTTAGAGACCGGCAGTTGGCTGATAAGCAACTCCGAGAATATATTCCAGTCGGAGTCCGGCAGTTCTGCCTACAAATTGTTGTCATCGCTTGCATCCACCTATGCGGCAGATGCCGACCACTTGCCATCCATTGACATCGAATATTTGGAAGCGGCAGCTTCCGGCAATAACATCGGCTGCTACAATCTGGCAGGTACGGCCATTGACGAGACAGTTGACGAAAGTGGTTATGAGGGATATGATGTGGACAGGGAGAAATCATTCTCCAGCGAGGCATTGTATGATACTTATGCCGAGTGTATCCTGCTGCTGATGCACAATACACGGAACCGCAGCCGTATCGTTCGCTTCAAGGCAGTAGGCTCACAACATTCCGTGCTGATGCTTGGCAGGTATGGCATTATTCAGCCATATCCTGTACTGGATGACAACGGCGAATATGTGGAAGATGAATATTACGATATTAATATAGAATAGTATGGCTGAAGAATATAGTAAAATATTGTGTGTTGGTCCGGGATTGGTTCAAGCCAGCGTTATTGCCGACAACTATTTTCCCGTGATAGGTGAAACTTCCAAGATGGAGGCTACGACAAAATGGGCATTGTCTGCTGAATGGCAGACGCAGGATGGAAGTGGCTCTACGGAGACTGAGGCGGCTACGCTCTCTTTGCAAAAAGCATCAAAGTCGGTTACTGTACTGACAGACGGTGAACTGCCGCAGAAATTCACGGCGGTAAACAGATTGTCGTCCGTGGAAGTGCAGAAGATGCTGTATGCTATGCAGGCGCAGGCGCTCCCTTACTTTGACATCGACTATGACACCACGAAACAGGTCATTCGGTCAGGGTCGGACAATGGCATTATCAACTTGAAGACCGAAAACGGCTATGCCAAAGACTTGACGGATTCTACACAAGTGACGGTGGAAATCCGCATCTACAAAGAAAACGAGACCACAGACCCTGTTATCACCAAGTCTTATGCCAACGATGATACCTTCACGCTTACTGCACGTGGCATCTATGACGTGGAGGTGGACGTGACGGACATAGAGAGCGGCATCACGCTATCGAAGCGCATCAACAAGTTGATTACAGTTACGCCAGCTCTTTGTCCCAAGCCAGCCGACACGACTACGGGATATGAGGTAGTGACAACATACAATGGCAGCGGTGAATGGCAACGTGAACTGAAGCTTTGGCGTGACGTAGATGGCACGGGGTTGAATTACGCTGAGTTCATCATGCCAAAAGGTGTTGAGGGTTCGTCGTATTACGCGACCGTTGACATCAGTGGCCTTCCTGCCGGAACGACGATGTGCCTTAAAGACGACCCTGCCGAGGAGGGCAGTTATTGCCGCCGCTTGCTTGTTTGTGGCAACAATCCCAGTTCGGTGTCTGCAGAGAACGGCACGCCAAATTGGACGTATGATGCACCGCTCGTTATCACGCATGACTGTGAAACCACTTTTGAATGGGGCTGGCGTTACTACGGCGCAATGCAGTTCAACGCTAATATG
Source organism: Bacteroides sp. (assembly GCA_030523205.1). Classification (GTDB taxonomy): domain Bacteria; phylum Bacteroidota; class Bacteroidia; order Bacteroidales; family Bacteroidaceae; genus Bacteroides. The sequence continues at coordinate 7,250 of JAUNJD010000059.1, forward strand.
CGCAACGTGGTGATTGACGGGTATGGCTATCACAATACAGGGATGCATCTGTATCCGTTCAATGAGAATTGGTTTGTAGATTCGTGCATCTTCATCAACGGTGGCTCGTCGCTGTTCGAGCTATTCGGGATTGATGTCGATGGTGCAGGTTTTGCCGGAATCTCAGCGAAGACAGACCCCGGAGTCGATGCGCCGTGGTTTTGGCGTGGAAACGGTTTTGAGATGTACCTTAACATACATCACTGCACCTTCCGCAACACGGTGGGCGAGGGTATATATCTTGGCTATTTTGCCACGGATGAGAAAACCGGAACCAATTCCAGCGGCGAGGAGGTCAGCTATTACGCCCACTTAATGCGTGACCTGCGAATCTATCGGTGTGAGTTCTCGCAAAATGGTTATGACAGCGTGCAGATAAACAATGCGGTTGGCGTTGAGTTTTGCTACAACAAGCTTTCGGGATGCGGCTATTTACGTGAACCCAGCCAAGGGTCTGCTTTTTCCTGCACGATGGACGGCAAGATATATAATTGTACCATAGAAAATAACTACAATATTTTCGGCGTAATTGGGCCATTCCTTTCTTCATTGGAGATATTCAACTGCGTAATTACAACCGCACGTACAGAATCAGCGTGGACCCTTACCGCATGGTCCGGAACACTTGGCGTTACGGAAATTACGGACAAGACATATTCTATTCATAATAATGTCGTAAAGGCTGGCCGAATAGCAACCCTGAACGGTGACGTGACAATGAGCAATTTCAGCATGAATGATAACATTTTTATCACGGAGGACGGTAATACCGCCACGCCGGGGTATTTTACCGGAAGTGGTAACATATTCATTCAGGCAGACCAAGACTATGCGGCCATCGACACCGCACTGAAGGTGGCTGACAGCGAGAACTATGAGTATCAGCCCGCATACAATGCCCCGTCAGTAACGGCAGGAGAAAACGGGCTTTCTCCTTTCGATATGAGAGGTTATAAAAACTGGTATAGTAGCACTTTCCATGCCGGACCCTATATGGGAAAATACAAAGATACATCTGTGGATGATTCTTCGCTTAAATTGGAGGCTATAACGATTAATTCCGGAGATACAAATACTGTCTTTCAGACGGTGTCTGTGAACTTCACGTATAAGGGTGTACCTACGCTTTACCGCATAGGGGAATCATCAGACCTAAGCGATGTGGAATGGTCTGCATGGACTGGCGATACCGTGGACTACACTTTGTCAGACGGGTATGGCACAAAGACTATCTATGCCCAACTTGCGATGGATGGCTACGAGACCGCTGCGGTGTCCGGCAGCATTGTATATTCAAGTAGCATTACTTTCGCGGATGCGGAGGTGCTGAGAGTATTGTGCGAAACGCAGGTTTACAAAGATTGGGTAAGCGAAAGTGACTACGGCAGTAAAGCCGTAATTGATACGAATGGTGACGGGGTAATCACCAACGCAGAAGCAGCGGCGGTTAAATCTCTTACAACGTATTATTTGAATACCAATAGTGCCTTTGAAAACAATACTGTCATTGAGACGTTCAACGAGTTGAAGTATTTCACAGGACTGGTTCGTATTTCAACAAGCATGTTCAAAGGCTGTACAAATTTACGTGAAGTGACATTACCAAGTGGTCCTACAGAAATTGGTACATATCCAATTCAAGGCACTGCCATCACGCATTGGATAGTTCCCGAAGGATATACAACCTTTAGCACTATTTCGGGCAGCTACGGAACCACCCTGGAAGTTGTGGATTATCCTTCAACGGCCACCACAATGAACGATACGTTTATGTGGAACAATGATTGCAATGTGTTCATCTGTCGTGTGGCAACACCTCCAACTTTCGCCAGTTGGGGACGTGGAACGGTAGGTGCTGTATATGTTCCTGACGATTCTGTAGATGCTTACAAAGCCGCTACCACGTGGAGTGAAAAAGCGGACATCATTTATCCCTTGTCTGAATATGTCGAATCATAAGGAATGATTATGGAAAAGACAACAATAAGCATCATGGACAAGATTTTCACCTTGGAGCAAGTTCGGCTCATCATCGTGTCGGTGTTCAGCCCTATCTTGGGCTACTTTACACCGACGAAAGGCTTCGTGTATGCCCTTATTATCATGTTCGCCTTCAACATCTGGGCAGGCATGAGAGCCGATGGCGTGTCCATCACCTGCTGCAAGAACTTCAGCTTTCGCAAGTTCAAGAATGCCTTGTTCGAGTTGCTTCTGTATCTCGTCATAGTCGAGGTCATTTTCAGCATTATGGTGAACTGCGGCGACAAGGAGGCATCTATTGTCGTAGTCAAGTCGCTTACGTATGTGTTCATGTATGTCTATTTGCAGAACGCTTTCCGCAACTTGATACGGGCATATCCCAAGATAATAGCCTTGCGGGTCGTCTATCACTTGATAAGGTTCGAATTCATGAGGGCATTGCCTTCACACATTCAACCTATCATAGAGCGCATCGAGCGTGAGCATGGAGCGGACAAGGAGAATGAAAATACTGATGATGAAACTAAAACTAAAACCAATTAAAATAGGAGGAAGAAATATGAAGTTTATCTACACTGACAACTGGTTCGCCAAGCTCGTATTGTTTGGCAATTACTGTACCATTATGCTGTTCGGGTTTATCTTAACCAAGCATGATGTTCTACCGGAAGAGGAAGAAAGACACGAGAGGACGCATCAAGTGCAGTTCATTGAATGTGCGGCTGTGGCTGTGGTTCCGGCTCTTGTGCTGACTATCCTTATAAGTGCATGGTGGTTGCTGTTGATTCCAACGGCTTACTACCTGTGGTATTGCATTGAGTATGCGATTATCCGCATCTTAGGGATTAAGAAGAGTGTTGAGCAGAGTGAAGCTTATCATGACGTGTCGTTTGAGGAAGAAGCCAATGCAGGAGAAGCGGATGCGGACTATCTGAAGAACCGCAAACTGTTCGCCTGGTGGAGCTACATCCGCATCGGCAGCTATAAGGAAGAGGAAGGAGGCGAAGCATGAAACACTTCACGATTGCGGAATTTATCAAGTCGGCTACGGCTGACGCTAAGGGCATCGACAACAAACTGCCGAAGGAACTACTTCCTAACGCTGTGGCTCTGATTGATAAGGTTCTTGACCCACTTCGGGAAGCATACGGCAAACCTATCACGATTTCCAGCGGATTCCGTAGCGAAGCCTTGAATAAGGCTGTGGGTGGGTCTAAGACATCGGAACACATGAAGGGTATGGCAGCCGACATCGTGGGCACACCGAACACGAAAGCGGAGAACAAGAAGCTGTTCTATCTGATTCAGTCGCTCGGACTGCCCTTTACCCAGCTTATCGACGAAAAGGGATTCAGTTGGGTGCACGTGAGCTATGACCCGTCTAACCTTAAAAAACAAGTTTTGGCGTTATGAAAAAGAAGGGAATAGGATGCCTGTTTTTGCTGATGATTTTGGCAGCGGAGGCGATGGTGTTGATAAGCCTTGTGTCTTGTGGCAGCAGCCGCAAAGCTATCGATGCATCCTCGGTATTGCAGGACAGCACCATGTATGTATCTAAGGACAGCACCACAACTACTACGACCACCAAGACAATGGAGGATGAATCCATTGAAGAGGTAACGGAAACGACCGTCTATACCTACGACACATCCAAGCCCGTTGATACGCTTACCAACAAACATCCCTTGCTGATGGAAGAAAAGTCTATCACTCGCAAGACTACGGGCAAGAAGAAACAGGAACAGAAGGAAGAGGCGGTACAAGCCGTAGCCGAGGAGCAGCTTGTGAGTCAGAGACAGGAGGCGAAGAATGTCAACGTGGAAAGCGTGAAGGAAGAAACCACCGTCCCGAAGCAGATAGGCAATGCCTCCCTAAAGATAGGCATCACCGCCATCATCCTTGCCGCCCTCGTCATCGTCGGCAGGTTAGTGTATAAGCGAATGAAGAAGTAGAAGTTCTACTTGTGTACACAAGTGAACAATCCTCTCAATTCATTGTGATTGGGAGGATTTTTTGTTAAATGTTTGGGAAGGTGGGTGAAAACGAGTATATTTGAGGCCGATTAAGAAATGAACGAACGAAAGGGCCAAGATTATGGGAAAAGAATCACTTCAAGAATCATCATGTTTGTCTGTCAGTATCTCTGTGTCAGACAACGGTTGCGTTAAGGCTGATGCAGTTGGAGATGGCGTTCAGTTGATATCCGATAATGGTGACAACCGGAATGTAGTCATTGATGATGGTGTCTATACGGCTTTTGTTGGTATGACAGTAAATAAGGAGAGAGCGTTTATAATGTACTCCCCGGAAAAAGCGTTAAATCTGTTGGTGACAGCCGTGAACAATCGCACGCGTGAAAGAAATTACTTCAAGAAATATTGTGAGCTTCTTGACAATGAAATTTCCGAAGAAGACTTTGACAATGAGATAAGCGAAAACGAAGATGAATATGTGGTACCCGCAGGCATTGATGCTCCAACAGAGGATGTACAGGCTGCATTGTGTCTTTCCCCGTTATTGAAAGGTATAGATTCAACAGATGATTTCATATCTTTATTCTCATTCACAGACAAGTCTGTAGAAAGGTGCATAGAAAGCAAATAAGATGGCAGAATATATAAATATTGGCGAAATGGTGGAAGGTGCCAAGTGTGAGGTATACACACGAAAAGAAGAATTTAAAGGCTTGCGTAAGGATCCCATTACCCATAAGCCGATGATAGTGTATGAACTTTCTCGTAATTGCAGTGTTGAGGTAGTAGAGAAATTATCTTTGTCGACTGAAGAAATTGAGGAAAGAGCAGGCATGGGCATACATACAGAGCCTGGCGACAAGCTGAAAGCGGATGCGATAACCTTGTATGTTGCCGAGAAGCGCAAGTTGAAAATAGAAGTCAAGGAAGGCCAGACTTCTACTCATGGCGGTCACCTCATTTCTACGAAGAAAAGGACAATAGGAGAAATCAAATATCCATTTCAGAACATCCAGAGTAAATTCGCATTGCCGTCAGAGGATGTTCCATGTTTAACAAAATCATCAAAATTATTATGCAAATAGATATTTTTACATTATGTGATAATGCACAAGAGTACAACGGCAAGATGGTCATTGTAGGTACATTTAATATGATAACCGTCCCCAAGTTTCCACATGTGTATTCGGAGTTTGCGTTTGTAGCATCCATCCGTTTTGACAAGGATGAAAAAAGAGAGCATGACATTGAGGTTGGGATAAAGAAATGTGACTCGGAATACTTTTTGATAGCTCCTGCGAAAATGAAGGCTAGTACCGCAGAACCACAAGGGGAATATAGTTATATAAACCTTGTTATAAAGGTGAACAATGTTACGATTAAAGAAAAGGGAAAATATATTGTTTATCTGAATATTGACGGTGAAAAAAGAGAAACGATACTTATGGTGAATGAATTGCAGAAGTAGTTTGCAGAATTTCAAATCATAGAAGAAGGCAGGATTAATCTCCTGCCTTTTTTTATTACATGTCCGGAAAGTGGTTCTTTATCTTGTCGCTGTTCACTGCGAAGTTTTTCCGCACATACTTTTCCGTGGTGTCGATGGACTTGTGCCGGAAGTGCCGTTGCAGCTCCCACGTGTCAATGCCGGCGTTCACCAGTTCCACGCCGCCCGTGTGCTTGTAGCTGTACAGCTTGTAGTCGGCAGACAGCCCCAGCCGGTTGCGGATGCGGTCGAAGCGGAAGCGGAAATTGTTCTTTCCCAGCATCTTCGCGCCGGGCTGCCCGTCGGACGAGAACAGGTACCACTCCTTGTTCAGCTTTTCTATGCCGGCGGCAATCAGTCCGTTGTACAGCTGTACCGGCATGTTGACGAACTCCGTCAGCCGGTTCTTGCTGATGGTGCACGGCACGCGGATGACCCGTTGTTCGAAATCCATGTCGCCGATGCGCAGTTGGCGCAGTTCGTTGGGACGGATGGCGCAGTAGTACTCCATCTGGCAGAACAGCCACAGTTGCGGGTCGTGCTTCTTCATGTAGGCCGTCAGGATGTTGCGGTCCTTGTCGGGGATGGGTCGTGGGGCTTCGTCGGTCATCCGTCCCATGTTGGGAATGTCGTGCACGGGATTGTCCGTCATGATTTCCCGCGCCTTCATCATGTAGTCGAAGAAGCCGTGCAATATCTGCGTGTACTTCTTGATGGTGCGGCGCGACACGCCGTTGTTCTCCACGAGGAAGCGCATGAAGTCGCAGATGTGTTCGCGCTTGATGCAGCTGATGTGCACTCTCCCCAAGTCCTGTTGGTCGGCCCATTCGGAGAAGATGCGCAGTTTAGAGCGGTAAGTCTGATAGGAATGGTGTATGACGGTCGTCTTCTTGCTTTCCAGGAACTCCGACAGATAAGTCCTTATGGTCGGCATGGATTCTCGTTCGCGTCCCCACCGTTTGGCGAACATTTGCGTAATCAGTTCATCCTGATACGTCACTTTTTTGGCCTCGAAGGGTGTCCATCCCTTCAGCAGCTTTTCTCCAATCTCCTTGACGATTCTCTCGGCAAGGGCATAACGTTCCTCTGCCGTCTTCAATTTGCTGAAGCCGGTGTATTCGCGGAACCTTTTGAGTTCGTCGGTCCGTGGGTCACGGCAAGCGTATTCCACAAACCAAGTTTTTGTCACGTCACCTCCTCCATCTACCAGATGCGGAGGGCAAACTAGAGTTCTTCTTCTACCCATAATAAAACTGTTTTTTTAATGATTGTTTATTTGCGATTATCAACCATACAAAAACAGACTTTATCAGACAGAAATAAGAGCCTTTTTCTTAATTAAAAAGGCCTGAAAATCAACGACTTCAAGCCTTCTGTCGGGGTAGCGGGATTCGAACCCACGACCCCCTGCTCCCAAAGCAGGTGCGCTAACCGGACTGCGCTACACCCCGAATGCTTCATTTCTGAAAAGCGAGTGCAAAGGTAGCCCTTTTTAGAATAAGCACCAAATCTTTCTATGTTTTTTTGCAGTGCAACTTATTTAATCACCCCTAACTCCTTAAAGCATTTGGTCAATTTGTCTACGGCATAATCAACCTGCTCTTTGGTATGGGTAGCCATTAATGCTACACGAACCAGGGTGTCTTGCGGAGCACATGCCGGGGGGATAACCGGATTGATGAAGATTCCCTCATCAAAGGCCATTTTGGTTACCATAAAAGTCTTGTCCGTGTCGCGTACGTACAGCGGTATGATGGGGGACTTGGTGTCACCGATTTCAAAGCCAGCATCACGGAATCTCTTCAAAGCATAGTTGGTTATATCCCACAAGGCTTGAATGCGCTCGGGCTCTGACTTGATGATGTGGAGTGCTTCGCGGGCAGCAGCTGTTGCAGCAGGTGTGCTACTTGCTTGGAAGATATACGAGCGGGTCGTGTGACGCAACCAATTGATAACTTCCTTATCGCCGGCAACAAATCCTCCGATGGAAGCCAACGATTTGCTGAATGTACCCATAATCAGGTCAACGTCATCGGTCACGCCGAAATAATCGCAAACGCCACGTCCCTGATTGCCGAAGACACCAATACCGTGTGCTTCGTCCACATAGATGCTGGCATTGTATTTCTTCTTCAGACGCACGATTTCAGGCAGGTTGGCCAAATCTCCTTCCATAGAGAATACGCCATCTACAACAATCAGCTTGATGGCTTCTGGTTCGCACTTCTGAAGTTCTTTTTCCAAAGCCTCCATATCATTGTGCTTGTACTTCAGCTGAGTAGCAAAAGAAAGGCGGCGACCATCTACAATGGAAGCATGGTCGCGGTCGTCGCAAATGATATAGTCTCCGCGGCCTACTACTGCCGGGATGATTCCTTCGTTAACAGTAAAGCCGGTGGAGAAACAGAGTGCTTCGTCCTTCCCTACGAATTCGGCCAGTTCTTTTTCCAACTCCACATGGATATCGAGGGTTCCGTTCAAGAAACGTGAGCCTGCGCATCCCGTACCGTATTTGTCTGTGGCAGCCTTTGAAGCGTTGATGATTCGTTGGTCATACGTCAAACCCATATAGGCATTCGAACCAAACATCAACACTTTCTTTCCATCCATTTCCACCTCTGTGTCCTGGTGGCTGTTTATTGTGCGGAAATAGGGGTATACGCCCTGTGCCATATATTGTTGTGGCAGGTCGTACTTCGCAAATTTATCTTTTAATAAACTCATGAAATGTTTTATATAAAATGTTGTTTTATAAAATGCTAACTTTTAAACAGGGGGCAAAGATAACAAAATATGTTGTTATGTAATTCATTTATGCCAAAAAAACTGCTTGCAGATGCATTAAAAGCCTTGAGCATGGTTAAAATTTCGAGGATTTGTATTACTTTTGCTCGCTTAAATACTGCTTAGAGTAAACTTTGCATGAACGTGGATAAAAAGAAAATATCATTTATAGTGAATCCGATATCCGGTACACAGAGTAAGGAACACATCCTGAAATGTATTGATGAAAAGCTGGATAAGGAGAAATATACGTTTGAAATTCTGTACACCGAATATGCCGGACATGCCGTGGAGATTGCGGCCGAGAAAGCCAAGGAGGAAGTGTTTGCCGTTGTGGCTATCGGTGGCGACGGCACAATCAATGAGATAGCCCGTTCGTTGACACATACACAAACTGCTTTGGGCATTATTCCCTGCGGCTCAGGCAATGGACTGGCTCGTCATTTGCAAATTCCCATGGAATATAGAAGAGCCATTGACATTGTCAATGAAGGATTGGTGGAAGTCATCGACTATGGTAAGATAAACGACGTCCCTTTTTTCTGTACTTGTGGCGTGGGATTTGATGCTTTTGTCAGCCTGAAGTTTTCGCAGGCCGGTAAAAGGGGGCCGTTGACGTATCTGGAGAAAACATTGATTGAGAGCCTGAAGTATCGCCCACAAACTTACGATGTAGAGGTCGATGGAAGCACGTCGCGTTACAAAGCCTTCCTGATTGCGTGCGGAAACGCATCTCAATATGGCAATAATGCCTATATTACCCCTCAGGCAACGTTGACCGATGGTTTGCTTGATGTCACTATACTTGAACCGTTTACGGTGTTGGATGTTCCGGCATTGGCATTCCAACTGTTTAATAAGACCATTGACCAAAACAGCCGTATCAAGACGTTCCGATGTCAGTCTTTGCGCATTCACCGTACTAAACCGGGGGTGGCTCATTTTGATGGCGACCCTATTATGATGGGGGAAGACATTGATGTGAAAATCATCAAGGAAGGTCTGAAAGTTATCGTACCCCAAGATGCAGAAAAGGACACCACGAACGTTTTGCAACGGGCGCAAGACTATATCAATGGACTGAAGCAACTGAACGAGGCTTTGATGGAGGATATCAGTCAGAAAAACAAAGCCATGTTGGATAAAGGCAAGGAGCAGATCAAGAAACTGACAGATATTGTCTGAAAATAAACATTATCATTTAGTATGCCTTATCATAGTTTTATGTATTTTTGCGCAAAATTGTGATAAAGAGAAATCAACAAGCAAACAAATAGGCGAGAGGATAGAATGCCTGCAATAGCTCTACCTCATGATTGCGTTAGCTTGTCAATTCGTCAATCAAAAACTTAAGAACTCAAATAATGAAAGCAACAAGATATTTACAAATTCTGG
>JAUNJD010000059.1:16916-19097 GCA_030523205.1 Bacteroides sp.
TAAATAAAAAGATGTATAGATCACACACCTGCGGAGAACTCCGTATCTCCGATGTTAGTAAGCAAGTGACGCTGGCAGGTTGGGTGCAGCGTAGCCGTAAAATGGGAGGTATGACTTTTATCGATCTCCGCGACCGTTACGGAATAACTCAATTAGTGTTCAACGAAGAAGTAAATGCCGACCTTTGTGAGCAGGCCAACCGCTTGGGACGTGAATATGTCATTCAGGTAACAGGAACGGTGAGCGAACGCTTCAGTAAGAATAGTCATATCCCGACTGGTGATATTGAAATCATTGTTTCAGAACTGAATGTACTGAACGCTGCATTGACTCCCCCCTTCACAATCGAAGACAATACAGATGGCGGAGATGATATTCGCATGAAATATCGTTATCTAGACTTGCGACGCACCGCCGTTCGTAAGAATCTGGAACTACGTCACAAGATGACCATCGAAGTACGCAAGTATTTGGACAGCAAAGGATTCATCGAAGTAGAAACCCCTTTGCTCATTGGCTCTACTCCGGAAGGTGCACGTGACTTTGTCGTACCTTCGCGCATGAATCCCGGACAATTCTATGCCTTGCCTCAGAGCCCGCAGACCTTGAAACAGTTGCTTATGGTATCGGGCTTCGATCGTTACTTCCAGATTGCTAAATGTTTCCGTGACGAGGATTTGCGTGCCGACCGTCAGCCGGAGTTTACACAGATTGACTGTGAGATGTCTTTTGTGAAGCAGGATGATGTTATCGAGCTATTCGAAGGCATGGCTAAATATCTGTTCAAGGAGCTTCGCGGTGTGGAGTTGACCGAGCCTTTCCTACGTATGCCATGGGCTGATGCCATGAAGTATTACGGTAGCGATAAGCCTGACCTCCGTTTCGGTATGAAGTTTGTTGAACTGATGGACATTATGAAAGGACATGGCTTCTCCGTGTTTGACAATGCTGCTTATATTGGTGGTATCTGCGCTGAAGGAGCCGCTCACTATACACGCAAGCAGCTCGATGCACTGACTGAATTCGTGAAGCGACCTCAGATTGGTGCCAAGGGTATGGTATATGCCCGCATAGAGGCCGATGGTAATGTGAAATCTAGTGTGGATAAGTTCTACACACAAGAGGTGTTGCAGGAAATGAAGGCAGCCTTCGGTGCTAAACCGGGTGACCTGATTCTCATCTTGAGTGGTGATGACGTGATGAAGACCCGTAAACAGCTTTGCGAACTTCGCTTGGAAATGGGCAATCAGCTAGGGTTGCGTGACAAGAATCAGTTTGCTTTGTTGTGGGTAGTCGATTTCCCCATGTTCGAGTGGAGTGATGAAGAAGGTCGTCTGATGGCTATGCACCATCCTTTCACACATCCCAAGGAAGAAGACATTCCTCTGCTAGACACCGACCCGGCAGCTGTACGTGCCGATGCCTACGACATGGTGTGCAACGGTATTGAAGTGGGTGGTGGTTCCATCCGTATCCATGATGCACAGCTCCAGGGCAAGATGTTCGAGATTTTGGGCTTCACGCCCGAGAAGGCACAAGAACAGTTTGGCTTCCTGATGAATGCCTTCAAGTATGGTGCACCTCCTCACGGTGGTTTGGCTTATGGCCTCGACCGTTGGGTAAGTATATTTGCAGGACTTGATAGCATTCGTGACTGCATTGCGTTCCCGAAAAACAATAGCGGACGCGACGTGATGCTGGATGCTCCTTCGGTTATCGACCAGAAACAACTGGACGAACTGAATCTGTTGATAGACATCAAAGAATAAGAAAGGATAACCAAGAGTCAAGGGAGGTGAAAGAGTCCACACGTATATTCCGCTTTGCCATTATTGGAACATTGAATGCCTTGATAACGGCAGCCGTCGTATGGATAATGATGGATGAACTGGGAATCAACTATATGCTTTCCAACGTAGTGGCTTACGTTGTTGCACAGACTCACAACTTCCTTTGGAGTAAGTATTGGATATTTCCTACGGAAAAAAAGAGCAACACTTGGCGCCAAGTGCTGCTCTTTTCTATTGCTTTCGGAATGGCCTATGGGGCACAATTCTTGTTTCTCGTTGCGTTGGTCGAAGGGTTGAACTGCAATGAATATCTGGCCCAATTCTTGGGATTATTTGTGTACGGAGGCGTCAACTTTATGATGAACAAGCGAGTGACTTTTCGCTAGAATGA
>JAUNJD010000335.1 GCA_030523205.1 Bacteroides sp.
GTCGGGTCTTGATGCTTTGCCGTAGGCGTGTCGTGTCTATCAGCGTTGCGCCGCCTTTCCTGAAAGGGCTCTTACGCCTTGCCCATGCTTCACTGAAGAAAGCCTGACGCTCGAAGTTCTTGTCAAACTCTTCTTTCATGTCCACCTCTATATCCCTGAATATATGGGATATGACTTTCTGCATTTCGTTACTGTTCATAGTCATCGTCATTAAAGAGCAAAAGCTGACGAATGTCATCATCGTCAGCTATCTTGTTTTTTTTCTCAGCGCTCGCATTGAGTAGGTTATAAAACGTCCTTTCGGATATGCCGTACACAGGATATATGTGCCGGCGCCAAATCTCGCGGTTCGGTACACCGCGTTTCGCTTCCCGGTCATATATCCTATTCACTTCCTCAACACGTTTCTTATAGCTCACTCCGCGTCGCTTTGCCATTGGTTACGCCTCCTTTTTAGGGTTGTACGGTCTAATATCAAGTTCAATCTTCGCACTCACTGTCACCCGTCCGCTGCCGCCACACTGGTTGCATACGGCAGGCTTGAAGCCTACACTGGATGTCGGGATGTGCCCCGTGCCGTGACAAACACGGCACAGGGCGATTTTTGGGGGCTTGCTCACGCTGCTTTTCATGCCGCATCCTCCTTTTTGGGTTCAACATAGAATGTTTCGTCCTGCGACACCTGTATGCCGCACTTCGCCATCTGTCCGGTCATGTCTTCCGTGTCACGGTCGGCGAGCAGCTTGTCTTTGGCAATCTCCTCCGATTGGCGCACATAGCCCGGCAAGAACTCTTTCACCAACTGGAGGGCGCTGGCCCAAGTAAAGCCTTTCAGGGTCTTCAGCTTCGGGGTTCCGGTACGGAAGCCGATAACGCCATGCGCCATCTCAAGGCTCTTCTTCTTCACGAACAGCTCCGCCTGGTTTTCGGTGGCGTATGCCTGCAAGGTATCAAAGGCTTTCTCCTTCTCGCCCTCAAGCTCGGCCAGCTTGTTCGCATACTTCTCGCGGATCTTTGCACACTGCAGTTCGATGTCCGCTGTGATTTTCGCACTCTGCGCGTCTGCCTTAGCATATACTGCAAACGCTTCGTCGGCGACCTCACGGGTCACGCCGGTAATGATCACTTTCTTTTCTCTTTTTGCCATTGTGGTAAAATTTTGATGGTTATTACTTGGTTTATTCTTCTTCGGGGTCTTTCCAACAGCACCGCTGACGTTCGTCCTCCAGCTCAAAGATGAGCTGCTCCAGGTATTCGCTGTATTCATCTTCATCCAGCGAGGTTGTCAGTTCCCGTATTTGCTGCATTATCTCTTTTACAAATTGTCTCGGTGTCATGCCTCACCCATTGAAAAGTTGATTAGTATATAATCCTTCGCATTCGAGGTGGACTGCTCCTCATTCTTCACTGGCTTCAGTCCGCCCTTGCGTTGGATGGAGCGTAGTTTTACCGAAAGTTCCTCCAGCTCATCTGACGTTATTTTAGCGAAAGGCTTTCCGGCTATTCTCGGGTGGCGGCAGAAATCATTGATGCGCTGCCAGTCAGATGTGTCTATGCCCAGCTTCTGCATCAGCTTCAGACAGACGCTGCGTCTGCGTCTCAGCTCATCACGCATCTTCTGCCTCCATTCATCCTGCCCCGTAAGGCGCTCTAAGGCCGTGCAGCAATCGCTGTACTCTTTAGCTGTCATTTCACGGAGGCTGTCCGTGCGGTTCCATGTGTACTGCAGCACGATGGATTTCTTGAACTCTTCCCGGTCCCCATTGTAGGGCAACTTGTTAAACAAGCTGTAGAATCGGGCGAAATTGGTTATCTCTTGTGCCATCGTTCTACTTATTCAAACAACACTTTAATGCCACACGAACTCGCAACGTCAAGCTCCAGCTTTGCGCCCTTGCTCAGCTCCCAGCCTTGCAGCATGTAGATATATTCGCAGTCAAGCAGCAGGGCAATGTCTGCCCTCATGTGCTCTCTCCAGTGTGCTTCGTCCGGCAGACCGTTCTTGAACGGGTTGACCGGGTTAAAGCCCATGCCCTTCAATTTCTGTTCCGCATCGGCGAACGCTCCTTTGCGCTCGTCGATATCATAGTGGGCTATCGCCCCACTGATGTAAACCTTTCCTTTCTCCATTGTCTATAATTTGTTACTCGTTTGAATGATTCCTTCTTCCCATACTACGAAGTAAGCTCCCGCATCACCTGTGGAGCGTCCTTGGCAGTATGCCTTATATCCGACAACCCGCACCTTCATGTCGGCCAGATACATCACCCTCATTGCCGGCTTGCCCATCGGTTGCCCCTTGTACTCCATACTCACGAATACGAAGCATTTCTTCGGAAACTTTTCCACAAGCCCCTCAAACTGCTTATAGTCCCACTCCGTGCGCTGTATGGAGTCCACAATCACGAACTTAGGGCTTTTCGGACGTTTCAGCCGTTCAACAACCTCCTCGTAAGTCTCGCCAACCGATACACGGAATCGTCCCTGCACTTCGTTCATCTTCAGATAGCCCATCCGCCGTTGGAAGCTCTGGTTCACGCCTTCTTCGTAGCTCAGGTAAAGCACCGTGCCATAATTGCACAACTCCTTGCCCAGTTGCATCACGAAGCTACTCTTTCCGCTGGCACTGGCACCGCGGATGAACCACGAGGCATTGTCGGCAGGATAACCGAACGGCGCGCTCCATCGTTCGCCCCATGGCAGGGTCACCCACTTCTTGGCGGCAACATCTTTCGGTGTCAATGCTCGCTTCATCTTCTCGCATGTTTAATGTTGGCTTTCGTGCCGGGGTGATAGCGGACGATACGTGCGGCAAACATCAGGTCGGCGGTTTCTATCACACAACAGCCTTTGGTTTTGGCGCGACGCACGCGCATATCCACCTGCTGGTTGGTCTCTACCCAGTCATCCACAATATCGGCTACCGCCTTACTATCCAACAGCAATTGGATGATATCACCATCACGGTAGCCGTCAAGTTCCCCATTCATACGCCAGCCATTTTAAGTTTCTCTATTTCCGTATATACTCGCCTCAAACCGCCGCGCGTCTTGCGCACTATCTGTGCAATGTCCGCACCTTGGGGAGCGTTCACTGTGG
>JAUNJD010000060.1:0-8823 GCA_030523205.1 Bacteroides sp.
ATACTCATCCGGGATGATTTGTATAATCATCTAGGATGATTTCCCACACCATCCGGAATGATATATCAATCGGTGTAGGGGTGAGCCCTGCTCAGTCCGTCACTCAAGGTAGCTCGGTGCGTATCTTATGTCGGCTCGATTTATTTTATGAGCCGATAAATCCTGAAAAAATAGTCGTCATCCATCGAAAAATATATATCTTTGGTTGCTGAAAAAAGAATACTAATAAAAACACCTCTGTCGAATGAAAGTCCTTGGAATAGGAATCCTTGTAAGTATACTGTTGCTGGCTCCTATGCTTAGGGCGCAAGACACAAACCTGTTGCTGTGGGAGGAAAACATCGAACAACTCTCCATGGACGATGAGGACCGCAACTGGGAAGACGAACTGGAAGAGCTTTCCGCACGCCTGCAAAACCCCATCGACTTGAACACCGCCACCCGAGAACAACTGGAGCAATTTCCTTTTCTTACAGACCTTCAGATAGAAAATCTGTTGGCCTATGTCTATATACACGGGCCGATGCAGACCCTATACGAGCTGCAAGCGGTGGAGGAGATGGACAAGCGGACCATTGACCTCCTGCTGCCGTTCGTCTGTGTGAAACCCGTGGATGAGGCCGCAAAATATCCGTCCTTGAAGTCGATGCTGAAATATGGGAAACACGAAGCGTTAGCCCGTATGGATGTGCCCTTCTACACACGCAAGGGATACGAGAAGAACTATTTGGGTCCCCCGCTCTATCATTCTCTTCGTTACAGCTTCCGTTACGGCGACTATCTGCAAATGGGCATTACGGGCGAGAAAGATGCCGGCGAACCATTCTTTGCCCTACACGATGCGCAGGGTTACGATTACTATTCTCCTTATCTGCTGATAAAGACCTCGGGCCGACTGAAGGCTTTGGCCGTGGGCAACTATCGGCTGAGCTTCGGGCAAGGATTGGTGCTTAGCACTGATTTCCGCTTGGGTAAAACGTTCAGCATGACTACTGCCGACTATCGGAGTGGGGGCATCAAGAAGCACAGTTCGACGGACGAGTACAATTACTTCCATGGTGCGGCAGCCACCGTCCGCTTGCTGCCTTCGTGGGATGTCACCGCTTTCTATTCGCACCGTTCAATGGATGGCACGCTGAAGGACGGTGTCGTCACGTCCATACAGAAGACAGGACTACACCGCACGCAAGGGGAAGCCGACAAGAGGGGAGCCTTCACGCTGCAAATGGTGGGTGGAAACATGACCTACGCAAAGAACCGTTGGCAACTGGGGGTTACCGGTCTTTACTACTTCTTCAGCCGTCCCTATGAACCTACGCAGCGAAAGTATCAGCGGTACAACCTGCACGGGCGTGAGTTCTATAACATCGGCATCGACTACAAGTACCGCTTGGGGCGCTTCGCCTGGACGGGCGAGGCGGCTATGGGTACGCAGGGTTATGCCTTGCTCAACCGTTGGCAATATCAAGCCTCACCGGATTATAGGCTGATGCTTGTGCATCGGTATTATTCGCATGACTATTGGGCTTTCTTTGCCCGCTCGTTTGGCGAGAGCAGTGCGCCCCAGAATGAGAATGGTTGGTATATAGCTGCCGAGGCTGCTCCTTTTGCCCGTTTCCGGCTGTTTGCTTCGGTTGACCTGTTTTCTTTTCCTTGGTGGAAATACCGCATCAGCAAACCTTCCACGGGGTTGGACTTGATGTTCCGGGCTACCTATCAGCCTGCACGGCCCCTCTCCATGTACCTCGACTATCGCTACAAGCGGAAAGAACGTGACGTGACGGGGACGAGTGGTGCCTATATCTCGCCCATCCATCACCATCGCCTGCGCTATCGGCTGACATACTCGCATGGTGGATTTACACTTCGCACGACGCTGGACTATAATCACTTCCGTCAGCAGGACGTAGGGAAGCATCGTTTTGACCGTCGGCAGGGGTGGGGATGTACGCAACTGTGCTCTTACAGCTTTCCGCACTTCCCGTTGTCGGCCTCTGTGCAAGGTACCTATTTCCATACCGATGACTACGATTCACGCATCTACGCCTCCGAGAAGGGTTTGCTCTACACCTTCTATACCCCGTCCTTCTATGGCCGTGGCTATCGCTATTGCGCTCATTTGCGTTACGACCTGAACAAGCATTTCATGTTCATTGCCAAGTTCGGACAGACGGTTTACCAAGACCGTGAAACCATCGGTTCGGGCAACGACTTGATACCCGGCAATAAAAAAGCCGACGTGCAAATGCAAGTACGTATTAAGTTTTAGCTAACTTTGCAAATTGTAAGGATGAACTTAAAAAACTGAAAGTTCAGAAACTTAAAAACTCAAGAACTCAAGAACTTAAAAACTCAAAATGACCGTCATTTATCCTTCTCCCATCTTCGGCCCCATTCATTCCCGCCGTTTGGGAGTATCTTTGGGAATCAACCTGTTGCCTGCCGATGGTAAGTGCTGTACCTTCGACTGCATCTATTGTGAGTGTGGTTTCAATGCCGACCATCGGCCCAAGCAGCACCTGCCTACACGTGAGGAAGTCCGCACTGCCCTCGAAGCCCGTTTGCAGGACATGAAGCAGCATGGCCCCACGCCCGATGTGCTGACCTTTGCCGGAAACGGAGAACCGACATCGCATCCTCACTTCCCCGAAATAATAGACGATACGTTGGCCTTGCGCGACCGCTACTTCCCCAATGCCAAGGTGAGCGTGCTGAGCAACTCTACCTTCATACACCGTCCGAAGGTGTTCGAGGCTTTGAATAAGATAGACAACAACATCCTGAAACTCGACACCGTGGACGAGGATTACATCCGCGACCTCGACCGACCCACGGGTCATTATTCCATCCGCGAGATTATCGAGAATCTGAAAGCTTTCAAGGGGAATTGCATCATCCAGACCATGTTTCTGAAGGGTGGATACGAAGGTAGGGATATGGACAATACTACGGACCAATTCGTATTGCCTTGGTTGGAGGCCGTTAAGGAGATTGCGCCCCGGCAGGTCATGATTTACACCATCGACCGCGAGACACCCGACCACGACTTGCTGAAGGCCACGCACGAAGAGCTGGACCGCATTGCAGCACTAGTCAGAGAGGCAGGGCTGGAGGTAAGTGTGTCGTATTGAGGATTTTTGAATTAGTTGGCAAGGGAACAAGTTAACGAGACCACGAGGACATGCCTCTCTGACTAGTGAACTTGTTCCTTTGTTGTCTTGCCAACTTGTTCCCTTTTATTTCAGCTCAAAGCTAATCGTTCCCTTGATGTCCGTGGCCGAAGCGGCTATGATGGCATCGAAGCGTCCTGGCTCGGCCACCCATTCATGCTTTGCATCATCGAAGAAGCTGAGGGCTTCGCGGTTGATGAGGAACACCACTTCCTGTTCCTCGCCCGGCGCAAGACTTATCTTTCGGAATCCTTTCAGCTCCTTGATGGGGCGGGGGAGGGAGGACTTCTTGTCGCTGATGTACAGTTGCACCACTTCCTGCCCTGCACGTGTGCCGGTGTTGCGGACTTTGACGCGCAAGGTCAGCGCGTCGGTGTCAGCCGTCAGCGTGCGGTTGTCGAGGGTGGGCTTGTCGTAGGCAAAGGTGGTGTAGCTCAGACCGTGGCCGAAGGGGAAGAGCGGACGGATCTTCTTCTGCTTGTCCGTCCAGCGGTAACCCACGAAGATGCCTTCGTTGTAGCGGATGTCGATGACCGTGTCGCTTCGCACGCCGGTGTATTCGCCCAGGCTATGGGCAGGCACATCTTCCAGTCGGGCGGGGAAGGTGAAAGGCAGCTTGCCACTGGGGTTGACATCACCCATCAGGATGGCAGCCAGCGAATTTCCGGCTTCTGAACCCAGATACCAGCCTTGCACGATGGCGGGCACGCGGTCCATCCAAGGCATGGCAACGGCATTGCCCGAGATGTTCACCACAATCAGGTTCTTGTTGGCTTCGGCCAAGGCGGAGATAAGTTCATCTTGTCCGTAGGACAGGCCAAGGCCTTTGCGGTCAGTGTCTTCACAATCTTGTCCGGCACTCTTGTTCAGACCACCGATGAAGATGACGTAGTCGGCATCGGCAGCCTCGCGCACGGCTTCGGCTATCAGTTCTTCGGGCGTGCGGTTGTCTTTTAAGTTTTGTCCCGTCACCACACCGTTGTACTCACCTCCGGCATCGCCCACGTAGCCACGGGCATACACCACTTCGGCACGTCCTGCCACGCGGTTGCGTATGCCTTCCAGCGGAGAGACTTCGCGCTGCACCTTCAGCGACGAGCTACCACCGCCCACGGTCATCATCTTGATGGCATTCTCGCCTACAACGAGTATTTTCTTTGCCCGGTCAAGGTCTATCGGGAGCAGGTTGTCGCGGTTCTGCAACAGCACGATACCCTCTTCGCCAATGCGGCGGGCGGCTTCGTAGTGCTCGGGCGAGCAGAGTGAACCCAAGGGGCGTGTGGGGCTCATGTTGGTGCGGAAACAAAGGCGCAGGATGCGGCGCACCTTGTCGTCCAGCTCCGTGGTACCCACCTTGCCCTCGCGAATGCGTTGCAGGTAGGGCATGGCCAGATAGTAGTTGTCGTAGGCATTGCTGGCACCGTTGGAGAGGCCGTTGGTCCAGCTGCCGAACTCCATGTCCATGCCGTTGGTGATGGCTTGGTCGGTGTTGTGCACGCCTCCCCAGTCGGAGACCACCACGCCGTCGAAGCCCCATTCGCCCTTCAGGATGTCGTTCAGCAGACGTTGGTTGTGGCAGGCGTGCTGATTCTGGTAGAGGTTGTAGGCACCCATGACGGCCCATGCTTTTCCTTCCTGCACGGCGGCCTTGAAGGCGGGCAGATAGATTTCGTAGAGGGTGCGGTCATCCACAATGACGTTCGTGGTGTGGCGGTTCACTTCATGATTGTTCAGGGCGAAGTGCTTTACGCAAGCAGCCACGCCCTTATCTTGCACACCGTGAATGTAGGGCACTACCATGCGGGCTGCAAGGAAAGGGTCCTCGCCCATATACTCGAAGTTGCGTCCGTTCAGGGGCGTGCGGTAGATGTTGACGCCCGGGCCTAAGAGGACGTCCTTGCCGCGGTAGAGGGCTTCTTCGCCAATGCTTTTGCCGTAGAGAGAGGATATTTCCTCGTTCCAGGTGGCAGCCAGACAGGTCAGTGCGGGGAAGGCTACGCAGGAGTCGTTGGTCCATCCGGCTTGATCCCATTCGTCCCACAGCACTTCGGAGCGTATGCCGTGCGGGCCGTCGGTCATCCAGACTTCGGGAATGCCCAGCCGGGGTACACCCGCACTGCTGAACTTGGATTGTGCATGTACCATTGCTACTTTCTCTTGCAAGGTCATGCGGCTCAGTGCGTCTTCCACTCTCTCTTCGATGTGTTTGGTCGCATCTTGATAGATGGGTGTCTGCTGTGCCGAGAGAGGCAGCACGGCAGACAGGGCCAAAGCGAGTAGGTAAGTTTTTGAGTTCATAAGTTTTTGAGTTTTCAAGTTTTTTAGTTAGTTGACTAGGGGGACAAGTCTTGTCTCCTTGTTTACTTCATCAACAGCGAAGCGATGTATTCCTTCTGCACCACGCAGTTCTTCAGTTGGCAGGCCTCGATGAAGTCTGTCATGGCTTGTCGGGCTATGGCTTGGTCGGGGCGTGCCTCGCGTATCTCCTTATAAGTAGAGCGGGAAGCCTCGGAGAAGGCTGTGATGCTATTCCAATTCTCCGGCGGGGTGATGCCTACAAAAGAAGAACCGTCCATCTTTTTATAAGGCCAGAAGGTGTAGCCGATGTTTGCCTCGCGCATCACGCGGCAGAAGTCGGCTTGCCATTGGTTCGTGTTGTGACCTATCTCGCCCATGTACATAGGCAGGTTCACGCTATCACGGAAGTTGATGATTTCCTGGATGGCAACCTTCGTGGCATCGCCACCATACCGATGACAGGTGTACATGATTTTGTCATCGAACGTGGCATCCTTGAACGGACGGAAGTTGCCGTTCCATTGGGCACCCCCCAAGAGGATGATGTGGTTGGTGTCTGCCTTGCGGATAGCGGCTACACCTTGCTTATATACTTCTTCCAGTTTGCCGTTCAGTTCTTCCATATTACTGAAGTAGGGGGCGATGGGCTCATTGAATAGCTCATAGCCCAAGATGACGGGTTCGTCCTTGTACCGTTCGGCTATCCGTTGCCAAATGTCGCAATAGAGCGTTTGCGAGGCCGGACTATCGAACAGCCACGGATAGCCGTAACTGTCGTCAATGTTGTCGCCTGTCTGTCCACCGGGGGCATCGTGCATATCCAGAATGAGGTATAGATCCGATTCGCGACACCATTCCACCAGGCTGTCGATGCGGGCAAAGCCATCTTGTGCGGCAGTCAACCCCATGTAGTCCTCATCCGTAAAGAGTTTGTAGTGGAAGGGCAGACGGATGGTATTGGCACCGGTCTGCTTGATGAAGCGAATGTCTTCGCGCGTCACGTAGTTGTCCTTGAAGGCTTTCCAGAACTCGGCGGCAAAGTCCGGACCTACCAGTTGACAGAACATCTCGTTGATGAAGCGAGCCGAGTTGGTCTTGCTGAACCGGAACATATACCCCTCCGGATTCAGCCAATTCCCGAGGTTGGTGCCCATGATGAAGAGTTTCGAGCCATCAGGCTTTATCAAATCCTGTCCTTGGATGCGGATGAAAGACTCGGGTTGCACAGTGTTTTCTACTTTCTTTTCGCTGCATCCCATGAGCAATAGGAGAGCTAAAACAATTGATAATTGATAATTGACAATTGACAATCTTCGTGTGTTAAAAGGTAATTTAAGATTCATGATTAATTAATTGATGGTTAATGCTAGATGCAAATATAGAGGGAAAATAGACGAATGTCGCAAGATAACACTTCTTCTTTATTACGTCAATGCGCGAAAAAGAATACATCAATATTACATCATGACTTTTATAAGATGCTGATATTCAATATTTAGTGGATGCTGTTTATCATACATCATCGAATGGAATGAAGAATCCGTTCCCTTTAATGTTTGTTTGCAATTTGTCCTATTGGGGGTCGATTTGTTAATTTATCATTCTATCCTTTATGTGCTTTTCTTTTTGCTATATCTTTGCTTCCGGTAACATATAGAAAGCAGAAATCGGAAACTAATTTAAAGATAACAAACATGAGATCAATCGCAATTAAAGACTTAAACGAGAATTTTTTCGAGACAATAGGCAAGGAATGGATGCTGGTGACAGCCGGCACCAAGGAACACTTCAATACCATGACGGCCAGTTGGGGCGGCATCGGTTGGCTGTGGAACAAGCCGGTGGTGTTTGTCTTCATCCGTCCCGAGCGCTACACATTCGAGTTTACGGAGAAGAACGACTACTTCACGCTTTCTTTCTTGGGCGAAGAGAACAAAGCCATTCATAAGGTATGTGGTAGCAAGTCGGGCCGCGAAGTAGATAAGGTGAAGGAAACCGGACTGAAGCCCGTCTATACGGAGAAGGGAAACGTCCTCTTCGAGCAAGGACGGTTGAGCCTGGAATGCCGCAAACTCTATTCGGATACCCTGAAGGAGGGTAGCTTCGTCGATGCTTCCATGCTGCAACAGTGGTATGGCGAGGGTCACGGCGGGTTGCACCACGTCTATGTGGCCGAAATCGTTGGCGCATGGGTCAAGTAAGAAAGAGCACGGATGTAGCTTCGCTGACCTCTATTTCCAAAGCGATAAGTCATACTTAGCCTCCACTTCCT
Source organism: Bacteroides sp. (assembly GCA_030523205.1). GTDB lineage: Bacteria > Bacteroidota > Bacteroidia > Bacteroidales > Bacteroidaceae > Bacteroides. The sequence goes on from JAUNJD010000060.1 coordinate 7,741, forward strand.
TCTCCACCTTGTCCGGCAGGGCGGGGAAGAAGTCGATGCCCGTGATGCGTTCCACTGCATCCACGGAGTTGACGTAGCTGTCCAATGAGTGGTTGCCCGATGCATTCTTATAGATGAAACCGATGGCTTTCGGCGGATTGCTGTTGGTGCAGAGTATTACTTTGAAGAAGGCTTCGGGCACCGTCACCTTGTGCTGTCGGCCTATCGTCTTATGCTTCTGATTGTAGAGGATAGGGCCGCAGACGATGTATATGCTTCCTTCCTCCTCGGCCCAGCGACGGCAGTCTTCTTCCAGCTCCTTCCAGTCGCCCCGGTTCAGATTGTGGTTCTGCGGACAGATGTTGGTCATGTAGAAACTCTCCAGCATGGCCTTCCAGTGCCAGCGGTTGTCGCCGGCGGGGCACATATGGCCTCGGTCCATGCCGGCACCCTTGTAGTCGTCGGTGGTCACGGCCTCGTCTTCGGGTAGGTCGGGGTCGGGCAGAAACTTATCCGTACGGCTTTCACGTTCTATCAGCTTTTCAGGAGTTAGTTCCCAGGCTACCCAGTTGGGGATGTTCAGCTCTTTGTTGAACGAAACGGTGTATCCCCTGCGGTAAAGTATCAGTTCGGGGCGGTCCTTTAACGGTGCCGGCAGTTCCAGTTGGGTGCTGTCGCTATCGGCAAGCTGGGCTTTGCTTGTCGGCGTGTCGGACGCAGGAGCCGTTGTGGCTTCGGTCTGTGTCAGATCCTTGTTATTGTTATTTTGGAGTGCTTTCGATAGGGGTTCGTAGGCAAGGCATACGACGCAGATAAACAGTATCAGCAGATAGACGCTTTTGGATTGTTTCTTTCTTCGGGCCATGTGTAGTTGGTTTTATTTAGGGGCAAAAATAAAGGAAATATCGGAATAATCATAGCCGGAAAAGGTAATATCTGCTCCGTACTTGCTCCATACCCGCTCCGTACCAAGTCCGTATCAGCTCATTATCAGGTGCTTGTATATCTCGCGTGGACAAATATGGTCGAGATACGGTCGAAAAGTCTGTCGGAAACGGGGGTGAAAATGGGCTGTCAAGGTGGAAAAATGGGGCGATAGTGGAG
>JAUNJD010000060.1:8833-18950 GCA_030523205.1 Bacteroides sp.
TACCCGCTCCGTACCAACTCCGTACCTGCTCCACTCTTTTGCCATTTTTTCACCCTACCTGCTCCGCATTTGCTCCCTTCAAATACATACGGTTTATGAAAGGACCTGATACAGAGCAGGTACGGAGCAGGTGTGGACCGGGTACGGAGCAGGTATTGCGTTGCCACGACATGGGGGTGTGGCAACGTGGCAACATGGCAACGGTTGTATCATGGGGATGCGGATGGGTGGATTGGTTGATGGAACTGCAAGATTTGTTGTAAAAAAAGCACGATATACTTCTTGCTTTTATAAATCTTTTCTATTTTTGTGACAGTTAATAAATACGGATAAATACAAAAAAATGTGTTATGAAAAGGAGTTTGACCTCATTTCTCAGTTTACTATTGATGCTCTTATGGTTTCCCCTGCTGAGCGGTTGCGGAAGCGACGATAAGGAAGAGTTTGTATCGACTATTCAGTTGGATAAGTCGGAGTTGGCTTTCGATTCGGGTGAAGATATGCTGACCCTCGTAGTGACCTCCAACGGCGAATGGAGCGTGAGCGGGACAACCGATTGGTGCGATTTGTTGCCAACGTCGGGCGACGAAGGCGAGACAACTGTCTCTGTGGCTGTCACGGAAAATACGACGGAAGAAGACCGTACTTGTACGCTTACTTTCCGTAACGGACAGGCTACGGCACAGCTTACCGTCATTCAGTACGCCCCCGTCATTACCCATTACGTAGATATGGGCTTCGACGATACGAACAACGTGAGCATTACGAGTTTCAATGAGACGACGGGCGAACTGAAAGTGACGTATGCCAACGCATCGGCCCTGCCATCGGTAGAGGCAGACGACGTGATTCTCCTGCCCTATGAAGGCGATTACGAAAGCATGATTCGCATCGTGAACTCCGTCTCCACCTCGGGCAACGTGGTGACCCTTCAGACCGAAGCGGGCACAATGTCCAACCTTTTCGAGAACGTAGAGTTTGCCCTGGTCACTGACCCCTCGCTCACGCTGGATGAGGCGGCAGGCGCGGTCACGCGGTCGGGGAAGCCGCTGCGCACGGTTACGCCGCAGCAGATGTCCGTTACTATGAATGATGGGTCACGGCGGGTGGTTTATGATCGTAGAGCGATAACCCGTGAATCAATTCTAAGCCAAACTCAGATAAACTTTCATGAAGACTATAATGATGCTTCTTTGTACGAAGGGGATTGGGGAAGAATCTATTGGGAGCGCTGTTCTTTCGATTTCAGTCTGTCTTCGCTTTTCTATTTTAGTTTTGGTGACAACCACCTAAGTTTGGATAACCTACAAGCTTATCAGTATTACATAAGTGGGCAAGCCAATGCAGATTTACTTCTTACGTATGATTGGGAAGCGGAGGCTTCTGCTGTGATAGATACTACCCTTTATAGAGATGTGGCCTCTGTTGACCTTCGTTTCAAGGTAGGTATAGTACCTATTAATGTAAATATAAAGATGGATTTGTGTTCTTATTTGGGCGTGGAGGCAAAAGCTGAGGTGGCGGCTAAAACCGGTGCTACCTTCAATTACGATTTGGGTCGAGTTGGTCTGAGTTGGAAAAAGGGAGATGCGGCACCTAGCGTGATAGAGCATTTCAATACGCCGGAATATGGCATTTATGACCCTACATTTAATTTTCAAAGTTCTTTTCAGTTCAGAGGTGGTTTTTATCCTCGTTTCTACGTGATGTTTGAGAAACTGTTAGGACCATGGTTGTCTATTCTGCCCTGTTTGCAGCTGGATGCCGAGGCGGGTTTGCAATACACTTTGTCAGGCGATGATCAATATATGGGTTGGAAAGCGGATTTTGGTGCTTTGCTGGGTTATAATTACGGAATGGATTGGGCGTTTCGGTCTAAAGACAAAGAGCCTTGGTCGCCTAATAAAGAAATGCAATTTTTGGATGATACTTATCAGAATCTTTTTACTGCTCCGCATTCGGTGGAGTTGGTAAGCCCAAAGAACGGAAGTGAACTTTTTATAGGTGTTCCAACGGCAGTGGAATTTCATGCTACCTCTTATAGTTCGCTTACGCCGGATATGAATTATGATTGTCCCAATGCAATCATTTGCTTTGAATCGGTGTCAGGAGGAAAACTTAGTAACGAGTTTGTTAGGACGAATGATGAGGGTATTGCTACTGTGATATGGACTCCTAAGAATAAGAAAGACAAATTGATAGCCAAGATTGTGGATAAAGAGGGAGAATGTATAGCGTCTGAGACACTAGTGCCAGCATATAATGTAAGTAGTACCGTATTAATCCAAAGTTCTCAAGGTGATAATACGTATACTTTTTACTTTTATGTATATTATAGTGACTCTAGTAAAAATATGGGAGAACCTATCGCCAATCTTCCTGTAACTTTTAGCATGGCAGGTGATGGAAGGCTATCAGACACGTCGGGTACCACTGATGAAGATGGTTGTGTTTCTGTTACATGGATTGCTTTCAAAAAAGGTTCTAACGTTTTGCTGACAATTAATATGGGTAATTACGGCAGTACAACTGTAACTGTTGTTAATTTCCCTCCAATTACTGAATAAAGGAGAATATATCTTGATCCTATTGGAAAAAGTATATAATTCAAGATGCCTTTAACAAATAGGGAATAATACAAAAATCATGGCTATCCCCCTGCCCCTTCGGCAGGCGAATAGCCATGATTTTTTATAGTCACTCGCTTTGTTTAGTTTTGCAGCAGTTCCTTTGCCCGGCCCAGCGCTACGTTGATGTTCGGGCAGATGTTTTCCTTGCCCAGCAGTTCGTAGAATCCGGAGTGCTCCAATACCTTGTGTACCTTTTCGTTGACACCGGAAAGCACGATGGTTATCTTTTCCTTCTGCGACATACGGCAGAGGTTCTCCAAGTTGTGGATACCTGTTGAGTCAATGAACGGCACCTTACGCATACGGATGATGCGCACTTTGGGACGGTCGCCCAGTTGAGCCATCATTTCCTCGAACTTGGTGGCGATGCCGAAGAAGTAAGGACCATTGATTTCATACACTTCTACTCCGTCGGGAATGACCAGATGTTCTTCGTGCATGGCAATATCCAGTTCGCGGTTCGGGTCTATCTCGTCCTTGATGACGGAGATTTCCGTTGTCTCCATTACACGACGCATGAAGAGTACGCAGGCAATGACCAGACCTACTTCGATGGCAATCGTCAGGTCGAAGATAACCGTCAGGAAGAAGGTGATGAGCAGCACCGTGACATCCGATTTCGGATTTCTCATCAGTGCCTTGAATGTGCGCCAGCCGCTCATGTTGTAGGATACCACTACCAGCACGCCTGCCAGACAGCCCATCGGGATATACTGTGCCAACGGCATGAGCAGCAACAGAATCAGCAGCAATACCACGGCGTGTACGATACCTGCCACGGGCGACTTGCCACCGTTGTTGATGTTGGCCATCGTACGAGCAATGGCTCCCGTAGCCGGAATGCCACCGAAGAGCGGTGTAGCCATGTTGGCGATGCCCTGTGCTATCAGTTCGGTGTTGGAATCGTGCTTGTCGCCAATCACACCGTCGGCCACCGTAGCCGAGAGTAGTGACTCAATGGCACCCAGCACGGCAATCGTGATGGCCACGGGGAACAAGTCCTTGATGGCCTCCCAGTCCAGGGCGGGCACTACGGCATCGGGCAGTTCAGCTTTGATGCTGAAGCGGTCGCCGATGGTGTCGATGCAGTTGATGCCGCCGTATGTCTTCATCAGATAGACGGCAACGGTCACCACGATGATGGCGATGAGCGAGCCGGGAATCTTCTTCGAGAATCGGGGCGTGATGGCAATGATAATCACGCTGGCTATGCTGACGATGGTGTTCCACCAGTTTATCGTATCGAAATGCTTGAAGTAGATAATCCATTTCCCAATGAAGTCGCCCGGCACCTTCTCGCCACCGAACGTCAGTCCGAAGATGTCGGCTATCTGCGTGGTGAAGATGGTGACGGCGATACCGCTCGTGAATCCCACGATGATGGGGTAGGGGATGAACTTAATGACAGCTCCCAACTTGAACGCCCCCAGCAGGATAAGGATGACACCCGCCATGAGCGTAGCCACTATCAGACCCGATTCTCCGTACTGCTGAATGATGCCGTAGATGATGACGATAAATGCACCGGTAGGTCCGCCTATCTGCACTTTGCTACCGCCCAGCAGCGAGATGATGAAACCAGCAATGATGGCTGTGATGATACCTTTCTCCGGTGATACGCCGGAAGCAATACCGAACGCGATGGCAAGCGGCAGGGCCACGATGCCCACAATGATACCGGCCATGAGGTCGGCCATAAAAGTTTCTTTAGAGTAGTTTTTTAAAGCCGTATACAACTTCGGCTTGAATTCGAACGCTTTCATAAAATCACTATTTCTTAAAAACGGGTGCAAAAGTATATAATATTTTGTGAAAGCAAGTAAAAATTGCAAGCTATTTCATGATAAACGTGTGAAAAGAGTGCGACATAAGTTCGGCATTCAGATATTTGTTACCTAATTTTAATGTTATGCTCTGTGTCTCCTCACTGAAGTTGCCGGCTATGATGACATACTTGCCTTGTGGTGTCTTGGCAACCAATACGGGGGTATTCTTTTCTTTGGCGGGGACAAAGGCCAACACCTTGGAACCGGGCACGACGAAGCTGCTGTAATGCTTCACGGCATAGTATTCGGGGGTGAAGGTGGCGGTGCCTGCTTTCGAGTCAACACGTATCAGGGCATTCTGCTTCCAGCCCCAGGGACTTTCACCGTTGTCGCAGAGGATGCAGTTCCAAAAGGTGTATTCCTCGCAGCCGTTGCCCAGATAGTGGTTCATGAGGCTGAAGGTGTGCTCGCCTGCTTTCCAGTCGAAGCTGCCCCATCCGCATTCGCTTTCGGTCTGCACATATTTATATTGGGGATATTTGGCACGAATCTTGGGCAATATCTGTCCGCCTTCCCACTGAAAGCCGATGCCTTGTATGCTCTCGCGCAGGCGCTGATTGGCCAGAAGTTCCTCTACATGGTCCAATCGGTTGGTATTGAATGTGCCTAGGTAGAGAGCCACCTCGGGGTGATGCTTCTTCAGGGTAGGTGCCAAGTATTCGGCATTGAAGCGGATGATGCCTTCGGCAGTCCACGCGCAGCCGGGGTAGGGCGTATAGCTGTAAGCCTCGTTCTGATACATCACCATGGTGATGGGGATGCCTTGCTCCCGATAGGCATCGATGAACTTGCAGAAATAATTGGCGTAGGTTTGCAGATAGCGAGGGTCCTGTATCATGTAGTCGTTCACGGCCAGTTGTTTGGGGAATACGCCTTGGGTCTCCTCCCTCTTGTCTTCGTACAGGGCGATGTCGGCTTCGGGCGGCAGTTGGTTGTACTTGCTGCTGCGCACGGGGTAGTCTCCATTGATTTTCATCCAGCTGGGCGGGCACCAAGGCGAAATCCAGAAAGTCAGGTTCGGGTTATACCGTTGGGCCGAGCGTATGTAGGGGATGAGTGTCTGCTTGTCGCGCTCGATGTTGAAATACTTCAACCGGAAGTCGCCCGGTACCTCGTCACAGCTGTACCAACTGCGGGCATAGTCGTTGGCGTTCATCGAGAAGCGCCCCATGGTGAAGCGCAAGTCGCCGTCCGGTGCGAACAGCTTGCGCAAGATGTCCTCGCGTTCGTCGGGAGTCAAGATGTTGAGCGCATCCCAGCCCAGTTCGTTGAAGCAGGTGCCCCATGCCCGGAAGTCGGTTCCCTGCTCCGTACCTTCTATGCTTATAATAGGAGTCTCGCGGGCTTGGGTTTGTAGTTTCACTTGGGAGGTTTGCCACGTGTTCCCCTCCGTGCTGTTAATCCATGTGTACGTTTGTGCGGTCAGTCCGGCAGAAGTTCCCAAACCTATACAGATGGATAAAATGGCTTTACTGATAATGTCTTTCATTGCTTGAGTTTTTTTAAAGATTGTACGAATGGAATCGGTTCCGTTAATGATGGTGGCAAAGGTAAATAGGAGGAAGTTAAGCCTCGGGTGTGATATGTAACGAAGTGACTTGAGGAATGTATAAATGGCGGTTTGTTACATTTATTGCAGGGTTTTGTTACATTTGTTGCAGCTATTCCCGCTTGCCATAGTGGGTGGGAAGCACGCCGAACATCTCCTTGAAGCATTTGCTGAAGTAGCCGGGCGTGGAGAATCCTACTCTCTCTGAAATCTCAACAACCGACAATTGCGTCTCGTTCAGCAGGCGGGCTGCCTCTTTCAGTCGGATGCTGCGGATAAACTCGGTAGGTTTCTGTCCGGTTTGCAGTTGTAGCTTGCGGTATAGGCTCATGCGGCTCATGCATAGGTCCTCGCTGAGCCGTTCTACGTTGTAGTCGCTATTGTCCATGTTACGCTTTACGCAGGCTACGGCTTTGGCCAACAGTTCTTTGTCGGGGGCAGAAGTCGGTAGGTTTTCAGTCTGCACCTCCGCGCCGGTGGCCAAGAAGATTTCCTTCCGCTTCTTTTGCAGTGTTATCAGGTAGCGGATGCGGCTGTCCATCCACCAAATGCCCAATAGCAGTACCAGTCCTGTGCAGAAGTAGAGTATGTATGCCCATCGGGTCTCGTACCATGCGGGCAGGCGATGGAGGGTCAGCACGTCCGTCGGCTTTCCCCAGCAGCCATAGATGTCTGTGGCCTTTACCTCTAAGGTATATTTCCCCTTGGGCAGCTTGCTGAAGTGGGCCACGTTGACCCCTTGGGGCAGATAAGTCCATGCCTTTTCCCACCCCTTCAGGCGATAGGCATAGCTGATTTTCCGGGCATACAGATGATTCAGTGTAGAGAAGTAAATGGCAAGGTTGCTCTCTTCCGGCTCGATGCTGAGCTGCGACTGACCAATGCCCGCCAAGTGCTTCGTATCGTTCGTTTCCCAAGCGGAAACCAATGTTTTCGTGCCGTCAGAAGTACGGTTTAGTTCGGCTAAAGGAGGCAGCTCGCAGAAGGCACCGATGCCGCCTATGTTCATTCTTCCGTTCTCCATCCGGCTGATGCAGTGGAAGTAATCGACCAGAATTGTGCGGTCGGTGTTGCGCAGGATGCGGAATGAACGGTTGGCGGGATTGTACTCTTTGACATATTGGTCCGAAAGCACCCAGAGGTGCCCGAGGTCATCGGCGGCCAGTCCTTTTACTCCATCGCCGTTGCGGTTTGCGGCCTCCTCTTCGAAGCAGACGGTCTGGGTATGTGGGTCGTAAGCATACACGCTGCCTTGCAGGGAAGCCACCCATATCCTGCCATCGTGTGTCCGGGCAATCGAAGAATAGTCCTCTCCTTCTTTGATTATGCTACGTGTGCCGTCGGCATGGACCATTATCCATTGCTGTTGCCCTGTGATGCAATAGGTGCAGCCGTCCGTAGCGACAAGGTCCTGAATCCTCCCTACGTCCTCGCTCACCTTGCTCAGTTTGCCGCCCAATGTGGCATATTGGTAGAGGCTTTCGCCCGCTCCTATCCAAAGGCAATTCTTCTCGTCTTCGTATAGCGAGTGGATGGGGCTGTCGTCGGGAAGGCGGACTTCTTCGTCCAGGCACATACGCATTTCTTCGTGCCACACGTGCAGCAGGCTGTTGGCGTGGAAGGCCCAGATGCCCGCTCGGTTGCGGCATTTCTTGATGGGTTTGGCTATCGTATGTTTGGTGGAGATTTCGGGGAAGTCGGATACGAAAGAGATGCGGTCGCGGGTTGAGTCGTATAGGGTCAGGCCGGTTCTTCCTTGCCATATCCAGTAGTGGTCTCCCTCCTTCACCACACGGTCGGCCATGACGGGATAGCCCGTTGCAGCGGTCATGGCCGATACGGGATAGCGGACAATCTCGTTTCTCTCGAACGAGAGGATAAAGGTATGGGGGGAGTAGCCGGGTACCCATATATTGCCCCAGCGGTCTTCGATGATGCGGTCCAGTATCTTGCTCCCTTCGGGCAGGAAGGTCTGTGTGGCAACGGGTTGCAGCGTTTGGTCCGCTATTCGGTAAAGGTATAGGTTGTCCATGGCCGATACCCATAAGAGGCCTTGGTTGCTGTCTTGCAGCAACCCCAATACTTGCAGTCGGCGAGTGCGGGCATCTGTTGCCGCTTCTGTCATGGCCGGTTGCTCCGAAGGGGCATACCGAATGATGCCTCCTCCCCATGTGCCTATCCAGTAGCAATGGTTTTGTTTGTCTTCTATCATTTGTGTAGGGGATAGGTTGGGGAGTTTGTATGTTTCCGGCCTGAACTCTACGGGAGCCGGGCTTTGGGGTGTGCGGGCTTTCAGGTCATACTTCAGCAATCCTCCTCCGGCTTGCAGAATCCAAAGGATGTGTTGGCTGTCTTCGTAGAAATCGGATATGGGCTTGGGTTGCTCTTCCCACAGCGAGGGATAGGTGCGTTGCAGTGTTCCGTCGGCGTCGTAGTGCAGTATTTCGTTGTCCGCAGCCACCCACAGTGTGTTGTCCGTAGTGGCGCATACGGCGTGTATCCGTCTGCCTGCTACTTCCGGACCGGTCATTTCGGTTATTTGGTAGTTTGCCTTGTCCAGTATGTATAGCCCCTTTTCGGTGCCAAACCATATTCTTCGGTTTTTGTCTTCCGCTATGCAAGTGATGGTATTGCTTGCTAGCAGGTGCGGGGTATTCAGGTCGGACCGGAATATATCCAATTGATAGCCATTGTCACGGCAGAGGCCACCTTCTTCGGTGGCATACCACATATAGCCTTCGCTGTCCTGAAAGATGCGGTGTATGTGAGCCACGGGCAGCAACGTTTGGGTGGGCAGTTCGGTCACTGTCACTTGTTGTGCCGGGGCAGACAAAGCTATCAGTAGGCAACAGAAGGCTATATGAAAGACTCGTAAGACGGGCATCAGAGGGGCTTACTTATCCGATTCTTCATTCTTCAATTAAAGAGGTGTGCCCCATTTCTTCGTCAGTCGCTTCAGCTCCTTGTTGGTGATGGGGATGACGGTGCCATGGCGCGGGTGGAAGTTCATCTTCACGTCGGCATCTATCACCTTGAAGTTCTTCAGGTCGGTGGTTTCGGTGAATTGGTATTTGCCCTTCATATAGACATCGTACATCAGGATGTACTTGTCCTGACCGATGAGCTTGAAGGTTCCTGCGCCCTCTACGGCCTCCTTGGTCTGCTGCTTGTAGTCGGGCTCTTCGGTCCACTGTCCCGAGGTGAGCGATGTGGTGGTGGCTACCTTAATGCCGTTGCCGTGTCCTTCGGTCTTGTAGAAGAGGTGGAACACGCCGTCCTTATATACAATGTCGCCGTCGATGCACGATTTGCGGTTCTGCGGCACGAAGAGTTCCTTCGGTTCGCCTTCCAGGTCGGTAAAGTCCTTGTTGGCGTATGCGTAGTAGATGACGTCCGGCCCGCCGGCATACTGCATGGACCAATATACCATGTACTTTCCGGCCTCGGGGTCGTAGATGGTTTGGGGGGCCCATACGCGCTTCAGTTTCTCCTGTCCCTTGTATCGTTTCTGCATATTGATGACGCTGTGCTTCCAGTTCACGAGGTCCTTTGACTTTAGCAGTACCATGGCACGGTTGGAGTCCCATCCGTTGTCCGACACCATGTCTGTCAGCACCATGTAGAACGTCTTTCCGTCTTCGCCGCGCAGGATGTGCGGGTCGCGTACGCCGCCCGTCGAGCTGATGACGTTCGAATCGAGTACCGGCTTGTTGTTGTTCAGTGCTTGGTAGGTGTATCCGTCTGTGCTTATGGCGTAGCACACGGCTTCTTCGCTGATGTGGTTGCCCGTGAAGTAAACAAACAGATAGCCTGTCATGTCTTTCTCGGCATCCGATTTCTGCCCTGCGCTGGCAGGTTGTGCCGTCATCAGCATCGAGGCGATGGCCGGCAAGATTAGTTTGGATAATTTTCTCATAACTGCTATATTCAATGGTTAGATTTTCATTCCGGTGGCTATGTGTGGGGTTGAAGGTAATTCTAGAGTTTTTTACAGGCTGTCAATCTCTTCCTCCGAAAGTCCTGTGTATCGGGCGATGCTCTGCAAGGGTACGCCGTCCGCTTTCATTTGGCGGGCAATGCTTTGTTTTCCTTGTTCTAGTCCTTGCTCTAAT
>JAUNJD010000336.1 GCA_030523205.1 Bacteroides sp.
GAAAAGCGTGCTTTCTTTTGATTTTACCCGTTCCGGTAAGAGTGAATCTTTTTTTGGCACCGGAGTTCGTCTTGATCTTTGGCATCTTTTTTAAACTTTTAAATTATTAATTATATGGCAACGCACTATACCTTACGGCGTTACACATTTTCTTTCTTTTTTCAGGCAGACCGCCCGTCGGAAGTTTATTCCTCCTCCTCGGCTTGTGTCTCTTCGGCCTTGGCAGCCTCTACCGGCTTGGCGGGAGCAGGCTTCTTGGCTCCGCCCATCTTCTTCGGCGAGAGCTGGATGGTCATCCTCTTTCCTTCGAGAAGCGGCATTTGGTCCACCTTGGCATAGTCTTCCAAATCGTTGGCAAAACGTAGCAGGAGCACTTCGCCCTGTTCTTTGAAAAGGATGGAACGTCCTTTGAAGAAAACGTAGGCTTTCACCTTGTCACCATCTTCCAGAAAACCTTTGGCATGTTTCAACTTGAAGTTGTAGTCATGGTCATCGGTCTGGGGTCCGAACCGTATCTCTTTGACGTTCACCTTTACCTGCTTCGCCTTCTGTTCCTTCTGACGCTTCTTCAGCTGATAAAGAAATTTAGAGTAATCGATGATACGACAAACAGGGGGTTGTGCATTCGGAGAAATCTCCACGAGGTCGGCTTCATGTTCTTCAGCCAGTCTCAGTGCCTGACCTATCGGATACACTTTCGATTCCACTTCATCGCCCACAATGCGGACTTCTTTGGCACGGATTTGTTCATTAATCCGGTGTTGCCCTTTTAAGCTGTCATTCTTCATTAAATAACTTTTACTACCAGTATTTTTCTTTTAATTACTACTAAATTTTTATTTATCAGATAAAAGCTGCGCCCTCCGAAAACATCAAGGATAGCTATGCTTTCACAATTGGGCGCAAATTTACCACTTATTTATCATATTATGAACTTCTTCGTTCACTTTTTTTGCAAAATCTTCAAATTTCATGGTTCCTTGGTCGCCCTCACCCTGCTTGCGGACAGAAACTTCCTTGTTTTCGGCTTCCTTCTCGCCCACAATCAGCATATAGGGGATACGCTTCATTTCGTTGTCGCGAATCTTGCGGCCAATCTTCTCGTTGCGCTCATCCACAAGAGCACGGATGTCATACTTCTTCAAGAAGGCCTTCACCTCGTTGGCGTAGTCGTTGAACTTCTCGCTAATGGGCAGGATGGCCACTTGGTCGGGCGTGAGCCACAAGGGGAACTTACCGGCCGTATGCTCGATGAGCACAGCCACAAAGCGTTCCATCGAACCGAAGGGGGCACGGTGAATCATGACGGGACGGTGTTTCTGATTGTCGGCACCGGTGTATTCCAGCTGGAATCGTTCGGGCAGGTTGTAATCCACCTGAATGGTTCCCAACTGCCAACGGCGACCGATGGCATCTTTCACCATGAAGTCCAGCTTCGGACCGTAGAAGGCAGCTTCTCCATATTCCACCTTGGCGGGCAATCCCTTTTCCTCGCAAGCCTCGATGATGGCGCGTTCGGCCTTTTCCCAGTTCTCGTCGCTACCGATGTACTTCTCGCGGTTCACCTTGTCGCGCAAGGAAATCTGAGCCTCGAAGTTCTGGAAGTTCATCGACTTGAACACGATGGAGATGATGTCCATCACGCGGAGGAATTCTTCCTTCACCTGGTCGGGACGGCAGAAGAGGTGGGCATCGTCCTGCGTGAAGCTACGCACACGTGTCAGTCCGTGCAGTTCGCCGCTCTGCTCGTAGCGGCATACCGTACCGAACTCGGCGATGCGCAAAGGCAGGTCCTTGTACGAACGGGGCGAGTTCTTGTATATCATGCAGTGATGCGGACAGTTCATCGGTTTGAGGAAGTATTCTTCTCCCTCTTCGGGTGTCTGGATGGGCTGGAAAGAATCCTTGCCATACTTGGCATAGTGTCCCGAAGTGATATAGAGCAATTTGTTTCCGATGGGCGGACACATCACTTCCTGATAGTCGTAACGACCTTGGATGCGACGCAGGAAATCCTGCAAGCGGATGCGCAGGGCGGCACCCTTGGGCAACCACATCGGCAATCCCTTGCCCACGGTGTCGGAGAACATGAACAGGTCCATCTCCTTGCCAATCTTGCGGTGGTCGCGCTTCTTGGCCTCTTCCAGCAGGACGAGGTATTCGTCCAGCATCTTCTTCTTCGGGAAGGTGATACCGTAGATACGGGTCATCATCTTGCGGTTCTCCTGTCCGCGCCAGTAAGCACCGGCTACCGATGTCAGCTTGATGGCCTTGATGGGAGCCGTTGACAGCAAATGCGGACCACGGCAGAGGTCGGTGAAGGCACCCTGTGTATAGGTAGTGATATGGCCGTCTTCAAGTTCGGAGATAAGTTCGCACTTATACGTTTCGCCACGGTCGCCGAACATCTTCAGGGCATCAGCCTTGGCAATGTCCTTGCGCACAAGTGCCTCTTTCTTGGCTACCAGTTCCACCATTTTCTGTTCGATGGCAGGAAGGTCGGATTCCTTGATGGTGGCCTCACCCGGATCTACGTCGTAGTAGAAACCGTTTTCGATGGCAGGACCGATACCGAACTGAATGCCGGGATACAGCTCCTGCAACGCTTCGGCCAGCAAGTGGGCACTGGTGTGCCAGAAGGCGTGTTTGCCTTGTTCATCATCCCATTTGTAGAGCACAACCTCGGCATCCTGATTGATGGGACGCCCCAAATCATAAGTCTCTCCGTTAACCCCGCAAGCCAGCACGTCTTGTGCCAGGCGAGAACTGATGCTTTCTGCAATTTGCAGACCCGTGACTCCTTCGTTATATTCACGAACGGAGCCGTCTGGAAATGTTATCTTTATCATAATAAAATATGTGTATTCGTTTTTCAGCACGCAAAAATAGCGAAATCTTTTTGATATTCCACTCTTTAGGAAAAAAATGTAACTGAGAAGAAGGAAAGGGGTACAAGCCGAGGTTATATTGTCAGGAGTTAGAAGGAGTTAGTAGGAGTTAAAGGGAGTTATC
>JAUNJD010000337.1 GCA_030523205.1 Bacteroides sp.
GTTTTTGAGTTTTTGAGTTTGGTTGACGAGGGGACAAGTTAACGAGGCTACGAGGCACTGCATCCGGAGGAAATGCCTTGTTGACTTGTCAACTTGTCCACTCGTTGACTAAATTCTCAGTTCCTTGTCCAACTCACTATCAGTTTTCAGCCGCCTTTTCGGGGCTTATCATCGAGACTTCCACTTCGTTCTTCTGCTTAACCAGGCTGTTGACGAACTTCTGGATGTCCTTGGCGGTAATGCTGTTCACCAGCTTCTCGTAGTCGGTCATTTCGTCCACGCCCGAATAGATGTACTCGTTGATAACACCCAACCAATAGCTGTTCTCCTTCAGGTCTTCAGCGTGCTTCTTCAGCATGAATTCCTTCACCTTACTCAAGTGCTCTTCTGCCGGACCGGACTTGGCCATGTTCTCTACTTCGGCAAAGATAATCTTCATCAGATTCTCGCGCTTCTCGGGAGCTGTGTTGAATATTATCTGGAAGCCGGCGATTTCCTTCGGATACTTCGTCAGACTACCGCCTGTATATACACCGTAGGCACCACCTTCGTCCTCGCGCACCTTTTCGGTATAAACCATGTCGAGCACCTGACTCGTCATGCTGAGAAGAAGGCTGTTCTTCAGGTTATATTCGCAATTGCCCGAATAGAATACAAAGTTGGAAGCCTTGGGAGTTTCCTGCTGACGGACGAAGATGTTCTTGTACGTGCCCTTACGGTTCTCCACCTTGTTGTCCTTGTACGTCTCCTTGCGGTTGATGGAAGGAAGTGCGCCCAAATAGGTTTCAATCAGCGGCTTCATGGTTTCAATGTCTATATTGCCAACGAAGATGAAGGTAAAGTCGCTGGCATCCTTAAAGCGGTCGTTGTACATTTCGAGCACCTTGTCGTAGCTCACCTTATCCAGCATATCGGCCTTCATGCGCAGCGTACGAGGGTGTCCCATCTTCACGGCAAAGGTGACACTATCGCTGAAGGCCACCTGCGGATTCATTTCCATGTTCTGCAACATGGCCTTGTTGCGGTTGATATAGGAAGCAAACGCATCATCATCGCGGCGCGGAGCTGTAAAGGTGAGGTATGTGAGCTGCATCAGGGTTTCAAAATCCTTCGGTGAGCAGTTTCCATCTACGCCCTCGGTCTTGTCGTCAATGCTATAACCCACAGAGGCTTTCTTTCCGGCCAGCACCTTTTCCAAATCTACGGCGCTGAAGTTGCCCAAACCACCCACGGACACAGCATCCAAACTATTGATGTTGATAATCTCCGAATCGGGGAACAGCGAACTTCCGCCGAAGCTGATGCCCTTCATGCGAATCTCGTCGGCCTTAAAGTCGGTCTTCTTGATGATTACCTTCACGCCGTTGGACAGGGTGAGCGTGGTGGTGCCAAACAATTTATCGGTCGTTTCCGATATGATTTTTCCGCCTTGGGGTGCTTCTTTCATCAGCGGTTCATCGGACACCTTGTCTTCGTACGGCGTCAACTCCTCGGCCTTCACATCTTGCAGAATCTTCTTGATTTCGGCTTCGGTGGGCAGCTTGATGCCTTCCTTCTCGGGGCCAAAGACTGCTACGACCTTGTTGTTGTCCTGCACCAACTCCTGCATCATCATGTTCAATGCCTGCAAAGGAATCATCGGAGCAATCTGATTGAGGGTGGTGTATTCGTATTCAATGCCCGGAGTGGGTTCGTTGTCCAGGAAATGGCGTACATACTCGTTGACGTATTCCACGTTCTTGCGCTTGTCGCGCTCGTTGTAGGCCGACTCCAGCTGGCGGAGGTATTCGGCACGGGCACGCTGGTATTCGCCCTCGGTGAAGCCGAACTTGCGGGCACGTTCAACCTCGCGAAGCAGGGTAGCAATGCCGCTATCTACTGCATCTTCCTTGCAAACGACAACACCCGTAAAGGCACCTTTCGTCTTGGCTACAAAGAAATTGCCATCGTAGGCACCGGCATATACATAAGGAGGATTGGCTGTCTGAGTCAGTTCGTTCAGACGGGCATTCAGCATACTGCCAATCAAACTGACTGCATAGTTCTGCATCAGATAGGCTACGCTGGTTTTCTGCTCGTTGGGAACAGCCTCGTGCTTGTTGAATATGAATGCCTGGATGTAGGGCTGCTCCTTGTCCTGACCAATAACGACAATCGGCTCTTCATTGTCGCTTACCGGATAGTATTCGCGCTTGGCCGCATTGGGCTGGGCGGGGATGTCGGCAAAGACAGTCTTTATCTTGGCTTCGATGGCATCTACGTCGATGTCGCCCACCACCACAATGCCTTGCAAGTCGGGGCGATACCACTTCTCGTAGTAGTCTCTCAACGTCTGAGGCTTGAAGTTCATTACCACCTCCATGGTTCCGATGGGGAAGCAGGTGGCATACTTCGTGCCTGCAAACATGGCGGGCAGCATCTTCTCTTGGAAGCGTTGCATGGCACTCATGCGGGTGCGCCATTCTTCGTTGATGACGCCGCGCTCCTTGTCTATCTCCTTGGGGTCGAGCGTCAGGTCGTTGCTCCAATCGTGCAGGATGAGGAGGCAGGAATCGATGGCACCGGGCGTGTTGACGGGCACGTTGTTGATGTTATACACCGTCTCGTCAACAGAAGTGTATGCGTTCAGGTTCTCGCCGAACTTCACGCCGATGCGCTCCAAGTATTGCTTCAGGGCATCGCCGGGGAAGTGGGTTGTGCCGTTGAAGCACATGTGCTCCAGGAAGTGAGCCAAGCCTCGTTGGTCGGCTTCCTCCTGTATGGAGCCTACCTTCTGGGCAATGTAGAAGTCAACCCGTTCGGCAGGAAGATTATTCTTACGGATGTAATACGTCAAACCATTATCCAATTGACCAACACGCACGTTGGGGTCCATGGGAATGGTAGGCATTTGCTGCGCAAAGACTGAATGGAGGTTGCAGCATATCGTCAACGCTACAACACATAAACCACGAAATAAATGTTTCATCTTATTATTGATATTAA
>JAUNJD010000061.1 GCA_030523205.1 Bacteroides sp.
AATTAATTACTAGCAGAAAGGACTTCATTATCAATTATCCATTCACCTCAGTCCTTCCAGCCCTCGCCGGATATAATCCCTTTTCAGGTCTTCCGGCTTATAGATGATGGAGTCGCAAGAAAGGAGGTCAAGGTCGAGTTTCACGATTTCCTGTGCTTTCTCTTCCGGACGTCTGCCGGCTTCGCGTTCGATGGCTTTCAGCTGGGAGGTGATTTCATCGGCTCCGCTATCAGAGATGAAACGAGCCACTTGATTGGAAAACATTTCTGGCCTCCTGAAAAACAAAGGCCTCGTTTCCTCTTCTTCCGAGAACCGAATGCCCGGAAAGAGTTCGGACAAACGCCTACGCGCCAGTGCCAAGTTGTCCTTCCGATGTTCGTTGCTTCCGATACTGATTGTATATACCATATCCTATACTATCAATTGCCTTTGTCCATTAATTAAACAATTCGTCCAATCCTTCTACCGGTTCGTCAATGGTATAGTTTTCGCCCTCCTCGCTATCCTTGCACGGGTCGTAATCTTCCGGCAACTGGAACGTCTCGTCCGGGTCATACCCCAACGACTTGTCGGCATAAACCTTTACCATATATTTGGCCCAAATAGGCAAGGCCATGGAGGCACCTTGTCCGTAGTACATTCTGTCAAAATGGATGTCGCGGTCTTCACCGCCTACCCAACATCCGGATACCAGCGAAGGAGTGAATCCCATGAACCAACCGTCAGAGTTGTTGTTTGTCGTACCGGTCTTTCCTCCCATGTCAGCCTTCACACCCAAACGGCGCACACGCGCACCCGTACCTTCATTGATGACGGAACGCAGCATCACAAGCATCTTGTATGCGCTCGATGCGCTGATGACTTCCTGCATCTCGGGAGCAAATGTAGCTAGTACGTTGCCTTCGTTATCCTCTATGCGGCTGACAAACAACGGTGCCACCCGTATACCTCGGTTGGGGAAAGCCGTATAGGCTCCTACCATCTCGCCCACCGACACATCACAGGGTCCCAAACAAAGAGCCACGGAAGGAACGATTTCGCGGTTGCGTATGCCGAAATTGTGTACCAGACGCTTCAGTTCGTACGGATTCAGTTTACTCATCAGGTAAGCCGTAATCCAGTTATCCGAGTGCGTCAATCCCCACTTCAGCGTCACCATCTCGCCATAACGTTTGTCGTTGGCATTGTTGGGAGTCCAAGGAATGCCGTTTTCGTCAATCAGTGTATATGACACATGACGCGCTTGATCGCAAGGAGAAAAACCGTTCTCCATGGCCAACGAATAGACGTACGGTTTCATGGTAGAACCAATCTGCCGACGTCCCACCATCGCCATGTCATACTTGAAGTAATGATGATTGGGGCCTCCGACGTATGCCTTCACGTGTCCGTTGCGGGGATCCATCGACATGAACCCTGCACGCAGGAAGAATTTATAGTAACGGATGGAGTCCAAGGGAGTCATCACCGTATCCTTCTCACCGCTCCAACTGAACACCGACATCTCTTCCGGTCTATCGAACGCCTTCTTGATTTCCTCTTCCGATGCTCCAGCCTTCTTCATCAACCGATAGCGGTCAGACTGCTTAACGGCCCGATACAATATTTCGTCCACTTCCTCTTGCGTCAGTTGCGAGGTATAAGGAGCCGTTTTCTTTCCCTTCTTCTCTTTATAGAAGTATCCCTGCAATTCTTTCAAGTGCTCCGTCACAGCCTCTTCCGCATACTTCTGCATACGCGAGTCGATGGTCGTGTAGATTTTCAATCCGTCGGTATATAGGTTATAGTGCGTACCGTCTTTCTTCGTATTCTTCTCGCACCAGCCAAACAGCGGATTGTTTTCCCAGTCTAGCGAATCTTCGTAATATTTCTGCATTTGCCAGCCACGATAATTGGACTTCACCGGCTTCTTGGCATTAAGTACGCCACGCAGATATTCGCGGAAGTAAGTGGCCAATCCTTCGTTATGGTCCACCCGGTGGTAAGTCAGCTTCAAGGGCAAAGCCTGCAACGAGTCACATTCGGCATCCGTTATATAGCCTGCCTTGCGCATCTGGTCGAGCACCACATTGCGGCGACCACGTGTCCGCTCGTTATAGCGCACAGGATTGTAGAGCGACGGATTCTTGCACATCCCGACCAACGTAGCCGCTTCTTCTATCTTCAAGTCTTTGGGTTCGCAGCCGAAGTAGGTGAACGAAGCTGTCTTCACACCAACGGCATTGTTCAGGAAGTCGAACTTATTCAGGTACATCGTAAGTATTTCCTCTTTCGTGTAGTAACGCTCCAGCTTCACGGCTATCACCCACTCTATCGGCTTCTGGAACAAACGTTCCGTCACGTTGTCCGCACTGGGCGAATACAGCTGTTTGGACAACTGCTGGGTAATGGTACTACCTCCTCCGGCATTTTTCTGCATCAATACGCCCCGCTTCAGAATGGCCCGGAACAAAGCTTTGACGTCAATGCCCGAATGCTCGGCAAAGCGAACATCTTCCGTGGCAATCAGGGCATTGATGATATGGGGAGACAAATCCTGATAACCCACATACACCCGATTCTCCTTGCTATACGAATAGGTTCCCAACACCTTGCCATCTTCCGAGAACACTTCCGTGGCAAATTTATAGTTCGGATTCTCCAAATCCTCCACAGGAGGCATATAGCCAATCCAGCCTTTACCGATAGCCCAAAACAAAGCTACACCTGCCACAATTACCAATACTATGAAAATCCAAAGGATTTTTACGATATTCTTTATCATGCCTGACTATTAAAATCAAAATTCAATAATGGGGCAAAGATACGGATTTATAGTCAATATACCGCAAGTTTCTTTTTTTTAATTCTTGTTATGTGTTCATCGACGATTGTGTGTTTCCTCAATTCGCATTACCGAATTGCCACCTCCCCAAACCGCATCTGCTATACGATATGTCGAACCGAATAAAAGAAACTGACACCAACGCATCGGCCCCACGTTAAACAATCGATAAGCGAAACGGATAATTGATAATTCATAAAAAATACTTCCCCGCAGATTTTAAAAGCCCACAGATTTTCCCTAACTTTACACTCTCGAAAAATATAAATGAATTCAACAATATGGAAAACAGAAGTTTAGTCACCATTGCCGAGTACAGCAAGGAAAAAATCCTCTATATGCTCGAAATGGCGAAGGAATTTGAATCGCAACCGAACCGGCATTTATTGGACGGGAAAGTAGTCGCCACTCTATTTTTCGAGCCTTCCACCCGTACACGCCTCAGTTTTGAAACCGCTGCCAACCGATTGGGAGCGCGCGTCATCGGCTTTGCCGACCCCAAGGCAAGCAGCTCGTCAAAGGGTGAGACGCTGAGGGATACCATCAAAATGGTGAGCAACTATGCCGACATCATCGTGATGCGCCACTACTTGGAAGGAGCCGCCCGCTATGCCAGCGAAGTGACAAACGTACCCATTGTCAACGCAGGCGACGGTGCCAATCAGCATCCATCTCAAACCATGCTCGACCTCTATTCTATCTACAAGACGCAGGGTACACTGGAAAATCTGAACATCTTTCTGGTGGGCGACCTGAAGTACGGACGCACCGTGCATTCGCTGCTGATGGCCATGCGGCATTTCAACCCGACTTTCCACTTCATCGCCCCTGAAGAACTGAAAATGCCGGAGGAATATAAGATTTACTGCCGCGAACATGGCATTAAATATGTGGAGCATACCGACTTTACGGAAGAGACCATAGCCGATGCCGACATCCTGTACATGACCCGCGTGCAACGCGAACGGTTCACCGACCTGATGGAATACGAACGGGTGAAGAACGTTTATATCCTGAAAGGTAAGATGTTGGAGAACACGCGCCCCAACTTGCGCATCCTGCATCCGCTGCCCCGCGTCAACGAAATAGCCTACGACGTAGATGACAGTCCCAAAGCCTATTACTTCCAGCAGGCTCAGAATGGTCTGTACGCCCGTCAAGCCATCTTGTGCGATGTACTGGGAATCACGCTGGAGGAAGTTAAAAAATAATGGATAATGGATAATGAACTATCGGTTATCAATTGTCAATTATCAACTATACTATAATAAAAAGATAAAAGCTGCACCGAGCGCAGCTAATTATCCATTATCAATTATCAATTAAACAAAAGCCATGTCAAGCGAAAAGAAACAAGAATTGCAGGTAGCGGCTCTAGAGAACGGAACCGTTATCGACCATATACCTTCCGAGAAACTGTTTACGGTGGTCTCTCTACTGGGACTGCAACAGATGAGCAACAACATCACCATCGGCTTCAACCTCAAAAGCAAGAAACTGGGGAAAAAGGGCATCATCAAGATTGCCGACAAGTATTTCTGCGACGACGAAATCAACCGCATCGCCGTGGTGGCCCCCAGTGTGAAGCTGAACATCATACGCGACTACGAAGTTGCCGAGAAGCGTGAGCTGACCCTCCCCGACGAGCTGCACGGCATCGTGAAATGCGCCAATCCGAAGTGCATCACCAACAATGAGCCGATGCCTACCCGTTTCCGCGTCGTCGACAAAGAGCACTGCATCATCAAGTGCCACTATTGCGAAAAGGAACAGCGAAGGGAAGAAATTGAAATAATTTAATTAATGAAAGAAGACTGGAAGCCGGGAACCATGATTTATCCGCTGCCCGCCGTATTGGTGAGTTGCGGCAGTGTTCCGGAAGAATACAACATACTGACAGTGGCATGGACGGGGACGATCTGCACGAATCCGCCCATGTGCTATATTTCCGTGCGGCCGGAGCGTCACTCCTACGACATCATCAAGCGCAACATGGAGTTTGTCATCAACCTTACCACCAAAGACATGGCACGTGCCACGGATTGGTGTGGAGTGCGTTCGGGCAAGGATTACCGCAAATTCGAGGAAATGAAGCTGACGCCGGGCCGTTGCTCCGTAGTCAGTGCACCGCTGATTGAAGAATCGCCGCTCTGCATCGAGTGCCGGGTAAAGGAAATCATGTCGCTAGGCTCGCACGATATGTTCATCGCAGACGTTGTAAACGTGCGTGCCGACACCAAGCATCTGAATCCGGAAACCGGAAAACTGGAACTGGCCGAGACCAATCCGCTGGTATATGTGCATGGTGGATATTACGAACTGGGAGCCAAGATTGGAAAGTTCGGCTGGTCGGTGGAGAAAAAGAAATAAACGCAACCGACAAAGGCGAGCCCAACAAACCTAAGCAAGAACAAACAGGTAATTGAATATGAAACGAAGACTTTTGCTTCTTTATATATGTATATGCATAGCCTCTCCCACGCTGTGGGGACAGGATTTTGCCGTACCCGGCGTAACGCCCGCGGCAGAGGAGGTCAAAGCAAAAGCCAGCCGCTACGACCGCCCCGTGAACTTCGGCATCAAAGGCGGATTCACCTCTTCCCTGTTTTTGATTCAGCACCTGACGGTAAACGGCGTTTCCATCGACGAAGTGCAGAACAACTACAAGATTGGCTACTTCGCTTCCATCTTCATGCGCATCAACTTCGGACGGCACTTCCTGCAACCGGAGGTGTCCTACAACATCAACCGCTGCAACATCACCTTCGACAAGCCGCTGGCCGAAGATGCCGCCGTGGATGCCGTGCCCGAAGAAGCATCCATCACCTCGTCCATCCACAGCATTGACATCCCCGTCATCTACGGATACAATTTCATCAAGGAGGGGCCGTACAGCCTTGCCGTGTTTGGTGGTCCCAAGATACGGTATATCCTCCCCCATCAGACCAGCGTGACCTTCGACAACTTCGACCAAACCGACATTCATGAAAGCCTGTACAATCTGAATGTCAGTGCCACCGTAGGCGTTGCCGTCACCATCTCGCGCATTTTCTTCGACTTCCGCTACGACATCGGGCTGCACAACATATCCAAACGGATAGCCTACGGCATCTCTTCGGACGACACGGAGACCGCAGTGGGCAACGGCATCCGCTTCCAACGACGCGACAACGTGCTCAGTTTTTCCTTCGGAGTATTCTTTTGAAAGCAAAAAACTGCTTTTCCCTACGAATTATTCATTTTTTTGCCGTAAATTTGTGCGCTTAATAAGAGACATAGAATTATCAAACTTATCTAATAAGCAAGAATGAAAAGAGACGACTTAATTTTCGACATCATCGAAAAAGAACATCAACGTCAGCTCAAGGGCATTGAACTGATTGCGTCAGAGAACTTCGTTAGCGACCAAGTTATGCAGGCCATGGGATCCTGCCTTACCAACAAGTATGCAGAGGGCTACCCCGGCAAGCGCTACTACGGTGGATGTGAAGTGGTGGACCAAAGTGAACAAATTGCCATCGACCGCGTAAAGGAAATCTTCGGTGCAGAATGGGCCAACGTACAGCCGCACTCGGGCGCACAGGCCAATGCAGCCGTATTCCTCGCCGTACTGAATCCCGGTGACAAGTTTATGGGCTTGAACCTGGCTCACGGCGGACACCTCTCTCACGGTTCGCTGGTCAACACATCCGGACTCATCTACACCCCCTGCGAATACAACCTGAACAAAGAAACAGGCCGTGTGGACTACGACCAAATGGAAGAAATCGCCCTGCGCGAGAAACCGAAAATGATTATCGGCGGCGGTTCGGCCTATTCACGCGAATGGGACTATAAGCGTATGCGCGAGATTGCCGACAAGGTAGGTGCCATCCTGATGATTGATATGGCTCACCCCGCCGGACTGATTGCTGCCGGATTGCTTGACAACCCGGTGAAGTATGCTCACATCGTGACTTCGACTACCCACAAGACTCTGCGTGGTCCGCGTGGTGGTATCATCCTCTTGGGCAAGGATTTCCCCAATCCGTGGGGCAAGAAGACACCGAAGGGCGAAATCAAGATGATGTCTCAGTTGCTCGACTCTGCCGTATTCCCGGGCATACAGGGTGGTCCGCTGGAACACGTCATCGCTGCCAAGGCCGTTGCTTTCGGCGAAATCCTTCAGCCGGAGTTCAAGGAATATGCCGCACAGGTGAAGAAGAATGCCGCCGTACTGGCACAGGCACTGATTGACCGTGGCTTCACCATCGTTTCCGGTGGTACGGACAACCACTCCATGCTGGTGGACCTGCGCACCAAATACCCCGACCTGACGGGTAAGGTAGCCGAAAAGGCATTGGTATCTGCCGACATCACCGTAAACAAGAACATGGTTCCGTTCGACAGCCGTTCGGCCTTCCAGACTTCGGGTATCCGTCTGGGTACACCCGCCATCACCACACGCGGTGCCAAGGAAGACCTCATGCTGGAGATTGCCGAGATGATTGAGACCGTCCTGTCCAACGTAGAGAACGAGCAGGTGATTGCCGACGTCCGCGCACGTGTCAACAAGACGATGGAGAAATATCCTATCTTCGCTTACTAATTTTTATAGGAGTTAGAAGAAGTTAGATACCTGCTTAGGCACGGATAACGCGGAAGAAACACGGAGAATAGAATCCGTGAAAATTCGGCGCAATCCGTGCCTAAGTTTTTTAATATTGCTCTAGCACGTTCCGTAAGCTGTCCCGCCTTTGAAGTGAAGAAGGACTACCCTCCTTTTCGAGCAAGCCTATTTCTTCCTCTATCTTCTCCCTGACAAAATTTCTCTCCTTGCGCAAAGAATTACGCAATTGGGTCTTATCACGGAAATTCTGCAACAATTGCGCATCTTCATATACCTGAATAGCCCCTTCCACATCGCCCTTGTCCAGCAGTTCCAATGCCCGTTGATCCAGCTCGCCCAGCATATCGCGATTGATGCGAGCAAAGCGGTCACAAAATTCGCCCAGCCTTTCCATCGCCTGCTGTAATTGCCTATTGGCTTCCTCCAATTTCCGGTGATATTCGGCTTCCATCTGCGCATTCGACTCTACCGCTGCCTCCAACTCTTTCAACTTTTTTTGATACAAAACTCTATATCGGTCCTCCCCCAACCGATAGTATCGACGACGACTTTCAGCCAAAGCCCCCTTGGGGCACATTACAATGGTGAAGGGACGGGAGGATGAAATATTCCAAAGGCTTATTTCCTTACTATTCACCAACTCATAGCCCGTCTTACTGACATCAAGAGTACGCACCGCCTCACCCTCTTTGCGGGTGGAGAAATGAAGTGTGAATTCGCCTTGGCTATCCGAGGTAGTAGGTACTGCTCCCGATACCAACACCGTAACCTGCGTCAATGGCTGCTTCCCCGAATTCTGCAACAATACAATACCCTTTTGGTACACTTGCGCCCATATGCATACAGGAGAAACCAATAGGAAGACAACCAGCATGGTCATAGCCTGTATCAGTCTGCACATTCGTTCCATATCTTTTGCATGAGTAATTTGTAAGACGCACTATCCTTCAGCTGAGAATATCGCTCAATCAGTTTATACATGCCAATCAGCACCTTACGTTTATTTTCCAACGTGGTGACCTGCTTCTTGTTATACAAGTCGAATACGCCAGCCACCAATAATCTCATATGCTCATACGTAAACCATTCGCCTCGAATGTCGTTCGACAGTACAAAGTCAATCATACGAAGTAAGGCTTGTTCATAATTCGGTAATTCCTTCTTCCCGTATGCACGGACATGTAAATAGGCATACTGTACTTCCATCTCTTGCCTTCCCAGCAAAACATCCGGATATTGGTACACAAAGTCTAAGGATTCGTGAGTGACGGCCAGCATCTGGTCGATATCCTTTTCTAAGTCGAAAGTCATCACACATTGTGACATTTGGCTCAAAATCTGTCCTAAAGCTTTCCTTACATAAGGCAGTTCGCGCATCTGTCCATAGACTGAATTTAAATGGGTAAAGGCCTCACGGAACTTATTTTGAGACAACAGGACAGATCCGTACATCGCCATGCTTTTTATCTTAATAGGAGTGAATAGCACGGGATTCAGGTGCATAAACCGCTCAACAGTTGCTTGACATGAGTCATTGTAGAGAATAGCTTGTCCTAAATTGCTGCAATTCAAATTAACTGTACTCATTGTCAAGTAGAAGCCAGATTCTATGACGGCAGCTTTTAACCTCTCCTTCTCATCCACCAATTTTAAGCAACTTAGCCCTATGTTACAAATATCTAGTGTGGTTTGTCGCATTTCATTTGTCCTTATGTTATATCTTATCATCAAATCTTGAAAGTGCATCGCAAAATCCATCAAATAGAAAGCGTAGTGATATGCATACTTCTGCGGCTGTATAGCGATTGCCTTGTTGGCATAATTTATCCCTAACGAAAGCCTATCCACAGCCTTGTCATTTCTCATTTTTCCCCAATAACGCCCCTCATTAATCAAGTATGTCACATACGACATATTGAAATACGCATCCTCTCGGTAAATGCTATCGCCTAATAACTTCTGATAGTAGGCATCCGACCGTTTCAGATAATCAGCAGTTTCATCCAACCGATCCATATATGTAGTAGCCATAGCCAACCCTGAATAGATTTCAGCCCGTTGCAAGCCATTGGTCGAATGGCGCAAAGCGCAATGCAGCCACTCCACACATCGTCCCATATCGACCAAATGATCTGAGAGAAACGTGGCGTACTCCAACGCATAGGAGGCATTAGTAGTGTCGCTAAGTGCAATGGCTTGATAGATTTCATCGGCCCGATGAATATTCTCATCGCCTCCAGCAAAAAGGCAAATGTCGGCGTTCAGGCGCATGGACGCAAGCATAGCCTCTTGTTCCCTCACCGTCAGTTCTTCCTTTCCTCCAAGCCCGCGATAATGTTCTGCTAGCTGTTGGGAAGCATACAAGGACAAAGCTTGCCCCACTTGTCCCGCCTCTACCAAAGAAAGGGCTTGAATACTCATTTGGTTCAAGTCATCGCGGTTATAGCAGGCCATGTTATAAGCGTACGCTTCCAGCTTCTCCATCGTACGCTGAAACTCACCAGACACCTGATCGAGCTGTTTGTTGTATTCGTCCTGGGTGATGCACTTGGCGGCCAGCTGCTTGTCCAGTTCCCGGCATGCATTGGCATAACGCTTCATGTTATGGCTTTTCCCTATCTCGTAATACTTCTCCTGAGCGGCCACCAATGTCCCCTCCGGACACATCACAATAGGCAACTGACGCGAAGAGGAAACCGACCATTGTTGTAATGCACGCTCATTTACTAATTCGTACCCCTTCTTGTAAACGCTATCCAGCAGGAGCATCTCGCCCGCCCGTGACTTGTTGAAACGCAGGGAGAAGGTCCCTTGGACATCGCTAATCGCCGGAACTGCTCCCGAAGCAAGAATTTGCACACCGGACAATGGTTGTCCACCAGAGTTTTGCAACGTCACCTTTCCACGCTGATTCACCTGAGCCACCGATACCAATGAAAAGAAAAAACCAATACAAACTATTCCCCAAAAACGAATATTCATAACATTTTAATAATGGACAATTGATAAATTGAAATTCTAATCTGTTTCCTTCTTTAAAACGATGTTCCACGCCACATTTGGTATAACGGGGGCCGTAAATATCCATCGACTATAACCAGGCTTGAAAGCTGTCAACATCTGCTCCTCGGCTTGCTTAGCTAGCGGAATCTCTACTCGGAAATTTCCTGAGCTATTCGTCTCGACCGTCAGATCCTGAACCGTAATCCTAGCCTCTTCTATAGGCATTCCTTTTTCATCGGCCACCGAGCCGAAAATGAACTTCAAATCATCGTTTCGACGAATGGGAAGCTGAATATCCGAAGCGATGGACATGAGCGTATCAATCGTAACATATCCTGGAGCCATAAAACGGATGCGAGCATCCTCTCCCCGATACTTGGAGTGAATTCCTTTGACAAGAGCTTCACTGTGGATATCGTCCAAAGCATAAACTTGCACTTCACCCTCTCCGTATTGCACCTCAAGAGTTCCTTTCCGGAAAGGCAGAGAAGGGATACATTGGGCACTATCCTCAATTACACGCACTGTCATATCTATATCGCTATAATAATGGATAGCGGCAAAAGCTGATGCCAATACCAATAATGGCAAAAGGATATAGAAAAGCATATACCTCAACGCTTTCTTCGAGTCGAAGTGCATAGGCACTATATATCCATTGTTCTCCAGCAATTGCAATTGTTTCTCCACCTTTCTCAATAGCTCGGGATAGTCAGCATAAGTGTCGCAAAAGTGACCATAATCCTTTTCAGAAAAGCGTTTGAAGTCTGCTAGTTCAGAAGTTTGCTCCGCAGTTTCGCGATAGAAGATATAGATGCGTGGCTGTCCCTTCTTACTCCTCAGAAACGTTTCGTGCGCTATGTTCAATTCACGTAAGGTGTATTTCCCCAAACGTGTGTGAAACAAGAATATCACGATATCGCAACGCCGAATATAGTCATCATATCTATCTTGAAGGAAATGCTCATGCAAAGAGCTCTCAAAGTCTTTCCATGTTTTCTGTACAAAAAGAATATCCCGTTGTTCGTATATCTTATTCCTTTCCGCGAAAAACAAATCCAATTGTTTTTTATCTTCATCTAATTCCGCTGACGAAGCTATAAAAACTTTAACCTTTTTCATAATCTCATTATTTTAAAAATGCTGATATACCCTTTTCTCTCTTTCTCTTCTACATCTTATATAATTCATATCCTCCCAATGCCAACACATAAGGCAGGTTATGAATCACGTCCGCATCCTTTTCAACATCTTGTGGATGTAATTTTTCCAATTGGCCGAAGGGTATAATGAGTGGATGGATGAAAAAATTATTGTCACGTACAGGACCACTCTTCCAGCCAGCCACACTCCTCTCCGCATTCCAACGGTGTTTCTCCATCCGGATAAGAATCCGCAAAGCCTCGGATGACAGCCCCTCATTGAAAGGTTTGTCATTCAATTGCAAATTAATCGGGGATACCTTCCGTATGCCAAACCCCATTGTTCGGCAATAGACTATGTAAGCATCCAACTGATAGCGGTTGGCCCAACGCAAATATTCGTCAGTATAGTACCATAGGAGTTGGGCTTGTTGGTTCATGGCTGCAAATCGAGGAGAGGCATCTCTACAAGCCGTATAAAGTTCTTTTAGTATATCCTTCTGCTGTAAGTGGTTATTGTAGCATTTGTCATAAATCAAATGGACGTATGATGCCAACACATCATTCAGTATGCTTTTCCGCATTCCTTCATTGAGCATACCAAATACCTTCACATATTTATATCGCCCTTCGTCCCCATCAATCATGGAGGAATAGTCTGTCTTTACACTTTGCCGTATCAGTACCCGTGCCCCACCCTGATAGACTTCTAACGGGAGATTCAGCCCTAACGAAAGGCTAAGATCGGGCTCACTGACGCAAATAGCAACGGTGAGCATACGGTGCTCGTCACGCATCCATTTACTGAGACGGGCACGCATGGACTCGCTACAAATGTCATCCTGACAATAGTCTACCACAATATCGTCTATCTGACTATCTATGTATGGAAACTGCGCCTTGAAGTAGTCACGCATTTCGTCCATCTTCTTGTCCACCAATGTAATGTGAGTACGAATGCGCTGCTCGGTAGGCAGGCTATCATCGTAGTTGGCATAATGACAGATACGCAAGGCTTCGAGCAGCAAGGACCGCCCCATTCGGTTGAAACCTACAATGACTAGATGGACAAAGTCCTGTCCGCTAGCTACCCAATGTCCTTCTTCATTTTGGACTATCTGTATAGGGCGATAGTCCAATGGATCATAATGCATATCTGTATCTGCCGCATGAAAACTCCATAGCCAACGTGCCCAATTCTCATGCAAATTGAATGGCCTGAAATAGATATTGGGAGTATCGTCTACGCAATAATAGTGAGACGGCAGGTTCATCTTTTGAATATTAGAATAAGATGGTATCCCATCAAACTGCACATAAACGGGCATAATACTTTCCGGGGCACCCTTCCCGCGCAGCATACTTACCTTATGTACAGTAGCGACATTCTTTGAATCGCGCCCATACTTATCTTGGTCACCCAAAACGTATACTTCGCAGGCACGATCTATATGGAGCCGCCGTAACTCTTCTTCGGACTCGATGTTACCAAAGTAAACGCATACGTTTTTCTCCATTTCATGAGGCAATTCAGACTGAATGATATGCCTTACAGTCTCACTAGGCAGACCACTCATCAAGAGTATGCGAGTAGAAGGATTCGCACGGTGCAGCTCGATGATAATACTGACAGTCAGTTCGTTAAAACCTATGAGAACATAATGTTCTGCTATGTGCCGATAAGTCATCAATCCGGCCCGTACTACCTCTACCCTTCGCTCTATGATGTTGGAAATGGTGGAAATGAGCAACCCGCCCAATAAGATGGAACCACTCAGACTTATGATACCTACAACGATACGGTTTCCCCAGCCTTGCACTTCCCTTTGATTCCCGGGATCAGTAAAGTTATAGTACACAGTCCAAAGGCGTTCAGTCCAGTTTACACCTCCATCCAAATGGATGGAAAATACGCTTACAATGACAAAAAATACCACCAAGACAGAAACGATAGTGACTACCAATAGTGACACTTGTGACTTGATTCCGCCTGCAATGGCGCGATCGATATTTTCTTGTGAAAAAATTCGCTTATAGAAATTCAACCGCTTACCTTGACATTTCTTTTGACTACTCATTGCATTCCTCTTGGATGGTGAACCCCCATTTCCTAATCAATTTGAGAGTGTGGAGAGCAGTTCGACGGTCGTATTCCTTTTCTTCTTCAGGTAGTTCCTGGTAGGGAACTAAGCAAGGGTGCTCCTTGAGGTAACTGTTTCGCACGGGACCATATGTCCAACCTTCATCCATACGCGCCTTTGCCCAAACTTCATGCACCTCTTCGGCCAGTTTTTCAGAAAGTTTCATGACAGAATCGTCCAACATCACACCATCGGTAGAGACCGGTTGGGGGATATAATGAGTTTTGTCCATAGCATTTATTTTTTAGTTAAATAAAAGTACATACATTAAAATGTTGGCAAGGTATGAATTATTTCTCTACTAGACAATAGAATCGAACAAAAAAATTTATCCTGTATTTTGACTAACACGGTAGTAATTTGTTATCATAGCTTTAGATAATATTTAGGCACGGATAACGCAGAAGAAACACGGAGAATAGAATCCGTGAGAATTCGGCGCAATCCGTGCCTAAGTTTTTTTATATGTTCGTTTGGCTGTGGGGAATTATGCTTCGGATGGCAATTCTTCTTCGTCCGCACTCCTATGCTCTTCCTTACAAGACGCTTCCAGCTGATCGCATACCTCACGCCCGTATTCCAGCCTTACATTGATGTAAAAGTTGTCCATGCGCAAGAGGTCGGGGACAGAATAAGGTAAATGTGTGCAAACGACATGAACGGCATGGCATATACAAATGTCATCGAATGCCTCACACCGTAGATAGCCCTCGGCCCATGTAGTGCCATCATCCAAGGTGTATGCATTGTCACTCAGCGCCTCCTCCTCATTCGTGAAGAATGAGCAAAACCCATTAATCAAATTGGGGTCGCAAGGAATCCTTTTTGTCAATGTATCAATAAGATTCAGCATATAGTGGAAGTCTGATCCATAATAGTCATCGTTTGGCATACACATCACCGAATCTTCTCCCCCATAACAGAAAGTCAGGCTTCTCTCCAAGTCGTAATCCTGCATATCTTCTTCCCGATGCGGAGTACGGAAAAAGATACGTATCATGTTCTCTGTCTGTTTGCGGGTTTCTTCGGAGAGGCGCAGCAGTTTTTCATTCTGATACTTGAACCGCTCAATTTCTTCCGGTGTATATGCCATCATCTCATCCAGAATCATGCTGCGTGTACTGAGAAGGCTTTCCAGTTGCGACGTCTCCTTTTCACTGAACAAGCAAAAAAGGAACCTTCTATCTTCGTGACCCGCTATCTCCTTAATCATGCGTTCCACTTCCAACAAAACACGGCGTTTCTCGTACACACTGATGCCACTCCGGATATAGTTGCACACTTCCTCCCCTGTTGCCCAGTCCAACAGGCCTTCCAAATGTTCGTCTATCTGCTTCATATCGTATCTTTTATTTGTTTATGGAGGCAAAGGTACAAGAATAGTATGCAACAACACAGCACAAGTTTCTCGCAAAGACACACATTCTATGCAAAATGAGAATCGTTAATGCTATGCCGTGATTCTGCACATCGCACTTCTACTTTTGTCTCACGAGAAATTAAGAACAGATGTAAATATTGATAAGAGGAAAGGAGGAAGATTGTGAGATAGTAAGAAAAGAAAGCCACTTGTCTCCTTTCTTTTTTGCTTCTGAGCAACCTTCTCTGCAATGCCTATTTTATAATATGAGTGAAATGAACCAACATGAACCAAATTTTATTTGTTCGGTTGGGGGCAAGTTTTTATTTTTGGAAAGTATGAAGAATACGATTCAACAACTATCCGAAATAGAAATGTTGAATATGAAACAATATCTATTTATAAAAGAATAGTATGAAAAACATCAATTTCCTTCCGTGGGTAGGTTCCTGCTATGAGCAGGGAATATCCGGTAAGCGGGTAATATTTGGCATCATCTTGAAGGGAAACCTGATAGATTGGTATTAGTGAAAACTGAATTTCACGAAATCGTAAAACATTCTGGTGGACATAGCTTAAATCTTTAGTGAGAATTGTAAATATAAACAAACAATATTAATTATATTATGGGACAGGATATATGTACGCAATGCCATAAAAGCATTGGCCTTTTCAACAGAAAGTATAAATGTGGATGGTGTAATAGAATTTATTGCTCTTCGTGCGTAAAGAATGTTAGTTTTCCACGTGGTACTAAGAATTTGTTTGAACAACTTGCCGATTTTCCAATACCGGAATACTCAGTAACCAAATTTCATCATGTATTATGTGCTGTATGTGCCTCTAAATTTGCAAATTGTGTAAGGAAAATGGAATCTGCAATAAATGAATATAAAAAAGTAGAATTAGTCTCAATACGTTATAAAGGTAAAAAACGATATAGAGGAGAAGAAATATATATCGAAACTAAATATTATAAAAATCGTGAAGAAGCAGAAAACGTTTTGCGCATCTTGGCTTGCTACTATGGTAAATCGTTAGTATTAGATTTTTGTTATGATAAAGATATAGCTGAAGAAGAAACAGAAAAAGGAGGTACTTATAAATATGCAGTTTGGTCAGCTCGCGGAAAAGCTGTTGAAGGATATTGAAGGTTCTTATTATTCAGGAAAGTATCCTAAATCCACTACCCCAACAAAAAAAATAGCAGGGACAATTTGATATAACAATTAGATAATAGAAGCATCATCAAATCTGCGCAAAAATACAAATAAACGCCCGCTTGCTGATTCAAAAGAAAAATGTATATTTGCGGTGATAACCAATTAAGCAGTAGAAAGCTTTATGAAGAGAGACAGAGCCATGCCCCATTTCGTCAATCCTTTCACTGACGTGGGCTTTAAAATAATTTTCGGTCAGAATGCCAGCAAGCCGCTGCTGATTACGTTGCTGAACGAACTGCTTCGGGGTGAACACCACATCGAAGACCTCACGTTCATTGACAAGGAAGATCGTTCGGACAGTGTGGAGGACAAGGGAATCATCTACGACCTGTATTGCCGCACGTCAACGGGGGAATACATCATCGTGGAGATGCAGAACCGGTGGCACAGCTGTTTCCTCGACCGTACGCTCTTCTATATGTGCCGTGCCATCGGGCGCATGGCAGGCACTCCTCCTCCGGCTGACATCAAGCCGACAGATGAGGTGTCTTCAAGATACGAAGTATGTGAGAGTGCCGCCGAGTACGGTCTGCGCTACAAGTTGCGTACCATCTACGGCATCTTCCTGATGAATTTTGAGGAGGACGATTTGGACAGGAAGTTCCGCACGGACACGGTGATAGCCGACCGCGAAACGGGGCGGATGATCAATCCCCACTTCCGTCAAATATACCTTCAGTTCCCTTATTTCACCAAGGAACTGAGCGAATGTGAAACCCTGTATGACAAACTTATATATACGCTGAAGAATATGAACAACTGGAACCGAATGCCCGATGCGTTGAAGGAACAAGTCTTTAACCATCTGAACAGCCTAGCCGCCGTAGCTAACCTGTCGGAAGCTGACCGCATTGCATACGACAAGGCTCTCGACCGTTTTTCTGTCAGTAGAATAGTGGAAGAGGATACTTTGGAAAGAGGGCGAAAAGAGGGACGATTGGAAGAGAAATATCAGAATGCTGTTAGCTTGAAGAAAGCAGGTGTACCCATTAGCACCATTGCCAAGGCTTTGGGGTTGTCCGCTGACGAAATAGAAAAATTATAGGGAGCAACCGCCCAAGACTATGACACTCAAAAGAAACATCCATTAACTAAACGCAGCCTTACCCGTTAAAGTATCGAAAACGTCATTTTGTATGGATTAAGGGAATTTTAACGCGCCACAGTATGCTGTGGAGCGGGTGGAATCCCGTAATCCATACAAAACCCATTTGCAAACGGCTCTTCTCTGTTGTATCTTTGTCTAATCTCCGGAAGGGGTAACATTGGTTGTCATAAAAACGCTATGCGAAGACGATACAGCCTTTTCCGGATAAGATTTATCTACCAACAAGAGAATATTAACCTTAAAAAACAAGTGTCATGAACAATTTAGTGTGGTTTAAATGCCCTAGTAACTTAACCGGTAACAAACAAATCAAGATGATGATTGACAAGGAGGGAGCCAGAGGATATGGTTCTTACCTCTACATTATCGAACTGCTCAGCCAACAAAGCACCGGTAAACTAACCTTTGATGAACTGCGCATCTTCCAGCAGAAAGGTTTTTCTACCCGATACATGGAGAGAATCATCCGAAACTACAACCTTTTCATCATCGATGGAGAAACTTTTGCATCCGCCTATTCCTTCTTGGGGGATGAGAAAACGAAGAAAAACAGTCCGAAAACAACTGCACATACTACCCAATCAATTAGTCAATCAATTGACCAAACAATTGACAAATCAACTAGCCAATCGTCTGACCAATCAACTACTCAAATGATTGACCAATCAATTACCCAAACGATTGCCAAATCGCGAAATAGCCGAAAAGGAGATAAGTGCCAGAACATC
This sequence comes from Bacteroides sp., assembly GCA_030523205.1. Lineage (GTDB taxonomy): Bacteria > Bacteroidota > Bacteroidia > Bacteroidales > Bacteroidaceae > Bacteroides. The sequence continues at coordinate 18,139 of JAUNJD010000061.1, forward strand.
AACAAATTGAAGCAAACCAAGAAATGCCTTCCACCTTATATAAAAGAAAAAGAGATAGACAAGATAGAAAATAAGAAAGATATTACTACTCCTCCTATTATCCTCCCCTCAGTAGCAGAAGCTGCAGTAGAAAAAGAAGTAGCAGAAATAAAATCTTTCGATGAAGGAGGAGGGACAAACTGCCCGCAACAAGTAAAATCGTGGCAGATGTGCATCGAAGAAATGTCAAAGGACGAAAGTTGGCTGGAGGCAGTGTGCATGAACAGCGGGTACAGCGCTTTGCTGAAACGGAACATGAAGGAGGCCATCGATTACTTCGTGAAACACGCCTTCAC
>JAUNJD010000338.1 GCA_030523205.1 Bacteroides sp.
TTTGTGACACATTTATTGGGTTAATAATGTGTCTACCTATATCAGTATAAGACAGGGGTTAAAATTGGCCTTTGGCTATAACAAAAAGGTTATAGTGATTGTTCATTAATCACGAAAGTCCTTCAATTCCTTCTGTAACCTCTGCCGTGTGAAGAAGATGCGGCTTTTGACGGTTCCTAGCGGGAGATCCAGCTTCTCGGCAATCTCGCGGTACTTGAATCCGGATACGTGCATGGAGAACGGAATCTTGTATTCGCGGGGCAGGGCGTTGACCACACGGCGCATCTCCTTTAGGTCGTAGGCACGCTCGGTGCTTTCGTAGGCGGTGTCTTGCGGTTGGTTCAGGTGATACTGATTGTTGGTGGTGTCTGCGAAAGTCTGTTCGCGCACAATCTTGCGGTAGTTGTTGATGAAGATGTTGCGCATGATGGTGTACATCCAGCCCTTGAAGTTGGTGTCGGGGGCGTATTTGTCTTCGTTGTCCAGTGCTTTGAGTGATGTTTCTTGGAGGAGGTCGTTGGCTTCTTCACGGTCGGCGGTCAGCTTGTAGGCAAATCGGAGGAGTTCATTTTGTATGCTGACCAGGTTTTGGGTAAAGGTAGTTGCATTCATAAGGGCAGTGTTCGATATAATGTTCATATTACGTTTCTTGTTTGTTAGGTTCGTACCGTCAAGTAGCTCCGCGTTTGTCATCCGGTTGTCACATCTCGGCTCATCGCTGCGAGGTGGATGCGTCGGCGGGATACCCTCTTTGGTTTTGATGTTGCAAGTTTAGGCAGAATCGGTGTTACGGTAGGGGGAGATACCGACAATCTTAGGGTTGAAAACTATCAATTGATAGGTTTCGGGTGCTTTTTGATAGTTTTTGGGTGTAGTTTTCTGTCAATTCTTTGCAATTAATTAAAAAGATGCGTTAATTTTGCGCATTCATTTATATCTTGCATAAGAATGGCCGACGACTCTTTGTTTCTGATTGACATTGACAGGATACTTCGCGAGAAAGCTCCGAAGAAGTCCAAGTACATCCCCGGGTTCATCGTTTCCTATCTGAAACGCATTGTCCATCAGGAGGAACTGAACGTATTCCTGCGTCAGTCGAAGGACAAGGTGGGAGTGGAGTTCTTGGATGCCTGCCTGAAGTTTCTCGATGCCAAAATCGTGGTGAAGGGCAAGGAGAATCTGCCGAAGGACCGCCTCTGCACCTTCGTCTCCAATCATCCGCTGGGCGGACAAGACGGGGTGGCGCTGGGCTACGTGCTGGGCACCTTCTACAACGGCAAGGTGAAGTACATGGTGAACGACCTGCTGATGAACCTGCGCGGACTGGCTCCCCTCTGCATCCCCATCAACAAGACGGGCAAGCAGGCCAAGGATTTCCCCAAGATGGTGGAGGCCGGATTCGCCTCGGACGACCAGCTCATCATGTTTCCCGCCGGACTGTGCTCGCGCAGGCAAAAGGGAGTCATTCGCGACCTCGACTGGAAGAAGACCTTCGTGGTGAAGAGCGTGGAGGCGCACCGCGACATAGTGCCCATACACTTCGAGGGACGCAACTCCAACTTCTTCTACAACCTGGCCAACCTGTGCAAGACGCTGGGCATCAAGTTCAACATCGCCATGCTCTATCTGGCCGACGAGATGCTGAAGAACCGCCACAAGACGTTTACCGTCACCATCGGAAAGCCCATCCCTTGGCAGACCTTCGACAAGTCGAAGACGCCGGTGCAGTGGGCACAGTATGTGAAGGAAACGGTTTACAAGCTGCCCGAAGGGAACACCCCCTGAGCGAACCGTTGCCGTATGGTGAAAGGATAAAGAGCTTGTGAAACAACGAAACAACTTAGATAATAACAATAAAATAGAATACAAACCGAGGTGAGAATCCTCAAACAAAAAGGTATGGAAGATATTATTGCACCCATAAGCAAGGAACTGCTGAAAGCGGAACTGACAGAAGAAAGACGGTTGCGTATGACAAACAAGAGCAACAACGAGATATACATCGTAACGGCTCAGGAAGCACCGAACACCATGAAGGAGATAGGCCGACTGCGTGAAATCGCATTCCGCACCGCCGGCGGTGGCTCCGGACTGTCCATGGACATCGACGAATACGACACGATGGAGAATCCCTACAAGCAACTCATCGTATGGGATCCCGAAAGCGAGGAAATATTGGGCGGATACCGCTACATTCTGGGTACCGACGTGCGCTTCGACGAGCACGGAGCACCCATCCTGGCCACTTCGCATATGTTCAACTTCTCGGAGAAATTCTTGAAGGAGTATCTTCCCACGACCATCGAGCTGGGCCGTTCGTTCGTCACGCTGGAGTACCAATCCACTCGCGCCGGCAGCAAGGGTCTCTTTGCACTGGATAACCTGTGGGATGGTCTGGGTGCGTTGACCGTGGTGATGCCCAACGTGAAGTATTTCTTCGGCAAGGTTACCATGTATCCCAGCTACAACCGTCGCGGACGCGACATGATTCTCTACTTCCTGCGCAAGCACTTCGGCGACAAGGATGGTCTCATCACGCCGATGAAGCCGCTGCTGCTGGAGTCGGACGAAAAAGAGTTGGAAGCCCTCTTCTGTAAGGACACCTTCAAGGATAACTACAAGATATTGAACGGCGAAATCCGCAAGCTGGGCTACAACATCCCGCCGCTGGTAAATGCCTACATGAGCCTCAGCCCCACCATGCGTATGTTTGGCACCGCCATCAACTACGGCTTCGGCGACGTGGAGGAGACCGGTATCCTGATTGCTGTGGACGAAATTTTGGCCGAGAAGCGTATGCGCCATATCCAGTCGTTCGTCGAGAAAGAGCCCGATGCCTTCAAGCTGCCGCCGAGACGGGGATGAGGGGGATTAGTAGATAATTGATTTGGGTCAGCGGATATTCCTGGTTGGTATCATTTCTTTTAAGCATACAATGTGG
>JAUNJD010000339.1 GCA_030523205.1 Bacteroides sp.
AGAGCACCGGTCTCCAAAACCGGGTGTCGGGAGTTCGAGCCTCTCCTCCCGTGCAAGGATAAACCGCTATAATCGACAAGGTTATAGCGGTTTAATTGTTTTATTTCATCCCGATGAGGCCGGGAAAAGCCCGTGATTTTTCGTCCAAAACTCCATGATTTTTCAGGTGAAACGCGTGGAGTATTCACCCAAAAATCCACGTGTCAGGCTGCAAAACCTGCGGCGTTTGACCCGAAAACTCGCGGAGATGTTTTTAACGCATCATCTACGACAATCTATCAGAACATCAGTGATTAATATCATAAAATCCGTAATTTATCTACAAAAGAATCAATTCTTTTTCCGACCTTTGTCCGTAGAACAGTAACTTTAAAACAGAACAGCTTATGAAATTGAAGAATGTAATGCGCATAGCCTTGTGCTCGCTGGCTATGCTGACTGGCGTATCGTGTGCGCAAGCGCAGAAGAAAGCCGAGAAAGAGACAAGCGAAGACGCAGCCCTTCCCAAGGTGTATATGTTCAAGGAGATTTCATCCGAAAACTTGGTGAAAATCTACCAAGCCCTGGGCCGTGAAGCCAAAGGGCGCGTAGCCGTCAAACTGTCCACCGGCGAACCGGGCGGGCACAACTACTTGCAACCTGCCTTGATTAAGGACTTGGTGCAGACGGTGAAAGGCACCATCGTAGAATGCAACACGGCTTACGGCGGTGGACGCGCCAATACTGAAAACCATCTGAAGGCTGCCGAAGACCACGGCTTCACCCAGATAGCCCAAGTGGACATCATGGACGCTGACGGCGAGACAGCCCTCCCCGTGAAAGGCGGCAAACACCTGAAGGAGGACTTCGTAGGCAAGAACTATCTGAACTACGACTTCACCGTGGTACTCTCCCACTTCAAGGGTCATGCGATGGGTGGATTTGGCGGTGCCATCAAGAACATCTCCATCGGCATTGCATCTTCGCAAGGAAAGGCATGGATTCACTCTGCCGGAAAGACGAAGAACCAACAGGAAGTATGGGGAAACCTGCCGGAGCAGGATGATTTTCTGGAATCGATGGCCGAAGCTGCCAAAGCGGTCATGGATCACTGCGGAGACAATATTCTGTACATCAGCGTAGCCAACAACCTTTCGGTGGACTGCGACTGCGATGCTGCTCCGGCTGACCCGCAGATGGGTGACATCGGTATTCTGGCCTCGCTCGACCCCATAGCCTTGGATAAAGCTTGCACCGACCTTGTCCGCTCTTCCGAGGACCACGGAAAGATTCACCTCATCGAACGCATCGACTCACGCCACGGTATGCATACGCTGGAGTATGGAGAACAGCTTGGAATGGGAAGCCAAAAATATGAATTGGTAAAGCTGGATTAAAACAGAAAGCAAAGCCTTTAAACAGGAAAGGAGGATGTTCCCGGTGAGGGCATCCTCCTTTCTGTTTTATCGGTGTGTGCCGTGGCGGGCACAACACCTGTAATCCTTGATTAGTCGTTCTTGGTTATCGTGCAGTAAATGGCATCGGTAGTGCTACGAGTCAAGTATAGCTTGATGGTGTAGTTACCGGCTTCGGCAATGGTGATGTTGTCGCCGCCTGCACTCAAATTATCAATGTCGCCACCGTAGTTGATGTCCCAACCGGCATTGGCACGGAACTTGAACTGACCGGCAGACAAGTCTGTAGTCGCCGACCAACTTTCATCCGTATTGTCGTATTCCATATTGACATCTACACTCCAAGCGGCATCAATGGCATCGCCAATGAGGCTCCAAGTAGTAGCAACAGCCGTCAACGAAGCAGACGGGATGTCAGCCGTGAGCTGATAGAAGCCTTCGGTAGTGGTATTGATGTTAGAGCCATCATCGTTGTAGAAGATATCGCTTACCGTAGTGAAGTCGTTCCAATTGTACTCGCCGTCATCCCAGTTGCGTTCCTTCGTAAACTTGAAGTTTCCATTCAGGTAGCTATAACCGGTATATACACCATCATAGCCAGGCGATTGCAGGGCAGGAGCCGTAGCAGGTGCCCAACTCTGATGATTACCCGGCACGTAGATAAACTCGCTGAAGTCCAAAGGAGCAATGGTGATGGTGTAGTCCATCATGTTGAGGGTGATAGAATAGAACGTAGCACCATCCGTAGCCGGCTGCATGAACGATTCACCACCCACTACCAAAGAAGCTGTCAGGCTTGTGTCACCGTTTGTTTCGCCGCCAAGCAGAGAAGCCCAGAACGTATCTTCCGAGTTATCAGCATAAGCGGAGAGCGGAGCAATCTTAAACCATTGGTCAACGCGGTTGCCCGATTCATCTACCGGAGCCTGAACGACAATCGTAAATTCGGGGTCGTCATACACATCTGCACCACTATGGTTGAACTTCAGCGACTTGTCGAGTGCCGTCCAGTTATTGGTAGTACCCACAAAGTAGTATTCAGTCTCGATGACGGGTGCTACCAACGTAGCCTTTACCTCTACATCATCCGAGGTCTTAATCACCTGACCGTCTATATTGACGTAAGCAACAACCACACCGGCCATGGTGCGTTCAGTGGGGCGCTTGCCGTACAAGCTGACAATGGCATTGCTCAGTTCCTCGGCATCTACCTGACCGCTGTTATTGGCGTTCAAGGTTTGCGAACCATCGAGCGTCACTTCGTAAGTAACCGTAGCTCCGGTTTCGGCCGTGAGCGTGGGGGTGAAGATGGTCACAGAATCGGCGGCAAGGCTGGCAAAGTTTATAGAAGAGACAGCCGCTGCCGAGAAGGAGACAGACTGGGCAGTTTCGGGGTCATTGTGCTGCGCTTCGGCCCAATCGGTGTAATCATCGTCGGTGCAGGCTACCAATGAGGTAGCCAGCGCCAAAGCATATAGTAAATTCTTCTTCATATCGTTTTAAAGTTTTTT
>JAUNJD010000062.1 GCA_030523205.1 Bacteroides sp.
CCATATACTTTCGTCCGTACATGCTCTTCTCGCCCCATACGCCAAACTGCTCTACCAACTTCTTGTCCGTGTCGGCAATAAGGGTAAAGGGCAGGTTGTTCTTCTCGATGAACTTCTGATGCGACTTCTCGCTGTCTATGCTGACACCTATCACTTCGTATCCCGCCTTGCGGAGTTCCGTATAGTTGTCGCGCAGATTGCAGGCTTGTGCCGTGCATCCCGAAGTAGAGTCCTTGGGGTAGAAGTAGAGTACGATTTTCTTTCCCTGATAGTTGCTCAGGCGTATTTCTTCGCCTTTCTCGTTGATGCCCAGTATTTCGGGGGCTTTGTCTCCTACTTGCATTTTCTTAATGGATAATTAATAATTGATAATGGATAATTAGGCTTACGCTCAATCTCTTTTTATAGTGATAATGAGGTGCACTGATTCCGTGATAATCCGTGTCTAAAATCAGTTGTTTACAGTTCCAGGTCGCCGTCCATCACTTCGTGCCAAGGCAGACCTTGCTTGTTGAGCTGTTCCATGAATGGATCGGGGTCGAACTCTTCCACGTTCCACACACCCGGTTTCTTCCAGATGCCTTTCAGGAACATCATGGCACCAATCATGGCAGGTACGCCGGTGGTGTAGCTTACGCCCTGCATACCGGTTTCCTTATATGCTTCTTGGTGGCTGCAATTGTTGTATACATAATAGGTATGCTCCTTGCCGTCTTTCAAGCCACGGATGCGGCAGCCGATGGATGTTTCACCTTCGTAGTTCTCGCCCAGGTCTTGCGGATTGGGAAGTACGGCCTTCAGGAATTGCAGTGGAACGATTTTCACTCCGTTGTATTCCACTTCGTCGATGCGGGCCATGCCGATGTTCTGGATAACGCGCAGGTGAGTGAGATACTCCTGTCCGAAGGTCATCCAGAAGCGGGCACGCTTGATGGTGGGGAAATTCTTGACCAACGATTCCAGTTCTTCGTGATAGAGCAAATATGAATCGCGCGGACCGATGTTGGGATAGGTCAGGTCCTTATGGATTTCCATGGGTTGGGTAGTTACCCATTGTCCGTTTTCGTAATAACGTCCGTTTTGGGTAATCTCGCGGATATTGATTTCGGGATTGAAGTTGGTGGCGAAGGCCTTGTGGTGATTGCCCGCATTGCAGTCTACGATGTCCAAGTATTGTATTTCGTCGAAATGATGCTTGGCGGCGTATGCCGTATAGACGCCACTGACCCCCGGGTCGAAGCCACAGCCGAGGATGGCAGTCAGGCCGGCTTCTTCGAAACGTTTCTTGTAGGCCCATTGCCAGCTGTATTCAAAGTGAGCTACGTCTTTCGGTTCGTAGTTGGCAGTGTCCAGATAGTTCACTCCGGTCTTCAGACAAGCCTCCATGATGGTAAGGTCCTGATAGGGAAGAGCTACGTTTATCACTATCTCCGGCTTGAAGCTATTGAAGAGAGCCACCAATTCGTCCACATTGTCGGCATCTACCTGAGCCGTTTGAATGTTGGGATTGCCAATGGCCTTCACTACTGCGTCACACTTTGACTTTGTGCGGCTGGCAATCATGATTTCGGTGAACACATCCGGATTCTGAGCTACTTTGTGTGCAACGACAGTACCTACACCGCCTGCACCGATAATAAGAACTTTACCCATTTTTCTTCTTTTACAAATTACGATATTATTAAATTCTGGTTTAATTTAAGCTTCGCAAGCTCAGTGACTTTTGCAGCCTGTCTTGCCTAAATATCATCCATTCTGCTCTTGGGGCAGAATGTTTTATTGGTGAGCAAATATAAGGGTTAATTCTCACATAAACATGAAAAGGTGGTTCTATTTTTGAACAAACTCTTTGCATTTGGCTTATTTTGTCTATATTTGCCTTCCGTAATTTAACTTAGACAACGAAAAAATGACAATGAAAAAAGTATTTGTATTCTTATGTATGGCAGGCGCGTTGATAGGCTTGTCATCGTGTGCTTCGACCAAGAACGCTGCAACTCTCTCTTCCCTCAGTGGCGAGTGGAACATCATCGAAATCAATGGAGCGGTAGTTGTGCCCACTCCGGGTGAGGAGTTTCCTTTTATCGGCTTCGATACGCAGACAGGCAATGTGCATGGCAGCACCGGCTGCAACCGCCTTTTGGGCAACTTCGATGTGCAGGCTAAGGCCGGTGAGCTTGATTTGAGCGGATTGGGTAGTACCCGCATGATGTGTGCCAATATGTCGGTAGAAGAAAACGTATTGGCTGCCCTGTCTCGTGTGAAGAAGTACAAGCAACTGGAGGATGGGAACATGGCTCTGTGCAGTTCGTCCAAACGTCCGGTCATTGTGTTGCAGAAGAAAAAGTAATCATCTCCTATTTTTTCCGCCTCAGTCCGGCCCGTATGCGGCTGAGCGACTGAGGCGTGATGTAAAGATAGGAAGCCAAATATTTCAAGGGGACACCCTGAAGCAACTCCGGGTTTTCCTCCATCAACGTCAAATAGCGCCCCTCAGCTGTGGAAGGGGTGGAATAAACTAATGTGGCATTATCTACTGCCAATATTTCCCTTTCAAAAATCTTTCGTGAAAAATTAGCCATTTCCATCGAGCCGGAGAATAGTTCTTCTGCCGAAGCTTTGTCAATGCAGTAGGCTATACTCTCGTTCACCGACTCTATATTGATGAGAGACGGCTTATCGTCTATATATCCCCATGAAGAGAATGCTACATCGCCCGGACTAACGAACCACAAGGAGTTGTCAGTGCCATCGGTCAGGTAGTAGGCACGCCATATACCTTTCTTTATCAGATAGAAATTGGTGTTACGTTCGCCTTCTTTCAGAATAAGTTCGCCTTTTGTAAAGTGCACTTCCGTCATGTGAGCTAAGAATGCGAGCAGGTCTTTTTCTGGAAGTTGGTATTTCTGGGTGAATTTCTTTATCATGATTTCCATGTGACAAAGATAGTGTAAATCGGATGCATAATCTCCTGTTTGCATGAAAGATTTTGCCGAGAGACGGCTTATCCTTATGAAAAGATATTCATATTTTCTGACGCTTCCTCTTGTTTCGTATGTAAATGACGAGAATAAATAGGGTAGTCAATGCTTCGGACAACGGAGTTGCCAGCCACAGTCCCGTTTTGCCTATCAGTAAGGGTAATCCGTAGAAACAGATAGTCAGTAGGATAAAGCCGCGTAACAGAGTAATGAACGTGGCATACCGTGCTCGCTCCACACTCTGAAAATAGCCGATGGACACAATGTTGATGGCAAAGAATACGAATCCAGTTGCATAGTAGGGGAGACCCTTGGCGGCAATCGTATAGGCCGGATAGCTGCGGTCGATGAACATGGCCACAATGTCGTGGCTGCAAAACACAGTAATCAGTGCAAAACAAGCTCCGCAACTTACGGCCGTCCTTAGGGCCAACAGATAGGTGCGGCGCATACGCTCCGTTTCGTGCAGGCCATAGTTGTAGCTGATGATGGGTTGCGCTGATTGTGCAATGGCATTATAGACCATAAATATAATGGGAAAGAAATAGCAGGCGATGCTGAATGCGGCTACACCTTCTTCGTGCAGATAGCGGATGAATACCTGATTGCCCACGAACATCATGCAGGCAATGGCTACCTCGCAAAGGAAAGCTGAAGAACCCAATCGACACATATAACCGACGTTTCGTGCCGTCAGCCTCAGACTTTTATTGCTGAGCTTTACGAGATAGAAGCGGAGTGCGCACCGCCGACGGGCTAGATAGGCAACAATCATCAAAGCACCTACCGTTGTGCCTATGGCGCTGGCAAAGGCGGCTCCGAACATTCCCCAGCCAAAGGGAAAGATAAACAAGTAGTCGAGCGCGATGTTTAACAAGGCAGCTACTACGTTGCACATCATGGCAAAGTTGGGCGAGCCATCCAGCCGTAGGAAGAACATTCCCGAATTGAGCAAGGCGGTGAAGGCGGAGAACGGTACGAACCACAGCATATATTCGATGGCAAGTGGTGCCAGCCGTTCGGAAGCTCCCAACAGCTTGACTACCTGAGGAGCATTCACGCAGAACAGCGTAGAAGTGCACATCAGTACCAGCGATGAAATGACTACCGATTGCGTGATGTTGATGCGGGCTGCCTTCACCTTGTCGTGCGACAGGTGGATGGAGGCCACAACCGAGGCTCCTACGCCAAACATCAGCCCGATGCCGGTAGAGAACAGCCAAAGCGGTGATACGATGTTGACGGCTGCCAATGCGTCGCTTCCAATGCCTTTGCCCACGAATATGCCGTCTGTAATGACGAACAGGGCAGAGAAAATCATTCCCAATACGGTGGGTAACAACAATTTGCGAAATAATTTCCCGATGTCAGTGTCCTTAAAGTCAATACTGTCTCTTTTCATATTCTTCTTATATATAATAAGGTGTCGTATAAAATAGTCCTATGTTCCACATTCGTGCCTAAAGCTTAAAACACCCTTTTACTGATTTCAAAACATTGTTTTGTCTGTCATAAAACGCAGTTTTATCACTTAAAGCATACGGCCGATGCGATTCATTCTCATTTTCGGTCGGCAAAAGTAGGACTTTTAGTCGGTATACTGATTATCAAATGGTAATTTTCGACAGACTGTATTGTTTTTCTTCTGTCAATTTGGCAGAAAGTGTGTCATGGTAAGCTGTTCTATCCTCTCAAAACCTTTTGGCACGCGGTTTGTTTTTTAATTGGCGTCTGCCGCTGAGGCGGACGAAGTAAAATTGAATAATAACAAATAAAAAATAACAATCATGGGAAAAATTATTGGTATTGACTTAGGAACTACGAACTCTTGTGTTGCTGTATTCGAAGGCAACGAACCTGTAGTAATTGCAAATAGCGAAGGTAAGCGTACGACTCCTTCCGTTGTAGCTTTCGTTGACGGTGGCGAGCGTAAGGTGGGTGACCCTGCTAAGCGTCAGGCTATCACGAACCCCAAACGTACAGTGTACTCCATCAAGCGTTTCATGGGTGAGAATTGGGCTCAGGTGCAGAAGGAAATCTCTCGCGTACCTTATCAAGTAGTGAACGACAACAATATGCCGCGTGTTGACATCGACGGACGTCACTATACTCCGCAGGAAATCTCCGCTATGATTCTTCAGAAGATGAAGAAGACTGCCGAAGACTATCTGGGTCAGGAAGTAACCGAAGCCGTAATTACCGTTCCGGCATACTTCTCCGATTCTCAACGTCAGGCTACGAAGGAAGCCGGACAGATTGCCGGTCTCGAAGTAAAGCGTATCGTCAACGAGCCTACTGCCGCAGCTTTGGCTTACGGTGTAGATAAGTCCAACAAGGATATGAAGGTAGCCGTATTCGACCTTGGTGGTGGTACATTCGATATCTCTATCCTGGAATTCGGTGGCGGTGTATTCGAAGTATTGTCAACCAACGGTGATACTCACCTGGGTGGTGATGACTTCGACCAAGTAATCATCGACTGGTTGATTCAGGAATTCAAGAACGATGAAGGCGCTGACCTGTCGCAAGACCCGATGGCCATGCAACGTCTGAAGGAAGCTGCCGAAAAGGCCAAGATTGAATTGTCTTCTTCTACCAGCACCGAAATCAACTTGCCGTACATCATGCCGGTAGGTGGTGTGCCCAAGCACTTGGTTAAGACGCTGACTCGTGCTAAGTTCGAGGCTTTGGCTCACAGCTTGATTCAAGCTTGCTTGGAGCCGTGTAAGAAGGCCATGAGCGATGCCGGTCTGAGCAACTCCGACATTGACGAAGTAATCCTTGTAGGTGGTTCTTCTCGTATCCCGGCTGTACAGAAGCTGGTTGAAGACTTCTTCGGCAAAGTTCCTTCCAAGGGTGTAAATCCTGACGAAGTAGTAGCCGTAGGTGCTGCCGTACAGGGTGCCGTATTGACAGACGAAATCAAGGGCGTTGTCCTGCTGGATGTTACTCCGTTGTCTATGGGTATCGAAACCATGGGTGGTGTGATGACCAAGCTGATTGATGCCAACACGACCATTCCGTGCAAGAAGAGCGAAGTATTCTCTACGGCTGCCGACAATCAGACAGAGGTAACCATCCACGTACTGCAAGGCGAACGTCCGATGGCTGCTCAGAACAAGTCTATCGGTCAGTTCAACCTGACTGGTATTGCTCCTGCCCGTCGTGGTGTCCCTCAGATTGAGGTAACATTCGATATCGATGCCAACGGTATCTTGAAGGTATCTGCCAAGGATAAAGCCACAGGTAAGGAACAGGCTATCCGTATCGAAGCTTCCAGCGGTTTGAGCAAAGAAGAAATTGAGAAGATGAAGGCCGAAGCCGAAGCCAATGCCGAAGCCGACAAGAAGGAACGTGAGAAAGTGGACAAGCTGAACCAAGCCGACTCCATGATTTTCACCACCGAAAATCAGCTGAAGGAACTGGGCGACAAGCTCCCTGCCGACAAGAAGGCTCCGATTGAAGCTGCCCTTCAGAAGTTGAAAGATGCTCACAAGACTCAAGACTTGGCTGCCATCGATTCTGCCATGGCCGAATTGAACTCAGCTTTCCAAGCTGCCAGCGCTGAAATGTATGCCCAGAGCGGTGCACAAGGCGGTGCCGGTCAGCAAGGCGGTTATCAAGGTGGTGCCGGCCAACAAGGTGGCGCACAAGATAACAGCAAGCATGGTGATAATGTGCAGGATGCGGATTTTGAGGAGGTGAAATAACACTTCGAAAACAATCCGATAGACATCAATAAACAAATAGCAAAAAGCGGTGTAGCTTGATGGGTTACACCGCTTTTTTGTTTTTTGGGACCCTTCAGTAATATGGGTAGAAAAAAGAGGAAAATGACTAAAGGACGTTTCTTATTTCTGTGTAATTTTGCAATGGCATTAGAGAACGCATATATTACAACGAATAACAAATAACGAAAAAAAGCAAACTATGGTAAACTTTGATTATCAGACACCAACCCGTCTTATCTTTGGTAAGGGTGTGGTTGCAGAGAAACTCGCCAGTGTAATGGCGCAGTATGGAAAGCGTGTGCTCCTCACATGGGGCGGTGGCAGTATCAAGCGCAGTGGCCTCTACGACCAAGTAAAGGAAATACTGAAGGACAAGGAAGTATTCGAACTCAGTGGCATCCAGCCTAACCCCAAGTATAATCCAAGCGTACTTGAGGGCGTGAAGATTTGCAAGGAACAGCACATCGACGTTATCCTTGCCGTAGGTGGTGGTAGCGTTATTGACTGCACCAAAGCCATTGCTGCTGGAGCTTGCTATGACGGCGATACTTGGGATTTGCTTACATTCAAGAAGCCTACACTCGCTGCTTTGCCTATTGTTGACATCATCACGATGGCGGCTACTGGTACCGAGTATGATCCATTCGGAGTCATCTCGCGCACCGAGACCAACGACAAGATTGGCTATTGCTCTAAGCATACTTATCCTCAGGTTTCATTCATCGATCCCACTTACACCTTCACTTTGCCTGTAAAACAGACCTTGGCGGGTGTGGCAGACTGCATTAACCACATCATGGAGTCATACTTCTGCGGAGAGCATATTATGATGAACGATGCCTTTATGGAGGGAGCCATCAAGAGTCTTGTAAAAAACGTGAAGATTGTGTTGGAGCAGCCTGACAACTACGAGGTTCGTGCAGAAATCTTCTATGCTACAACCCTCGGTTGCAATGGCATCTACTGTTTGGGCAACTCTCCTAGCGGATGGCCGATGCACGGCATGGAACATGCCCTCAGTGCCTTCTACGACATTACCCACGGCGAGGGATTGGCTATTGTAACTCCACATTGGATGCGCTATATCCTTGAGCACACCACAGGCGAACTCCATGAGCAAGTTGTGGAGCGCTGCACCAGTTTCGGCAAGAACATTTTTGGCACTAGTACTGCAGAAGAGGCCATTGATGCTATCGCTGATTTCTACAAGAGCATTGGCATTCCGATGACATTGCATGAGGTGGGCATCGATGATACTCGTATTGGCGAAATGGCAAAGCATGTGGCCGAGCTCGAAGGCTTGGACAAGGCGTGGGTGCCTTTGCATGAGGAGGACATTGCGGCCATTTATCGCAATTGTCTGTAATGGTGTATTCATGGCTGCGGATAAAATTTGCGGATATTTGCACAACAACCTACATACCACATAGTGGGAATCTGTTATATTAGATGCGTACGCAAACCTATCTCCACAGCTGCGGCTGTATTGGTGACATGCAGCCGCGTAAGAATATCTTGGCGGTGGCGGCTGACCGTATTGACGGATATAGAGAGTTTGTCCGCAATCTGTTTGCTGCCTTCGCCTTTCGCCAGTAGAGAAAGGATTTCTATTTGACGGCGGCTGAGTAGCAGGTCGTCATATTGCTCCATGCAGACGGTATCTCCGGTTCGGTCGTTGACAATGCTGCCTTCCACATGGCTATTGAACTGCGGAAAAGGAGTATAGGTACAAAGTCCCAGCCATACGCTGCCATTGGGATGACAGAGTAAATAGCGTGTAGTGTGAAGTACAGGCACAGGCGGCATCCCTTTTCTTTGGAAATGCACTAAGCAAGTGGCATTGAAATCAATTTTCTCGGTTACAGGTTTTGACTTCAAGAAATGGAAAAAGCGAAGTTCGAGAATATGCCGCTCAATCAATTCATCATAAGGTATATTGTCGAATACTTCGCGTTCGAAAGCCGAATCTCTGTTCGCAACATATCCAGGCAATCCCAATGTCCGCCCGAACGAACCGGAATAGATATGACTTACATCGTTTTGGAAGTCAGAGAGGACAGCAATGCCATTTGTAGCTTGTGCATACGCATAGGCATAGCCCTTGGCTATTTCTATCAGTTCCTCTTGACCACATTCTGTGCTAAATTCTTGCCTCATCAGTAATGATTTCAGCTCTTGTTCCGGTTCATTCATCTGAAAATTGGTTAATATTTACCATTGCGGCATTGTGCCATTTTGTCTAATTTTGCCACAAAAATATTAATAATAAACGATTTAGAAAATGAATAAAACCATTATTTGTCAGGCACTCCTTACCGGATGCCTTATGTTGGCCGCTTGCCAGCCGAAAAATGCGACCACGCCGAATGAACCGGAACAGACTGGCAATATAAATACAACAGGCAAAATTACGGATTGCCATATAAACTTGGGCAATGTTACTTTTACACAGGCCCTCAATGGTGCAGATACGTGTGTAAACCTGTTGGCAGACGGAGCATTGGAATTTCGTTGTGCCGAAGGACTTGATTATTTCTGCGATCCGAATGAAGGGAAATTGTCCAACAACACACTGCCCGTGTTGATGATTCCCACGGACAATACCAAACCATTCACGTTGACAGCCAAGGTGACTCCGGAGTTTACAGCAGAGGGACTATACAATGCTGCCGACCTCTTTGTGTATGTCAATGATACGCTTTGGCAGAAACTGGCCTTTGAGCAGGACGAATATGGCAACCACCGTATTGTATCAGTAAGGACACAAGGCACGTCGGACGACAACAACCATGATAAAATAGATGCCCAATCGGTCTATATGAAAATCTCTTCCGACACCCAGACTATCGCGAGCTACTATTCATTAGACAAAAAAGAGTGGCACATGGTACGTCTGTACCGTAATTACTATCCTGACCAGATTTATCTCGGCATTAGCAGCCAGTGCCCACAACGCGGTGGATGCACAAGTCGCATCGAGGAAGTCACACTAAGTCATGACAACGTGGGAGATTTCCGTATGGGAGAATAGGAGGCGTGTGGATGAGACTAGCCGTCGAGGTGAAGCAATAGCAGAAAGCGATGTAGCTTAATAAGTTACATCGTTTTTTGTTTATGTCCATATATTCTTTTTAAGGAATTAGGCGATTTCTTGCGTTTTTCAAATAGAAGGGATGATTGTGAATTCATCCAACTGAAGTCAAGTTAAGTTTTGCAGTTATTCGTTTCCCTACTTAATCGCTTTCATCCAGTGAATTAAATTCCTTCAGTCTGCGACTGAGTGCGGTTCGGTTACCGACTGAGGCGGATTCAGCAAAGGAGTATCGAAGGATAAATAGCTTTCATAACCGACTTTTCGAACTGCCCTTTTTCGGTAGCATGGCAGTATATTTATGGCTTGCATACTGTATGTCCATGCTTGAACTGTATGCGTTTAGGAAGAGGAGAACTGAGCAGTTATGAAGAGTGATTGTATTCGTAATTAAAGTTAAGGCTTTGTTCTGTAAACCTTTGATTCTTTGCAATAGTTTCATTTAGGTAACTATCTGAGCTTTAGGTGCCTTCTTGTGAAACTAAAAAGGGTAGCATAACTTTGCATCGTCATCGGGCAGGAAAGAGGCCGTTGACAAGGAAAAAGGTTATTAATCATTAAAAACAATGGAATTATGAAGAATGTAGTATTAATCGGAGCAAGCGGATTTGTAGGAACCGCTATCTTGAATGAAGCATTGAACCGTGGTCACCAAGTAACAGCTATCGTGCGTAATCCTGAAAAGATTCAAGTGAATAATCCCAATCTGTCTGTGGTGAAGGCTGATGCCACTGACCCTGATGCATTGGCGCAACTGGCAAAGGGCAAAGATGCCATCATCAGTGCATATAATCCCGGATGGGGAAACCCGAAACAGTATGAGGAAACATTGGAAAACTATCCGAAGATTGTGGAAGGAGCAAAGCGATCCGGAGTAAAGCGTCTGCTGATTGTGGGCGGTGCAGGAACACTCTTCGTGAAACCGGGCGTACGGTTGGTTGATACCGGTGTATTGCCTGAAGCCTGGTTGCCGGGCGTAAAGTCATTAGGCGAGTTCTATCTTAATACATTGACCAAGGAAAATGGCATTGACTGGGTATTCTTTTCTCCTGCAGGAAACTTGGGCAACATGGGACCTGGTGTTCGCACCGGTAAGTATCGCTTAGGCAAGGATGACATGCTTTTCGATGAGAAGGGTGAGAGTTTCATCTCCGTGGAAGATTATGCCATGGCAATGATTGACGAGCTGGAACAGGAGAACCACCATAAAGAACGATTCACGGCTGCTTACTAATAATGTGCTTATGAACAAAGCATTCGATTTCTTGCGCTTGCACAAAGAAGTGGCATTTGCCACCGTAGAGAATGGAAAGCCGCGCCTCCGTGTCTTCCAGATTATGAAGCTGGAAGACACGATGCTCTACTTTGTTACTTCGCCTACAAAAGCAGTGTACTGTCAGTTGCAGAAAAATTCTGCTATTGAAATTCTTTCCATGGAAGGGAATATCTCTGTTAGATTATGGGGAAATGCTGTTTTCGATGTGGACGATGACATCGCCCGCGAAATTTATGCCACCAATCCCGTGTTGCCTCGTCTCTACAAGCATTACACAGATTTGGCCTATTTCCGCTTGAATCTCGTCGGATTAGACTACTTTGATTTGATGCCAACTCCTCCGCTTTTTGAACATTATGATTTTTGAATCATGGAAAGAAAAGAAAGGCTGCACTATCTCTTGAATACGTTGCTCAGCGAGAAGCCGGAGTACGCCTCGATACGCCTACCGGAGGGTGTGGATGAACAAGCTCTCCTGCTTCGCTCCCTGATGAATGTTCGCGAGCCAAATGACATCAATCCCGAATTCCTCCGCCTTCAAGACGAAGAACTCTCTTTCCAAAGAGAGGGAAAAGGTATTGTTAAGGCGGACGACTTCGGAGGAAGCCCCGCTGACCCTCGACTCTGTCTTTGGCAAGGTGACATCACTCGATTGGAGGTGGACTGCATTGTCAATGCCGCTAACAGTCAGATGTTGGGCTGTTTCATTCCCTTGCATGGTTGCATCGACAACGCCATCCACTCGGCAGCCGGCATACAGGTGCGGTTGGAATGCTATGCACAAATGCAGAAGTTTGGTCGTGAAGCCCATACTGCAGAAGTCATATCGGCCCGAGGCTACAATCTTCCTGCCCGACGCATACTGCACGTTACCGGTCCGATTGTCACCAATGCAGACGGGCCTACTGACCGACAACGCAAGGAGTTGCAAGCGTGCTATGCCAACTGTCTTGTGGAAGCTGAAAACGAGAAGCTGGAGAGCATCGCCTTTTGCTGCATCTCTACGGGAGTATTCCGCTTTCCGAACGCAGAAGCTGCAACCATAGCCGTGGACACGGTGAGGGCATATTTTCAACAGCACCTACAGAGCGGCATACGGAAAGTTGTTTTCAATGTCTTCAAGGATGAAGACTTGCACATTTATCGAAGATTATTGGGATATGGACTATAGTCATAAAATAGGCAGGGCGAAAGAACTGATTGCTCATGCCGACGCTGTGCTGATAGGTGCCGGAGCTGGGTTTTCTGCAGCTGCGGGGCTACACTATTCGGGGCCTGAGTTCGAGCACGATTTCGCCGACTTCATCCGCAACTATGGCATTACGGATTTATATACCTCCAGCTTCTATCCCTTCTCTACGGAAGAAGAACGGTGGGCATACTGGGCGCGCCATATCTATACTATCCGTTACAAACCGGAAGTATTGCCCCTCTATCAAAAGCTGTTGCAGTTGGTTGTGGATAAGGACTACTTTGTCATTACCACGAATGTGGATGGGCAGTTCCGCAAGGCTGGTTTCTGTCCCGAGCGCCTTTTCGAGGTGCAGGGCGATTACGGATTGAACCAATGTCTATGCGGATGTCACGATGCCTTATATAATAATGAAAACCTTGTGCGGCAAATGGTGGCTACTACCCACGATTGCCGTATTCCCTCCCGGTTAGTACCTGTCTGTCCCCGATGTGGCGGACGGATGGAAGTGCATGTCCGGAAGGATGAATATTTTGTGCAAGACGCAGCATGGCATGCCGCTTACAAGCGTTATCAACAATATGTCAATAACTTGGAAACGCGAAAATCGGTTGTCCTGTTGGAGTTGGGTGTGGGCTTCAATACACCTACAATTATCCGTTATCCATTCGAAATAATGGCTGAAAGTTACTCCAATACCACCTTGATAAGAATAAATAAATCTGAGACCACCACTTTTCTAGATAATAACAGTAGAATGCTGTTGCTCGCTAAGGACGCCAATGTTCTCTATCTTTTAGTATAGCAACCATATTCTCCTTCGCCCACGACACAAGATTAGTAATATAGGGTAATAAGGATAAGGCACGGTCAGTAAGTGCATATTCCACCCGTGGAGGAACCTCCGCATAGACCTTGCGCGAGACATATCCATCTTCTTCCAGCGTACGCAATGTATTTGTCAGCATTTTCTGCGAAATATCCGGTATTTCACGCTGTAGTGCATTAAAACGCATGGCGGTCGGTTGGTTGTTAAGCGTATAAAGTACCAACAGCGACCACTTATCACTTATACGCGCTAAAATATGGCGGATAGGGCATTCGGGAAATACTTCCTCTTTTATTTTCTCCATTGTTCGAAAGTTCTGATATTCAATATTAGGCTATAAAAGTAACAAACAGTATTGGAAAAAGCAAATGTAAGAAAGGACTATAATAAAAGAAGTTAAAGTGCCATTTGGTAACCGCTTGATATCCTACATTAGTAACATTGAGGTAACTATCTGAACTCATGGTAACTTCTTGTGAGACAGTAAAAAGCAACATAACTTTGCATCGTCATCGGGAAGGAACGATACCGCCGACAGAGAAAGAATGTTTAATCACTAAAACAATAAAAGTTATGAAAAAGATTTTATTAGCCGCTTTGAGTATGGCTGCTGTTTGCAGCCTCTCAGCACAAGAGAAAGGGAAGTTTGAAGTGTATGATTTCAACGACTTCAAGTTGCATGTATATTACACCAACGATGTGATGGGTGATGCCAGCTACATAGTAGAAGGAAAGAACGGACTGGTCACTATGGAGCAACCTCTGTTTAAGGACAATGTAGTAGAGTTTGATGCTTACTTGGATAAGTTGGGAAAGAACGTCGAGACTCGTATCTCTGATTATCACGTAGGCAGCACGAGAGACCACGCCTATGTGATGCCCCAAGGAATGCCTGAATTTGTGAAAGGCCCCATCTATGGCGGCATGATGCAAGGATTTGCCAAAAATTTTGGCGATGCTATTGTTTCCCTGCCTACGGGTAAGACATCCGAAGTTCCCTTCGGCAGTACACAGACTTATGCAGGTGTCTCCTTCCTCTTCAACCGTGGAGTTTCTAGCGATTTCCCCGCAGCCAGCATCTTGATTGGCGGAAAGGCACGCTATACGCACTGGACTCCTGCCAAGTCGCATGCCAATCCGTTACAGATTTCATCTCGTGCAGCATTGGATGCTGAAATCGCTGATGCCGAGCAAGCATTGTCTTCAGGAGCCGAGGTCTTCATTGGCGGACATGGCGGTGCAGCCAAGGCGGACGCCGTTCAGTTCAAATTGGGCTATCTGATGACCGTCAAGAAATTGCTTGCCGAGAACAAGGAACCGCAGGCTTTTACGGAAGCGTTGAAAAAGGCCTATCCTGAACTGCCGGGTGCTGAAGGATTGGACGCTGTTGCAAAGATACTGTATAAATAAAAGAATCAAGTTTCGCATATTCTTTTGGTAATAGAGGAGGTAAAGAAGATAAAGTTCGATGCTTTTTCCCCATTTGAGCTTTTACCTTCTGAACGTAGAAAAGTTCAATGATATCTCCTTTAATTTTGTAATACAGAACATAAGAAACTTCAGTAAAAAATAGAATATGTAAGAGAGTGTGGTAAAAACAAAATGTTAGTGCATTTCGTTTTTTGCCACACTCTCTTTTTTGATGATAGCTTTTCTTGTAAAAAAGCTTATGCAATCCTTACTCAAATTCCTTCTGAAAATCGTAGATGCGTTTTGCATTGGCACCTTTCATAATGCCTTTGCGAATAGCTTCATTTGTTCGGTTTATTTCTAGTTGTACTTTCTTATAATATTTCTCATCGAGTCCTTTCTTTTCAGCTTCTTTTACGGTAGCTAACCATGTGTATTGATTTTGAATAAGCATCAGATCTGGTGCAACAACTTGAAAAAACAAACTGTCTCCTTTGAACTTTTCTCGTAAGTCACCCAAATAGATGGTATCGGCATGATTCACTCCAATTTGAGCGGAAAAACTATTGTTGCCACAACTAGAGAATATGGCTGTTGAAGCTGTCATAGCAAAAAATATCAAGATGCTATGTATGGATAGGGTTTTCATAATGCGTTAAAATATATGTTTCTACCAATCGATATGCTGATTTATTTTTTGATGCGATAGGTGCTCCCTTGGGGAAAGACCGATTACTCAATATTGATATTTATCGTCGGTTGTGCAGGTGCATAAGCTCCCGATTCGTCGATAGTGAAATATTCAAGTTCGGCAGTGCTGTCTTCAAAACCAAATTTAGATGAATAAGTACGTGATACACCAGTCAGCGATACCTTGTCTACTTGTACGGCGGAAATGTCATTCCCCCAACCGCCGCGGCCTACACGGAAGGCAATGCGCAATTGCTTGCATTCGGACGAGGTGGTATAGTCCATTGAATACAGTTCCCAAGAGCTACTTACAATTTCAGTAGTGGCACTTTTGTCGGATGCCTGCACTTCTTGAATTACCATCTTGCCTGTGTTGACAGCTTTCTTTTTGGAAATACCTCCCTTTACTAAAGCTGTGAGTGTATATGTTTCGTTAGGTTCAACATCGACTACTTGCTCCAGAATGCCATCACTCCAAGTGCTACCGCTCCATTTGTAGGGCTTTATTTGGAAAATGTGATTGTCTACGTCAAGCTCTTTGTTGATCTCCTGTGGCAGGATTTGTTGCTCAGAATTCCAGCGATCATTGATTACAATGTCACAACCTTCAATGTGACTGGCCAGTTTGCTGCCCGGATCGATTTCATATTCACCTTCAAAATCAGGATTCTTCAATAGGTTATCAACCATTTCCCCTCTTCCATTGGCAAAGTTGGGTTGCGGTCCGAAGTCGGCAAGGCGAATGGTGTCGATGGGCATTCCGTCGCGATAGATAAATGCACGGTGATCGGGAGTTACGGCAAACCGATACGTATAAAATTCCCTCTCATTATCGTAGAATTTGCCCGAACCTCCTGCCCGTTTCGATGTAGTTGGGTTGGCAATCGCCTTTTTGCGAGTGCTGCTGAACAAGCCTATTTCGTTGGGGGCGAAGTAAGCCTTTACGCCATAACCTTCTTTGTCAACAAAATATGGATAAAAAGCTTGTCCTGCTTCACATGCTTTCATCTTGAATTCAATGGTATATCCGTTTTTACTTGGGTTGAAGGTCTGGGAAAACTCTTTCTCATTCTTGCCTTGATAAAGTGGGGTAGAGGATAGGTCTTTTATAGGCAGTGCGCTTCCGTATCCTTTTACTTTTATATACGAACGTTTTTCACCACTCTTCAGAATGATTTTTCCCTCGGTCAACGCCAGTGTGCTGTTTAAGGTGACTGTAACCTTTTGCTTCTTGCCATTGGCAGGGATGCTTTGTGGGCTTACGGTAAATCCGCTGGGCGTTACGATGCTGATAGCTTCTTCTTTCAGTGCATCTGAACTTACCGTGAATGTAGCCGAACGGTTGGTTCCGTTGATGATGAGTACGGGGAACGAATTATCCGCATCATTCTTTACCTCGGTTTCCTTTTCATCATCTGCGGCAAAGAGCATTGTCGAGTCCATCGCTAACAATCCTATGAGTAGGAATGTTATTTTCATAAGATTCTTTTTCATGATTTGATTATGTTTTTGGTTTAAAGAAATCGTTTTGTCAACTCACACTGCAAAGATGAAGATTCCTTGTTGAATAAAGGTCTTGAAATCATGCAGAATCGTTCATTTATCTGCTATCCTTCAATTGCGAGGTTTGTAAATCATTCATAGAGGAGAAAAAATCGTTCAAAAGCATTCGGATGAAATGAATTTTAACGCATTTAAGCCGACTTTATTTATGCAAATTTATAATTTTGTCATCATTATATATCAAAAATCGGACAAATCGAAATACCCTATGAGAAATGCAATATACGTCTTAATCTGTCTAATATTGATTATAGTTCTGCCTGTCTGCTCACAAACAGTTACAGTCAGTCAATTTCCTCTCACGGAACAATTGCCTTCCAATTCGGTGAGATGTACGTTTCAAGATAAAGAAGGAATCCTTTGGTTGGGCACAGGAGACGGGTTGTGTCGCTACGATGCTTATCGTGTCAATGTGTTTCGTTCCAGTTCACTCAATCCAACATTACTTTCCAACAATGACATTACTTGTTTGGCTGAGACAGAATCCGGATTGCTGCTGATTGGTACACGTAAGGGCCTGAATGTCCTCGACAAGAAGACTAACAAGATTACGGTATTGAGCGATAAGGAATTGAGTGACTATGAGATACGTTCCATTGTTATCGATGATGAAGGATACGTCTGGGTGGGTACATACAAACGACTGGTGCGCTGTTCGCCCGACTTTGCTAAAGTGAAAACGTACGATTCCAGTCTGCCTGTCACTAGTGTTAACTCTGTTTATAAAGATCAAGCAGGGAACGTCTGGGTAATGTTTTGGCGGAAAGGATTATATCAGTACAATAAACAGCAAGATACCTTTATACGTATGCCTCGATTAGGGAAACATGATAATCCATTTCGTATCTATCAGGACCAAAAGCATCGATATTGGCTTACTTCTTGGGCAGAAGGTGTGTACCGGATGTATCCCGAACGTGACTTGCGCGAGATGTACGAATTGGTAGAAATTGATTATAGCAATGTACAAGAACACCGTATTCTTAACAATGTGTTTGGCATCGTAGAGGACGATAAGTATGGATATTTTTGGATGATTAATTCTTTTGGGCTCACTGTCACTTCTTTTGAGGATAATAAGCTGAAGATAATAGATATGAAAGATAAATTCAATGAGATGAACAATATCTTCAGCAGTATCTATAAA
>JAUNJD010000063.1 GCA_030523205.1 Bacteroides sp.
CCGCTATTCATAGACGTGGCATTTACCGCATTGCCATTCTTTGTTTTTGGATATTACTTAAAAAAGACTGAAATTTTATATCCGAATAAATACGATAAATACAACATATTAATCGCTGTGTTCTTTTATTTGATTTCCGTCTATTTATCCCAAAACACGACATATAGGTTGTCGCTACATTACAATGGATTAGAAGGCTGGAGTACATATCTATTAGGAATAACTTCTGTATTATCCATCCTATTCTTGTGCAAGATTATAAAGCGAGTTTGGCTTATATCATATATGGGACGATACTCTATCATTCTATTGTGTACACACCATCTGATATATCGCCCAATCGCAGTATTACAAAGTAATATAATGGGAGAGAAAAACGTGTACTTAGTTGCCATTATTACTTTGGCAATATCATGTTTGCTTATTCCTCTATGCATAAAATACATCCCCTATTTTGTTGCACAAAAAGATTTAATAAAAGCGAAGAAATAGGAGAATGAATAATCGTAAGACCAAAATATTTGTTTCTGCCTACGCCTGCGAACCGGGCTTGGGCAGCGAAATCGGTGTGGGCTGGCATTGGGTGCTGGAAATGTCGAAATACTTCGACTTATGGGTACTGACACGCGAGAGCAACCGACACAGCATAGAACCGTGGATGGCGGAGCATCCTGAATATGCGGACATCCGATTTTTGTACTACGACTGGCCGAAATGGGCCAGATTCTGGAAGAAGGGATTGAGGGGGGTGCGCACGTACTACAACATTTGGCAGCTGTGCACCAACCGAATCGTGAAGCGGACGATGCGGGAGAACGGCATCAAGGTGTTCCACCATCTGACGTATGGAAACGTGCTGTGGAAGGTGAGCAGCTACGGACAGAAGCAGTTCTTCATCTGGGGACCGGTGGGAGGACTGGAGACGATTCCGGCTGAGTATTCGCAGCACTACGACCGAAAAGGGAGATGGATAGAGCGAATACGGAGAATGGCGGTGCAGCTGCTTCCGCTGAACAGGGGATTCGAGACCAGATGCAGACACGCCGACCTCATCTTGTGCAAGACGGACATCACCCGCAACCTGATAGCTGAGAAGCATAGGAGGAAAGCGGTGCTGCAAACGGATGTGGCCGTGGAACACTATACCGCACAAGGGGGCGGCAGGGAATCGGGGGAAACGACCGAATTCGTCAGTGTGGGAAGACTGGATGCCTGGAGAGGCTTTGACCTGTGCATAGAAGGTTTGGCAAGAGCGGCACAGAGCCACCCGAACATACACCTGAGCATCGTGGGAAGCGGACCGGACCGGGCACGGCTGGAGAAACTGGCTGAAGAACGCGGCATCGGGCGGAAAGTGACGTTCGCGGGAAAGGTGTCGGCTGAGGAATACAAACGGCTGATGAGCCGGGCAGACGTAGTGCTGAATGCCTCGCTGAAAGAGGGGGCTGTGACCGTATCGTTCGACAGCATGGCAATGGGAAAGCCGCTGATATGCCTGGACACGACAGGATACACACGCTACTTCAGTCAGGACTATTCGGTTATAATACCCATCGGGAAGCGCGACAAGGTGGTGGAGGAGCTGGCCGGAAGCATGGCAAGGCTGTGTGACCCGAACACGCGCAAGGAAATGGGGAAACTGGCACAAGCGGCAGGAGAGCAATTTACATGGGCGAAACGGGGAGAGGAAATTCATCGATTGTTCACTGAAAAAATTAAGGTTTGATAGAGCGTATCATATCTGCGGGAACTATACTGTTCTACCGCTTTGCCAACGCTGACGGCAAGATGTGGCTGATGCCTGCACGGAATATGCGGGTGGGCATGAACCTGTACCAGCCCAGCGGAATCAAGGGAAAGGCCTTGAAACTGTTTTTCCCTTGCCTGCACCGGATAGGATGGGTGCGGCGCATAGTGAAAGCTGAACGGATGCATTGCCAACTGGACAATGAGTTGCAGGCATTGGTGGGCAACGTGCTGGGACGGGAGGATGTGGAGTTTGCCATATTCGGCGGAACACCGTGCGTACACCAAAAGATGACGGTTCAGCTGAGCCGGGGGGAAAGCATAGAAGGATACTGCAAGGTGACGGACAATGACGAGGTGTTTCGGCTATTCGACACGGAGGCCCATACGCTGCAATGGCTGAACGGGAAGGGCATCAAGGGGATTCCACAATGCCTGTACTGCGGAAAGATGGAGGACGGCACCGGCGTGTTCATGCAGAGTACGGACAAGACCCTGACATCGACCGTGGTGCACGAATGGGAGCGGCGGCATGAAGACTTCCTGAGCAAGCTGTACATCTACACACGGCAAAGCATCCGCTTTGAAGACAGTGAATATTATGGCAGACTGACGGACTTGCAGCAGCATCGGGATTGGCTGCCCGACGAACATGCGCGAAGCGTCGTGAGCGATGCGTTGGAGCGGACCGTAAGGAGATATGGCAACCAACAAGTGGAATACTCGGCCTATCATGCGGACTTCACGCCTTGGAATATGTTTGTGGAAAAGGGCAAGCTGTTCGTTTTCGACTGGGAATATGCGGGACGGACGTATCCGCCGATGATGGACCGCTATCACTTCTTTACACAGACGGCACGCTTTGAAAAGCACTGGGACGCGGAGAGAACCATAGCCTACGTAAATTCGCCGGAAGGGGAATGGATAGACAGGGAGCTGTATCGGCTCTATCTGCTGGAAATCATCTCCAGATTCTGTATTCGGGAGAAGGGGAAGATGGAGGGGGATGTAGCCGCTTCTTTCGATATCTGGATAAAATTGTTGGAATATTTAGGGAAATGAAACACATAGTCTGCTTTCACCTCTTCAATGATTACAGCGGAAGTCCGAAAGTGCTGAAGATGGTGCTGGAGGGGTTGCTGAAAAAAGGCCGGAGGATAGACCTGACAACCTCGGAAGGAGGGGTGCTGGATGAACTGTCGGGCTACGGAGGACTGCAACGGCATACCTACTCCTACCGGTTCTCATCGAATCCGGCCGTCACGATATGGCGATACTGCCGGACGCAACTGCGGACGTTCGTGGAGGCATTCCGATACCGGAAACAAGGGGACGTGACGTTCTACATCAATACGCTGCTGCCGGTGGGACCCGCCATGGCCGGACGAATGATGGGGAAACGGGTGGTGTATCATTATCATGAGAACGCCTTTGCCAAGGGAGCATTCTACAAGATTCTGGCACGGGCCATGCAAGGGTTGGCACACGAAATAGTCTGTGTGTCGGACTATCAGGCATCGTTCTTGGAGAGGAAGAAGGGGGTGACGGTGATTCCGAATGCCGTGCCCGACGCTTTCGTAAAAAGGCTGAAGCCTTCGGTGGAGGAAGCATTCGACAGGAAACGGGTGCTGATGCTGGGGTCGCTAAAGCTGTATAAGGGGCCGCTGGAATTTATCGGACTGGCAAAGGAGTTGCCGCAATTCGCATTTGAACTGGTGGTAAACGACACGCAAGAGCACATTGACCAATTTCTGAAGGAATACGCAATAGGTATAGGGGGAAACCTGAGCATTTATCCGAGGCAGAACGACGTGGTTCCCTTCTATAACCGGGCAAGCGTGGTAGTGAACCTATCGGATAAAAGAAAAGTAATCGAGACATTCGGCCTGACGGCATTGGAGGCCATGATGGCAGGATTGCCCGTCATCGTACCGACAGAGGGCGGCATCGCCGAAATGGTGGAGGACGGCGTGAACGGATATAAGATTGACGTACAGGAAAAGGAAAAGATAAAGGACTGCATCGGACGTATGCTGACGGACAAAGACCTGTACGAACAATTGGCAAAACAAGCAATGGTAAGGGCACATAAGTTCAGCGAGGAAAAGATGCTGGAAAGGGTGGCCGCAATTTTAGATTTATAATCACACGAATTTATTGACAGAATGAAGCAAGTTGCTATTGTAGGCATACAAGGAGTGCCTGCAAAGTACGGCGGCTTTGAGACACTGGTGGAGAACATCATTGGTGACAATGGTTCGCCCGAGGTGAGCTATACCGTATTTTGTAGCGGGAGGGATTATGACACGCGAATGGAAACTTATAAGGGAGCACGGCTGAAGTACGTACCGCTGTTCCATGCCAACGGGGCACAGAGCACGCCGTACGACATCGTATCGATGCTGATGACGCTGAAGGGATATGACACGGTGGTGGTGCTGGGCGTATCGGGATGCCTGTTCCTGCCGATATACAGGCTGCTGTACAGAAAGCGGCTGGTGGTGAACATCGACGGGCTGGAACACCGGCGGGAGAAATGGGGACGGTTCGCCAAGAAATTCCTGAAAGCGAGCGAGGCCATGGCCGTGAAATGGGCAGACGTGGTGATAGCGGACAACAAGGGCATACAGGACTACGTGCAGGAAACGTACCACAAGCCGTCGGCCTTGATAGCATACGGAGGTGACCACGTGCTGACGAACGTGACGGAAGATCGCACCAAGGAGGTGCTGCAAGCGTATGGACTGCAAGCGGACGGGTATGCGGTGAGCATTTGCCGGATTGAGCCGGAGAACAACAGCCACATGATTCTGAAGGCTTTTGCCGAGGTGGGGAAGGAACTAGTCTTTATAGGAAACTGGAACCGAAGCGACTACAGCCGGAAACTGAAGGAGGAATATAGAGGATGCAAGAACATACGGATGGTGGATGCCGTGTATGACATAGAAGTGCTGTACGTGCTGCGCAGTCAGTGCAAATGCTACGTACATGGGCATAGCGCAGGAGGGACAAACCCGTCGTTGGTGGAAGCCATGTACTTTGGGAAACCGATACTGGCGTATGACGTGGTATATAACCGCGAAACGACGGAGAACAAAGCAATGTTCTTCAAAAACAGTGCCCAACTACAAGCATTGTTACAGCAAAAGACCGCAGGAAATGGAGAGGCGTTGCGCGAAGTGGCCAAACGAAGATATACATGGAAACACATAGCAGAGGAGTATGAGAAACTATATTAAGTTCCGCATGTTCTTAATAAATTAATTATTAAAGTCTAAGAAACTGAGAAAAGAAGGACAATGAGAAGATGGTTTATAGTATGGATAGTGGCCGCAATCTTGATGCCCATCCGCCTGTCGGCACAAGAGAAGGCAGGCACGATAGACGTTTTCGTGGGAGTCGATTTCAATTACAGGGACATCTACTACAACAACCGGGTATTCGATGTATTGATGAATCTTACTCCGGGTGTCAAGTGGTACATGGGACATCATTGGGAGATGGCGGCACAAGCGAAGGTGCCGATTGTAAACCAGTACGGAGACCGCTACAAGAGGGTAAGACTGAATATGGCTGTGCTGTCCAAACAGCTTGTCATAGGGTCAAACTGGAAAATGAAAGTATCAGGAGGACTGTTCGGGGCGGAACGCTATGGACTAGACCTGAAAAATATGTTTGTCCTGAACCATTGGCTTGCCCTGACCGCCCAAGTGGGATGGACCGGATTTTGCTCAATGGCAAACGGATGGGAAGCCAGCACAATGAGGAGGCTGACAGCACAAGCGGGACCGGAGATTTACCTACAACGGTGGAATACGCAAATATCTGTCAGGGGCGGACGCTATGTGTATGGAGACTACGGCGTGGTGGGAGAAGGCTTCCGACATTTCAAGCACGTCAGCGTAGGTGTATATGCGTCGTACAGCAACAAAGGAGAAGAAGATGCCGGATTCAAAGTGGTGTTTATGCTACCTCCTTACAAACGTACGAACCGAAAGGTGAACATACGCCCAGCCAGCAACTTCAGGCTGACTTATAGCGTGGAAGCTGAAGAATATGCCAACCGCACGTATTTCACTGACCCTGAGCAAAACGAAAGGACGGGATGGTTTGACCGCGACCTGCTGCCATGGGGCGCCGACAAGATGGCACCCGACTTCATCCTTAATGACAGAAAGGAGGAAAAGGAATGAGAAGGAATCTCTTATCGACTGTCATGCTGCTGATAACAGCGTTACTCGCGACACCAGCCTGCGCACAACTATATACCGGACTGTCCGGATTGATAAACACCCCTTCGGCCGACATGAACGAGGAAGGGAATGCATGGGTTGGCTGCTATTATATGAACAAACATTTCACACCAGGCGACGATGGTGGAACGAGTTTTGCATACGATGGCAAGAAATACAACACCACAGATTTCTACCTAGCCATAACGCCTTTCAGATGGATAGAACTAAGTTATGCATTCACCCTCATGAAGACGAAGATGAGCGGATACGAAGAGCCTAAATACAACGCCAAAGACCGGTATTTCTCCATCAAGCTGAACCTTGTGAGGGAAGGACGTTATCATCCGGCTATCGCTATCGGGTCGAACGACTTCATTGGTTCGCCCACCAAGCGTCATTCGGACGGCGGGAACGCAACGGGCTACTTCTGCAACTATTATCTGGCTCTGACCAAACATTTCAAATTTGCGGGGCACGACATCGGGATGAATCTAGCCTATCGGTATTGCCCCAATGAGTACAATCGGCAATGGGAAGGTGTGGTAGGCGGTCTCACTTGGCGTCCCAAATGGGTGCCCGACTTGCGCATCATAGCCGAATATACGGGAAACGAAGTGAACGTAGGCATGGACTGCCTACTGTGGAAGCATCTGTTCCTACAAGCTACTCTGCAGGAAGGAAAGTATTTTTCGGGAGGGATTTGCTTTCAGGTAAATCTGTTTTAAAGGGAGTTACTGAATGAAAAAACTAAAATAGTCCATAGAGAATTTAAAATAATTTACTCAAATTAAATAGAAACAAGAATGAAAAAACATGTGAAACTAGGAGTGTATGTACTCCTTGGGATGGCATTGACGTCTGCCATCACTGCTTGCCATGACAATGACCCTGACTACAGCAACGTTACTCCGCCAACAGTGGCCGTGACATACAGCATCAGCGGAGTTGTCACCGGCATAGACGGTGAGGGACTTACGGCCACAGTGTCGATGGACGACACCTCCATCACCACAAATGCAGATGGAACTTTCCGCTTTGATAACATCAATCCGGGTACTTATACCCTCAAGGCTGAAGCAAGCGGTAAGGAACCGAAGGAGACGACCATCACCGTAAGCAATGAAGAGAATAGCATGAATCCCGTATGGAACGTTGCACTGAGCAATCTGGGCACGGAAGTGGTATCCAACGAAGACGGATCGGCCAGTGGAAGTGTAGTGTCAGAAACGCTGAAAGGGAACGAAGCCGGAGAGATAGAAATGAAAGTAACCGCTTCATCAGGTACCGTAGAGACAGGCACCCAAATTATCATTACTCCCTTATACTCGATAGAGGAAGTTGGAAATGCCAGTACAAGACAAACGAGTTCTACCGGAAGCACGCTGCTGATTGGTACAAGAATCAGCTGTACAGACGCATCGGCCACTTTGCAGGAACCCATGAAATTGGAATATGACATAGATGCAGAAGTGGCAAAAACCGTCGTTGCACAAAAATACGTGGACGGCAACTGGGTGGATGCAGAATATACGGTGGACAACAACATCGTGACGGTGACAGCTGACCGTTTTACTGCCTATTCGTTGCTATGCATAGCATCAATCAGCTCTACGGAGTCAACGGAAACCATTGCATTTACCCCCAATTCCTGGGACAATTTGTACGGCAGCGACAATGTTTCCGTAGAATCGGCTTCGTATTCCTATAAAATAGGAGTGGAAATCAATTCATCGGACACCAGCAAAATAGCATCCTACCTGATTGAAATCCTGGCCCGCGAGACCGGTTCGGGCTTCGTGACGAGTACAGGAACATATCCCCTTAACGTCACCCTGCCCATTGGCACAGCCATGAGCATCAGTGGTTCGCAGGCAGTGACGTCGCTGACGGCATCCGCTTGGGACGTATCGGCAACGGCCAAACAATACGGAACGGTGTCTGTAATCACCCGCACCTGGAACCGCCAACACACGGGAGGAAGCAGTGGTAATTCAGGAATGTAACCGCATATTCAGGAAAAATCGTTCCCAAACAATCCGTCGGCAACGAGCCTTCGGATAATCTTCCTAAAAGCGCAGAGAAATCTGCGCTTTTTTTGTGACAAAACCAAAAATAGAACGACAGATGTAGCAAATATCAACCGAATTATTTATCTTTGTTAGCTTAATTAAGTTAGCAAGCAAAAAACCAAATGAAGCAATGAAAGATTTTCTGAAATTTACGCTGGCCACAGTGACCGGCATTATTATTTCGAGTGTGGTTATGTTTTTCATGGGCATCCTCACACTGTTCAGTATGGTGGCATCGTCGGGGTCGGAGACCAACATCGAGAAGAATTCTGTGATGGTGCTGAACCTGAAAGGAACTTTGAATGAACGCAGCGAGGAGAACCCCGTCAATATGCTGATGGGTGATGACTATAGCAGCTATGGGCTGGATGACATACTGGCATCCATCGAAAAGGCCAAGGAGAACGAGAACATCAAGGGTATTTATATTCAGGCTGATTACCTGGAGGCGGGATTTTCGTCGCTGGAGGAAATCAGACATTCACTGCTGGACTTCAAGGAGTCGGGCAAATTTATCATTGCCTATGCCGATACGTATACGCAAGGGCTGTATTATCTGTCGAGCGTAGCCGACAAGGTGCTGCTCAACCCCAAAGGTATGCTAGAATGGAGAGGACTGGCAGCTTCGCCGGTATTCTACAAGGACTTGCTGGCCAAGGTGGGCGTGGAAATGCAGGTGTTCAAGGTGGGAACGTATAAATCGGCCGTAGAACCGTATATCTCCACGGAGATGAGTGCAGCCAACCGCGAGCAAATCAATGCTTATTTGAGCTCTATCTGGGGACAGATTACAAGTGACGTGGCAGCCTCGCGCAAGCTTACGGTAGAGGAGCTGAACGCTGCCGCCGACCGTCTGCTGATGTTTCAGCCGGCTGAGGAATGCGTGAAGGCCGGACTGGTGGATACGCTGATGTATAAGAACGACGTGCGCAACTACCTGAAGCGTGCAGCCGGCGTAGAGGAGGATGACAGTATGCCGTTGCTGGGGCTGACGGAGATGATAAACGTGAAGAAGAATACGCCGAAGGACAAGAGTGGAAACATCATTGCCGTATATTATGCCACGGGAGGAATTGTGGATGGTGAAGAGGGTTCTCCATTATCGACCAATGAGGGACCTACCATCTACAGCGACAAGGTTATCAAGGACCTGCGCAAGCTGAAAGAGGATGAAGACGTGAAGGCCGTGGTGCTGCGCGTGAACTCACCGGGCGGAAGTGCTTACGGTTCGGAACAGATATGGTATGCAGTGAGCGAACTGAAAAAGGAGAAGCCGGTGATTGTCTCCATGGGCGACTATGCGGCATCGGGCGGCTACTACATATCGTGCAACGCTGATACGATTGTGGCAGAGGCGACAACGCTGACCGGATCTATCGGCATCTTCGGAATGGTGCCTAACGTAAAGGGACTGACCGACAAGTTGGGACTGCACTTCGACGTGGTGAAGACTAACACGTATGCCGACTTCGGCACTCTGGGCAGACCGATGAACGAAGGCGAAAAGGCTGCTATGCAGACGTATGTGAACGATGGATATGACCTCTTCCTGACCCGCTGCTCGGATGGCCGTCACATCAGCAAAGAGGCATTGGACAAGATAGCACAGGGACGTGTGTGGACCGGAAGCACAGCCAAAGAGCTGGGCTTGGTAGATGAACTGGGCGGACTGGACAAAGCGATGGAGATAGCCATTGCCAAGGCCGGAGTAGAGACTTACACCGTACAGAGCTATCCGGCTAAGGAGAGCTGGATGAACAGCCTGATGAACCTGAGCACTAACAGCTACATCAAGTCGCAACTGAAAGGTACTTTCGGCGAGATGTACGAACAATTCGGAGCACTGAAGAACATTGAACAATGCGACCGCTTGCAGGCACGTCTGCCGTTTGAACTGAACATCCAATAAACGGAGGAGGAATGAAAGATAGTTCTATCCGGATAAACTATGGACTGCTTCCACTATCGTGGCTTTACAGGCTGGGAGTGGACTTGCGAAACAAACTCTTTGACTGGGGCTGGCTCCGGTCGAAGAGTTTTGACGTTCCTGTTGTCTGCATAGGAAATCTTTCGGTAGGAGGAACGGGGAAAACCCCGCATACGGAATACCTGATAAGGCTGCTGCAAAAGGAGGGGCTGAAAGTGGCTACGCTGAGCCGCGGATACAAGCGACACAGCAAGGGCTATCTGTTGGCCACCACGAAAACACCGGCAAAGGAGCTGGGGGACGAGCCTTACCAAATGAAAAACAAGTTTCCGGAGGTGCTGGTGGCGGTGGACGAGGACCGCTGTCACGGCATAGAGCAACTGTTGCAGCTGAGCACACCGCCGGACGTGATTCTACTGGACGATGCTTTTCAGCACCGCTACGTAGAGGCGGGCTTGAACATCTTGCTGACGGATTATCACCGTCTGTTCTGCGACGACACTTTGCTGCCTGCCGGAAGACTGCGCGAACCTGCCAGCGGCAAGGGGCGTGCACAGATTGTCGTAGTGACGAAGTGTCCGGAGGACATCAAACCGATAGACTACAATATCATTGCCAAGCGGCTGCAACTGTATCCGTATCAGCAGCTGTATTTCTCGACTTTCCGGTATGGCATGATGATGCCGCTCTTTCCGGAGAAGGCAAACGTACACAGGATGCAGTCGAGGCTGAGTGGGAACGAACAGGTACTGCTGCTGACAGGCATAGCTTCGCCCGAACCGCTAATGGAGGAGGTGAAAGCATATACTCCGCACGTGCATCTGATGGATTTCGGCGATCATCATGACTTTGACGCCAAGGACCTGCAACAGGTAAGGGAACGGTTCATGAAGCTGGAGGAATGGCAAAGGCTCATCATCACCACCGAAAAGGATGCTGCAAGGTTGAAGCATCATCCGGACTTGAGCGAGGATTTGAAACCGTATATATACGTGTTGCCCATAGAAATAGAGATATTACAAAATCAACAACATTTGTTTAACCAAAATATTATTAGTTATGTTAGATCGCATCCAAGAAACAGCAGCTTACCTGAAGGGTAGAATGCACACACAACCGGAAACAGCCATCATCTTAGGAACCGGACTTGGCAGCCTTGCCGGAGAAATAACCGAAAAGTATGAAATAAAATATGAAGAGATTCCCAACTTTCCTGTATCTACCGTAGAGGGTCACAGCGGAAAACTGATTTTCGGCAAACTGGGACAAAAGGACATCATGGCCATGCAGGGCCGTTTCCACTTCTACGAGGGATATTCCATGAAGGAGGTTACTTTCCCCGTACGCGTGATGCGCGAACTGGGTATCAAGACGCTGTTTGTGTCGAATGCCAGCGGTGGTACCAATGCCGACTTTGAGATTGGCGACTTGATGATTATCACCGACCACATCAACTATTTCCCCGAACATCCGCTACGTGGCAAGAACATTCCGTACGGACCGCGTTTCCCGGATATGCATGAAGCATACGACAAGGAGCTGATTCGGAAGGCAGATGCCATTGCCGCTGAAAAGGGTATCAAGGTGCAGCACGGCGTATATCTGGGCACACAGGGACCGACGTTTGAGACTCCGGCTGAATATAAGCTGTTCCACATCATGGGAGCCGATGCCGTAGGTATGTCGACTGTACCCGAGGTAATCGTGGCCAACCACTGCGGAATCAAGGTGTTCGGTGTATCGGTAATCACCGACTTGGGCGTGGAAGGCAAGATTGTGGAGGTATCGCACGAAGAAGTGCAGAAAGCTGCCGATGCCGCTCAGCCGAAGATGACGGAAATCATGAGGGAGCTGATAAATAGGGCATGATGGGAAGATAATAAGATTATAGGATGATAAGATGGCAGGATGATAAAATGATAAGATGATGGGATCTGAATGCATAAAATCATTGAAATCTGTGAAATCTAAATTCTGATATAATAGGAATGAGAACTGAAATTGCAACCCTGGGTGAGTTTGGCTTAATACGCCACCTCACCGAGGGCATTGAACTGAAGAATGAATCCAGCCGGTATGGTGTGGGTGACGACGCAGCCGTACTCTCCTACCCTGCCGACAAGGAAATATTGGTGACTACCGACTTGCTGCTGGAGGGGGTGCATTTCGACCTGACATACGTACCTCTCAAGCATCTGGGATATAAATCGGCTGTGGTCAACTTCTCTGATATTTATGCCATGAATGGCACGCCCAAACAGATTACGGTCTCGCTGAGTCTCTCCAAACGCTTCTGCATTGAGGATATGGAAGAACTGTATGCGGGCATCCGTTTGGCTTGTGAGGAGTATCATGTGGACATCGTAGGAGGCGACACTTCTTCTTCGTACACAGGACTGACCATCAGCATCACTTGTATTGGTGAAGGTGAACGAGGGAAAGTGGTCTATCGCAACGGTGCACAGGAGACGAACCTCATCTGTGTGAGTGGCGATTTGGGAGCGGCTTACATGGGCTTGCAACTACTGGAACGTGAAAAGGCTGTGCTGACAAGCGACAAGGACGTTCAGCCTGACTTTGCAGGGAAAGAATATCTGCTGGAACGCCAACTGAAACCGGAAGCCCGCAAGGACATCATCGAGAAACTGGCCCAAGCGGGCATTCAGCCCACTGCCATGATGGACATCTCGGACGGGTTGTCATCGGAGCTTCTGCACATCTGCAAACAGAGCAAGGTGGGTTGTCGCGTTTACGAGGAGCACATCCCCATCGACTATCAGACCGCTGTCATGGCCGAAGAATTCAACATGAACCTGACGACTTGCGCCCTAAATGGTGGAGAGGATTACGAATTGCTGTTCACCGTCCCCATTGCCGACCACGAAAAGATTTCGGAGATGGAAGGTGTGAAGCTGATTGGCCACATCACCAAAGCGGAACTGGGTTGCGCCCTCATCACGCGGGATGGTCAGGAATTTGAGTTGAAAGCCCAAGGATGGAATCCGCTGAAAGGTGAATCTGCGGAGCAGAAAAATGACGAAGAAGCAGAAAAAAGGGGTCAGCGGAAATTTCCGGTGCATACCAAATGTTAATCGCCATGTTAATCTTATCTTTGCAGTATAGCAAATCGGTAAAAAAGCATTTTTAGTCCCGTGCGCTGAAATACGCTGACTATCAAGGAATGATAACGAACACAGACTTTTCCGTGGTCAGTTTTGGCGGCTTCCGAAAAGGTTAAACCACAAAATACTTGCACATTTTAGGTGCTTTATGATTACTTTTGCTGAAAAGGAACTGCAAAATACCTGCAATAAATAGCATGGCAAGAACAAAATTATACCTCGACACAAGGGCGGTCAAGGATGGAAAGCCCGCACCGCTCAAAGTTGCGATAAACAAGAAGTCAAAAACGGCTCTCATTTCGCTGAATGTCTTTTTACTCCCGAACCAGTGGGATAAAAAGGCAGGGAAAGTCGTGAACCACCCCAACAGGCTCTTTCTGAATAATTACATTGCCAAGCGGCATATTGATATTGACACGCTCCTCCTTAAATTGATAGAGAGTGGCGAAATAGCCAATATGAGCGCACTTGACATCAAGAACCATATAATTTACCAGTTGTCCCCCGAAAGGGAAGAGGATGGCAAGGAAAGGCTGTTTACGCATCGTTTCTTGAAGTTTGCGGAAACCAAAAAGGAAAGTACCCGTATCGTGTATATGAACACGTATAAGCGAATGCACCAGTTTTGCGCTGACCTCGACAAACTCACATTTGAGGACATCACACGTGAATGGCTGACCGCCTACGACACCTATTTGAGTGAAACATCCCCCTCACGGAACGCCCGGAACGTCCATTTTAGGAATATCCGTGCCGTGTTCAATGAGGCAATAGACGATGGCGTAACAAAGGCGTACCCGTTCAGGCGGTTCAAGATACGCCCGGTCGCCACGATGAAACGTTCATTCTCCGTTGAACAACTCCGGGAACTCTTCAACGCCCCGACAGATGAACACACGGAAAAGGCTCTCGACATCTTCAGGTTGATTTTCCTGCTTATCGGCATCAACATCATAGACCTGTGCAAGCTGCGCACTATAAACAACGGCAGGGTCGAGTTTTACCGCTCCAAGACCAACCGCCTGTACTCTATAAAGGTAGAGCCAGAGGCAATGGAAATTATCAACAAGTACAAGGGAACGGAGCACCTGATAGACATCCTCGACCAGCACAAGAACCACCGTTCATATACCGGGATATTGAACAAGACGCTTAAAGAGGTCGGTACACTGGCGAATGACAAAAACAGCAAACCCGTCTTTCCTCAACTTACGACCTATTGGGCAAGGCATTCTTGGGCTACCATTGCCGCCTCCCTCGAAATACCGAAAGAAACGATTGCGGCTGCGCTGGGGCATGGCGGCAATACCGTGACCGACATTTATATTGATTTCGACCGCAAAAAGGTTGATGAAGCCAACAGGCGAGTGATAGATTGGGTGTTATACGGGAAATTATAGTTATTTTCTCCGAATTTTGAGCGAGAGCAACGAACTTTCCTTATTTGATAAAGTCCTTGCCTGAATAATTTTCGTTGGCGAGAGGCAATAAAAATGCCCGGCAAGAGTAGCCAAGCCGGGCAAAATGAAGATTGCGTATCACTACGCAAACTCCACAACAACGGTGCAAAGATAGCGAAATTACCCCGTTTTCAAACTAATACCTAAATAAATCTTCGTATAAGGCTGCGCATCGGCTTCCTGAATACATATACCAACATCAGTATCAGGGCAGCAACTGAATAGGGAAACCAGTTGATGCAGGTTCTTTCCCACGGGGTCAGGCTGCGCTCCACCGGGACAGGAACTTCAACGTGCCTATCGACATACACAACGCTGTCCCTGCGCTCAATCTCCTTATCAACTGGCACGGGCTTCTTCTGCGGCTTCGTTTTGAGTTCGTGGAAGAGTGAGCCATCGGGATTGATTTTGGCATCTGAAACGGCAAAGTCATTTTCAAGGTGGCTCGTGCTGTCCCGTGTAGTCCTTTCGGCTGTCTGCGCAGGTATCTCGATATACGTTGTGTCATGCACAAACACTTTCTCATACTTGACCTCAACATTGCTATTGGTCGTTTCTTGAATTGTCGTGGTCGGCAATTTCCTCTGTGTCCCACAGCCGCACACCAAGCAGGACACGGCTAAAGTAAAAATCAGATTTTTCATGCTCCTATGTATTTGATTATACCCTCAACGTGTAGTTTCACGATTGCCTGTCTGCCCTCCTGCGACAAGAGGAAAGCGACATCATCCCTATTGTCCTGAAAGAAGTTCTCTGTCAATACTGCCGGGCATCGTGTTTTGGTCAGCACGTAGAAATTCTCCTCCCAATCGGGGTCTTTGTCCGACCAGTCGCTGCGTATCTTCGTGCCAGCCGGAAGATGCTCTGCAGCCGCTGCATAGAGGCAGGATGCGAGGGTGTCGGCTTTCGTGTTCCCTTTGCTTGTATATGCGCTCCACCCCCTTGCGTTCATCCAATCTCCGTTCCCGGCAGCATTGCAATGGATGGAAATAAGGATTACATTGGATGCACCCAGTTTGCCGCAGAACTCGTTTACACGCCTTGCACGTTCTGCGAGAGGGACATCTACCGTTTCATGCACGATACGTTCAGCATCGTAGCCTCTCATTTTCAATTCACGCTCTATCGCCTCCGCTATTTCACGGGCGTAGAGGTATTCACGAAATTCACCATCGGGGCTTCGTTTCCCCGGTGTATTCTCTCCATGTCCGTTGTCAATTAGAATTTTCATTGTATTATTCTGTTAGTCTGTGATAAAAATCAAGTTTTATTTTGCTATACACCGCCTCTACGTTTGTAAAGGCACGGGCGTTGTTCTGCTCTGAATATACCTCGTTTTCCACAACCTCCGCAACCCAATCAATCCATTCCGGGGAAGTATAGTGGGTCAGAGTATTGCCCCGATACCTGGTGCTGTCAAAACGGCTGTTCCTGTCCTCGTGAAGATTACAGAGCAAAGTCCTTATTTTCGCCTTAGTCGCCTCCTTGTTGTCAATGTGGTTTTCCTCACGAACTTTTTTTATGATACGGCAGACTTTCTCCGTAGAGAGGTCAAAGCAGGTGTTGGATATGTTCTTTATCTGCAACAAGGTCGAGGGGCGCAAGCCGTCTGCAATCTCATTCAGTACATCATTCTGTGCATCGGTTTTGGTCAGAAGTGCGCTCATAGTAGCGGAATTGTTCTTAATCACGTTATCCATGATGCTTTTGAACCAGCGGAATAGGGCTACCCACATTCCAAGAGACAACACGATAAAGGCTGCACCGATAATTATCAGTACGCCAAGGTCGCTTATGCCTTTTGCAACCTCTAATGTCCCTTGCACTTCATTCATAACCATCTAACCGCTAAACGTCCGACAATCGCTCCGGCTACGGTCAGTCCGAAGTCTATCCAATCCCATTCGCAGCCGTGCGCCTTGTCTTTGTATTCAAGGCTTGCCGCTGAAAGGATAGAAGCGTAGAGGGCGCAGTAATCAGAGCCTGAAAAAGCCCCGATTGCTGCACCTCCCACGATATGCTTCCACCTATTACTTGTTTTGAGCCAATTTAATATCTTCATACATTTTTGTTTTAATCCAAATGCAAAGGTATTAAAATGTGCTTACAATATAAGCATTTTAGGCTTTTACTTTCCGTAAAAGGTGAATTTATACAGGTTTTACGATTGTAGGCAGGTCTTTGAGGTCGTTGGGGTAGCCCGTCAGCGTTGTAAGTATGCAGACATACACCACTCCAAACTGCTCATAATACTTGCCGCTCTCAAACGCCATTCCTTGCTCATAGGGTATTGGGTCTTCAAGCGTTCCTGAGTGTTCCGGCTCAACCCTCGTGTAGAGCGAGGCGGTATCAATGGACGGTGGATAAATATCCATAGGCGTGTGAGGTTGAACGACCCTCCACAATTTACCCCCGTACTTGAATATAACACCCTTTTCTACCTGCTTGCCTCGCTTACACAACTCCGAGAACGGGAAGAACGTAGCTGGGACTTTCAACGCTACGGTACTTGGAATGTCGGTTGCCGTAAGATGTTGTTCCCGTACCACTTCCATGAGTTGTAAATACGGGGTTGCTGCCACACGGTCATTACGCCCCTGCTCAAAACGCTTCTCGAACTCTCCACCGCTATAGCCCAGCAATGCACCGATGCTTGAAATTTCCTTTTGGGGCAAATCCAAGTCGTTTGAGAACAAAGTGTTTTCGATGTCCTCCGGGGACGGTTTATTAGGGTACACTTCCTCGTAGTATTCCGATGTGTCGCTGTCTGCGGCATTCTGAATGTCGAAACGCACACACCACTTATCTTCCTTTGGGTTCACGCACTCAATTGGCAATACCCCCTTGTTTCCTGTTACTCTTCTCATATCAAGTAAAAATATATTTAGTTTCACCTTTCTTACCGTACATTTCCGCTTTGATTGTGGTCGTGAATGGGAACTTATCCATTTCTCTGATTTGTTCCAATATAGACCACATTTCCTTGGATGCCGTGAAAAACTTCTTTTCTACCCCGTCCACCTTTATGCGCACGACATATCTGCCGTGTGGCTTTTCGATGTCGTCCGGGTTGATTACACCAGCCGGGACTTTGCCGTTGTTCGCTGCGAGGGCTGCATTATAGACCGCTTTTGCCTCCGCAACTTTCT
Source organism: Bacteroides sp. (assembly GCA_030523205.1). Taxonomy (GTDB): domain Bacteria; phylum Bacteroidota; class Bacteroidia; order Bacteroidales; family Bacteroidaceae; genus Bacteroides. The sequence goes on from JAUNJD010000063.1 coordinate 17,709, forward strand.
TCTCGTACTCCTCCCTCTCGAAACGTGGAACGATGCCAGTTTCAAAGTCCACTACCTCGATAGGTATATTTACCAACTCACGGACAGTGGAAAAGCCACGCAATTTTGACCCTTTCAGCCAAACAGAAATTGTCCCCTT
>JAUNJD010000064.1 GCA_030523205.1 Bacteroides sp.
CTTGTCAACTTGTTCCCTTGTCAACTAACTTATCCGCAATTGTTTAGAATCCCAGCTTCAGACCAATGTTGAACACACGAGTCAAAGGATAGTTGGGGCGACTGCTCTGACGGTTCTCGGGGTCTCCCCAAACGTAATTCGTAAAAGTCAAGAGGTTATAGCCATTCACATACAGACGGCAATTGTTCAGTTTCATCTTCTTCATGAAGGGGAGATCGAAGTTGTAACCGATTTCTATGTTCTTCAGACGCAGGTAGCTGGCATCGTACAAATAGAGGTCGGACTCTGCATAGTTGTTGCTGGCATGAGCACTCGTGATACGGGGGAACTTGGCTGTCTGGCTGTCGGCAGACGAATACCAAGAGTCTTCGTACTGACAGAGCAGCAAGCCCTTGTTTTGTGTATCGCCCAACGGTTGCTTGAACTCGCTCAGCATACGGTCAACATTCCAAGCACCGGTCCACTGCATGGAGAAGTCGAAGTTCTTCCATGTAAAGCCAATGTTCAAACCGGCTGTATATTCGGGCACGTCGGTAAAACCAATGTCACGTGTTGCATCGTCACCGTCAATTACACCGTCGTTGTTCAAGTCCACATAGACAGCATCACCCGGCAGCAACGTAATGCCGTGGTCGGCAATGCCTTGTCCGAACTCTGCACGATAACGGTCATCGGCTGTTTCGTCATAGAAGCCCCAGAACTTACGCATCGAACGGGAGTTGATGCGACGGCCGGTCTCGTCCATATAAAGACTCGTTGTTGGGAACCTCGTTCATATATACAATCTTGTTGCGTGCAAAAGAGAGGTTGAAGTTAGCCCAGTAGCGGAAATCCTCTCCTACCTTGTCATTCCACTTCAACTGCAATTCAAAACCTTTGTTTTCGGTTTCACCCACATTCACTACGGGGAGTGTCATACCCAAGATACCGGGCAGATAGTCGGGTGAAGTAAGGATGTCCTTACGTTTCTCGATAAAGTAGTCGGCCGATACACTCAGACGGTCTTTCAATATATTGAAGTCGATACCGTAGTTTTGCTTAACGGCTGTCTCCCATTTGGCATCGGGATTAGAGAAGGTTGACTCGTAAGCACCGGACTTGATGCTGTTGATGTTCTGTCCAAAGTAGTAACCGTGAATGTTCTCACTGCTACCCGTACCGTATCCGTAAGAACCGGGCAGATAGAGGAAGCGGTTGCTGCTCATCGTGTCGTTACCTACCATACCGACAGAAGCACGCAACTTCAAGTAGCCGATCACCTTCTTCAAAGGAGCAAAGAAAGATTCCTCACTCACAATCCATCCGAGAGAACCTGCGGGGAAGAAACCATAACGATTTTCGGGGGCAAAGTTCTCGGAGCCGTTGTAACCTACGTTGAATTCGGCCATATAGCGCGTCTTCCAGTCGTAGGTGATACGTCCTACCAGACCTACATAACCCGAAGGTATGTATGAATAGGTGCCGCCGGTATAATATTTCTTTGACTGGTTGTAAAGCAAAAGTCCGCTTACATTGTGTTCGCCAAACTTACGGTTGTAGTTCAAGGCCAACTCCATATACCAGTTACGAGCCTTTCCGAAAGAAGAATCACTATAACTCAACTGGCTGTCCGTACCTTCCTTACGATAGGTAATGGTACCATCACTCTGTTCAACAGGTACGTAATAGGCCATCGACGAACTGGCAAGGCGAGTAGTAGAATAAGTAGAGTTGTAGGCACCCTTCAGTTTCAGAGACAAGCCTTTGGTAATGAAGTCCAGCTTTTGGTTCAATGCCAAGTCAACGTTCAATACATTGGTAGTCAGCATACGGAAACCTTTACCATAATAGGAGCTCAAACCATCAACACCCGTAAAAGGCAAGTAATCGGAGTTAGACACGATACGTCTGCCATCAATCACACCGGCACCGGCAAAAGGCACAGCCCAATAGAGTTTACGGAACAACTGGTTTTGGTCTTCACCCGACTCCGGAGTACGCTTCACTTCTACACGACCACCAATATTGACTGACAGCAAAGTTGTCTTTGTCACGTCAAAGTCCAGATTGGCGCGGTAGTTGTAACGCTTGTAGTTGAAGTCGAAGTCTCTTTCGGCAGCAAACTGCTTGAACATACCGTCTTGAGTGAAAAGACCGGCCGATACGAAGTAACGCATATTCTCCGTACCACCTGTAATGTTCACATTGTGTTGCGACTGGAAGGCAGCCTTGTTCATACAGTAGTCAATCCAGTTGATGTCAGGATAGAGAATCGGATTCGTGTGGTCGCGAAAAGCAGCCAACTGTTCGTCTGAGAACACTGCCGTACCACCATCATTCGTCTGCAACAAGTTGTAATAGGAAGCATACTGATAAGAATTGGCAAACTCAAGTGTCTTGGTACGCACGTTCAGACCGGCCGATGTAGAGAAAGAAATCTTGGCTTTGCCCTGTGCACCACGCTTGGTGGTAATCAAGATAACACCGTTAGCACCACGTACACCAAATACGGCAGTAGCGGAAGCATCCTTCAGTACAGTGATACTTTCAATTTCATTCGGGTCAATCTGCGACATTTCGCGTTCCACACCATCCACCTGAACCAACGGAGTAGCATCATTCCACGAAGCGATACCACGAACGTAGATGTCGGCTTCGTCAGCTCCCGGCTCACCGGAATACTGTACGGAGGAGATACCCGTCACCTGACCGGAAAGGATGTTGGAAACCGAACCGGCCGGCGTCTTCAGCAAATCTTCTCCTTTCATGGAGGAGATAGCACCCGTTACAGATACTTTCTTCTGTACGCCGTAGGCCACCACCTCGACTTCACCCAACATCTGTGTGTCTTCCTGAAGCACTACGTTCAGCTTTCCGGCTTTCTTGACAACAATTACTTGGTCTTTGTAACCGATAAAGCTGAATTGCAGTTTACCACCAACAGGAACATTTACCATGAAATTACCATCCAAATCGGTAATCACACCGGTAGTAGTACCTACAACCATCACATTGGCACCGATGATTGCCTCACCATTTGAATCTTTCACCACACCTGTCACTGTCACCGTGTTCTGCTGTACCGCTTCGGGCATAGGCACTTCTTCGGCGTATCCTTCTTGAGGAGCCGAGAGAAACAAACACACTAAAATGGCAGCAGGAAGCAACCGGCTAAGATTTAGCACTCGCTTTTTAGAAAAAATTTCTTGCTTTTCCATTAGCAATGATTTTAAGATTAAACATATATTTTAATTCTTTCAAAAGAAACTTTTCGCTTTCACAACTCGCTTGAGTTTCCGGTTACAAATGTAGAAGAGCACATCAAGAAAGATGTTCTACAATGGTTCAAATAGGTATATTTTGGGTTCATGAACCTTTTTTCTACGTAAAATGAACCTTTTTTAGACAGTAAAAGTAGTCATTTCGTCGATATTTTTATGGATTTCGCTTAAAATGGTAACATTATCACGCAATGATAGCGACACTATCACAGTAATGATAGTACCGCTATCACAGTACAGATGAAAATCTAAAGACTGAAATTATTTCAGGAGTATTGAATGCTTGACTAATCTTCCTCCAGCGTGCCACTTCCTTGCGTGCAACGCTCCATGTATTCGGAGGGTTGCATACCAAATTCTTTCTTGAAAATAGCACTGAAGTAACGCGGGTCATTGTAGCCCACAGCGTATGCCAATTCGGAGATGCGGACGTGCTTCTTCTCTTCCATCATGCGACAGGCAGCCTTCATGCGGATATTGCGGATGAAAGATACATACGTCAAGCCGGTAAGCGATTTAAGCTTGCGGAAGCAAGTGGACTTGGTGGTATGCATTTCTTCCAGGAACTGAGCCAAGTCGAACTCTCCGTCACTCAAATGACGGTTGACGCAATCGACAGCACGTTTCAGGAAGTCTTCGTCAATGCTGGTATAGTCCAACTGCTTGGATTCAAAAACAATCTGTTTCTTGAATTCCTTCATCACCTGCCGACGACTGCGCAGCAGGTTCTCGATACGGGCATGAAGCACGCTAAGGTTGAAAGGTTTGCTGAGGAAACTGTCTGCTCCCGATTCGTATGCCTCTACACGGTCTTCCTCCTTGTTCTTGGCAGTAAGCAAAAGGACGGGGATGTGACTGGTGTCGAAATTACCCTTCAAATACCGACACAACTCTATGCCGTCCATCTCGGGCATCATCACATCGGAAACAATCAGGTTAATCTCCTCCTTTTCCACCTGAGCAAGCGCCTCACGGCCATTGGTGGCAGTCAGCACACGATAGTCGGTGGACAAAAGTTTCACCATGAGCTGCAACAGGTCTTCGTTATCTTCCACTAATAGCAAGGTGTAGCGGGAAGCAGGGGCAGCGTCAGCCGATTCGTCCGCAACATCGGATTCGTCTTCCATTTCGGCATCATCGGCAGGCAAGGCTTCATCGGTAACTGTTGTCATCGGTGTTGCCGTCTCTGCCAATGCCGCATCTTGGGCAGGCACGATGGACAAAGATTCGTCTATCTCCTCCTCCGAATAGGCTGAACGCAAGACCGGGAAGGAAACAATGAATGCCGTGCCTTGTCCTTTCTCACTCTCCACACGGATGGTGCCATGATGCAACGCCACCAAATCGCGCACCAACGACAAGCCGATACCGGTGCCGATGGTCTTAAACTTACGGTAATCGCCCTCGTAAAAACGCTTGAACAGGTCTTTCTGCGCATCTTTTGATATGCCTTCGCCATCGTCCTTCACCATCAGAAGGGCCCTACCATTCTCGTCACCGGTCAGTTCTACGGCTATCATGCCACCGGGACGGTTGTATTTGGAGGCATTGGATAGCAGGTTATACAGTATCTTGTCCAGTTTATCGGTATCGAAGTAGGCAAACAGTGGGTCGGGATGGCAGGATACACTGAATCGCATATCCTTCCGCTTCATCAACGGTCGGAAACTGTCGAGGCTACGGCGTACGAACTGCGAAAGGTCGGCCTGCGACACCCGCAGTTTTAAGTTGCCTGTTTCGGCCTTACGGAATTCCAATATCTGTTGCAGCAAGCGGATAAGGCGGTTGATGTTATCGGTCATCACACGGTATTGGTCCTTATAGTCGGGAGCCGTACGCTTCAGTTCATCCACAGATGCCGATATGATGGTAAGCGGCGTAAGCAGTTCGTGCGTGATGTTGGTGAAGAATTGCAGCTTGGCATGGTTCACCTCTTCCACCCTCGCCTTTTCCATCTCGCGCAGTTGGAGTGCATTGCGCAGACGCATACGATTCCGCACTTGGCGATAGAAGAAATAGGAAGCAGCAGCTATGAATACTATATATAAGGTATAGGCCCACCACGTTTTCCAAGGCGGTGGCAGAATGACGACCTTCATCTGATAGACGTGATTGTTCCAAGTTCCGTTGGCATTGGAGGCTTTCAGATGGAAGGTATAAGTACCTGTATGCAGGTTGTTGTAGTAGGCAAAGCGCTTGGAGGCATCGGTATATTGCCATTCTTCATCAAATCCTTCCAACTTATAGGCATATTGATTGCGCTCCGGATTGATGTATTCCAAAGCCGAATACTCGATGGTGAAGTTATTGTGACGGTAGTCCAGCCTGATTTCATCGGAGAAACCGGGCGATAAGGCAGATATGGCTGTACGTTCCTTATCGGGCAAAGAACTCCAAGACTGATTGAACACCTTGATATCCGTCACCACAACGGGGAAGAACGTATCCTGACTATCCAAACGCTCCGGATAGAAGCTATTGTAACCACGATGCCCACCGAAGAACATCCTACCATCGGCCGAAACGGATGCCGCTCCACGCAAGAAAATATTGTCCTGCAAGCCATCGACCGTGGTGTATAGGCGGAAGGTGACTTCCTTCAAATCATCGGAAACGGACAGGTTGACCAGTCCGGCATTGGTACCCAGCCACAGATGACCGGACTTATCTTCCTTGATGCTGGCCACTGCATCGCCCGGCAGGTTCCAACGGGAATGAACGGGCAGAAAGGCATCGGTCTGCGGGTCGTACAGATTCAGCCCACTGACTCCCGTACCGGCCCAAATACGTCCGTGCGTATCCCTGTAAACACAATCGACGTAATCGGCATTCAGGCCGTGATTCACTGTGGCATAATGGGTTAGCACATATCCCACGGCAGAATTTGCGGAAGGCCGCAAGCGCAACACTCCATGCGTGCCCGAAGCCACCCATATATCACCGTCATTGCCTTCGGTCGCCCCCACTGTAAGAATACTACGCATACTCGTATCGCCAATCATCAACGTATCGAAACGCACCGCCTTATCATCGAAAGTACGCATCGAAACACCTGTACGGGTGGAGAACCACAGATTGTGCTTGGAGTCTTCATAGACGTGATAGACGCACTGTCCGGCCAGCCAAGGTGCCTCGTAGGGGTAGTAATGCCGCACACGCTGGGCCATCGGCGCATGTTTGTCCACCTCATATACTCCGTTGTCATACGAAGATATCCAAATGTGACCATTTGACGAACATTGCATGATGGAGGTTACGGTCGTAAAGCTAGGAGTATTGTCGAACTCGGGCATCTGGGTGTAATAGGTGAATTTCCCTGTATTGCCGTCTTTTACTCCCAAGCCGTATGAACCGATTCCCATCCATAACAGATTTTCATCGTCAATCAGCAGAGTACGAACAGAAGTCGTTTTCAGTTGGCGGTTGGATTCCTGCAATTTGTCCCACACAAAGTCGGCTTTGCGTGTCTTGACTTTGGCCACACCACCGCCAATCATTCCTACCCACATCAGTCCCTGACGGTCGTTCAGCAGTGAGGTCACTTCATCACTCACAATGGAATTTTCCTCCGTGTTGGGATAGTAATTGCTGAAGGTTTCCTCTCCCGTATAGTCATCAGCAGCAGCCAATATACTCAGTCCTTTAGGAGTTCCAATCCATAGAGCACCGGTATTGGCATCTTCCGAAATGGCATAAATGATGTTATTGAGCAAACCATTGGGATTTTTAGAGTCGTACTTGTAAGTCACCCATGAGGTTTTCTCCGGTTGCCAGGCATCCTTCAACAAGGCCAGTCCACCGTTCCAGGAACCAACCCATATATTCTTGCGGCTGTCCTGAAAAACGACATGCGCCGAATTCTGAGCATTCATTTTGGGATATTTGAAGAATTTTCCGGAGGACGTTTCATAGCGGTATAGTCCCCTATCCCATGTCCCTATCCAGATGTCGCCCCGATGGTCCTCACACAGCGTCTTAATGGTGGTCTGCGGAAACACCTCGTCCGTATTCTCACGATTATACACACGGACGCTATCCGCTTCTGCTACATACTCGTAAAGTCCCCAATCGGTAGCAAAGAATACACGCCCGTTCCGCGTCACCAAGATTTGCGGAATGCCGTTGCCATTCAGCCCGGAATGGTCTATCTTTCGGATTTGTCCCGTACGTTTGTCCAGCACATTCAGCCCGCTATAAGTGCCAATCCATAAGTTCTGTTTTGTATCCTCGGCCACACAAAGCACATTGTTGTTGGTAAGCAAGTCTGGACGAGTATAGTTGGAACGATAAGTGACAATGGAATAGCCGTCGAACTGGAACAACCCATTGCGGGTGGATATCCAGATATAGCCATCGCGGTCCTGATAGACGGACTGCACATCCTTATTGGACAGACGGTTGAGCACATTGGGTGTCTCGAAGGCCAAAGAAGTAGTTCCTGAATTGAAAGCCAGGCATTTCAGTGACATCAAGAAGATTAGAAGTAAGAAGTATATTCTGCTCTGCATAGCCATTTACACAAAGGTTTATTTTGACATTCGCAGCAAACTTACACAATTTTCTTGAATTTTTCCGTAAGTTTGCATTAAAAAAGACAAAGTTCATGGCTGGCATCTATATCCACATCCCCTTCTGCAAGACACGCTGCATCTACTGCGATTTCTATTCCACCACGCACAGCGAACAGAGGGAACGCTATGTCCGTGCACTATGCAAAGAACTGCATACACGCAAAGATTATTTGAAGGAAGAGACCATACGAACCATCTATTTCGGCGGAGGCACTCCCTCGCAACTGACTGAAGAAGACTTCCATACGATATTCCGTACCCTTGATGAAGTATATGGGCTGTCTGCCTGCGAGGAAATCACGCTGGAGGCCAATCCCGACGACCTGACCGAAGAATATACCACCATGCTATGCACCCGCCTTCCCTTCAACCGCATCAGCATGGGCATACAGACCTTCGACGATACGACCCTGCAACTGCTCCGACGCAGGCACAGTGCCCGGCAAGCCATCGATGCCGTCAACCGCTGTCGGCAGGCCGGCTTCCGCAACATCAGCATCGACCTCATCTACGGGCTGCCCGGCGAAACGGACGAACGCTGGAGGCGCGACTTGCAGCAGGCCGTCAGCCTCTGTGTAGAGCACATCTCGGCCTACCACCTGACTTACGAAGAAGGAACTCCACTCTTCCGGATGCTGGCAGCCAACCGCATACACGAGGTGGATGAGGAAAGCAGCGTACGCTTCTTCTCCACCCTCATCGACACCTTGTCCGCTGCCGGATACGAACATTATGAGATTTCCAATTTCTGCAAACCGGGTATGCACTCCCGACACAATACGGCTTACTGGCAAGGAATCCCCTACCTGGGATGCGGACCATCGGCTCACTCGTTCAACACCGTCAGCCGCGAATGGAACGTGGCTTCCCTCGAACAATATATAATAGGTATGGAAACCGACCAACGCTGCTTCGAGACCGAATACCGCGACACCGCCACTTGCTACAACGAATATATCATGACCGGCCTGCGTACCGTATGGGGCATATCACTGAACGACCTCGCTAAGACTTTCGGCAACCGCCTGTACAATTACTGCCTACGCATGGCCGCTCCTTACCTGAAAAGCGGGAAGTTGGAGGAAAAAGACCATCGCTTGCGCCTGACACGCGAGGGGATTTTCCTGTCGGACGGAATCATCAGCGACCTGATGTATGTGGATGCCCTATAACGTAAAAAGTGCGGAACCGCTTCTCACGAAGTGATTCCGCACCCGATTTCTCCTTTGCAAAGAAAATTATCCTCTATAAATTAGAGTGTTTAATAAAGAGAGAATAATATTTTTATTCAGTTGTAGTCTCATTAAACAACCAAATGCTCGGATAATACATAGATATTAAGCTACGTACACGAGTTGAGCTTGACGGGAAACCGGTACATGCATAGAAATACAGACGTTCTACCGTACGAGTCCAAGACCCGTTGTCAGTCAAGTCGAAATAGGTCACAGAATTTTCTTTATCGTAGCTGGGAATCCATTCGGCAGAAACAGAAGTTAAGTAGGTAATGTAGCCACCACCACCTAAGATGCTATATACATAATAATCCTCATAAGTTCCTACCAGTTCGGGATTGGAAAGCACATATTTCAGAGCCTCTGAATCGAACGACAAAGGCAATGTCCAATCAAGATCGGGCAAATAAAGTGCCGATGACGACAATTCTCCGTTTAGATAGTACATTGAACCGGATGAATTATAGTACACCAAATAGCAAGTACCCGTGAAGTTTTCTTCAAGGCTGTACTGCGTAACATCCATCGAACCGGAGAACGTCTCGGAAGCATAGGTCAATGAACCTGTGCGGGGATATCCGGTTGTATTTTCTTGGAAAGTTACGGTCAGCTCATCACCATCCACCGATGCCGTAAACCAATCGCTGTCAGTGGAAATCGTCAGATTGACATTCGTATTGACGTCATAAGTAACCGAATGAGCTTCGTTAGAATCTGTGATAATCGAACTACCGGCACTCACTTGGAATACCAAACCAGTCTGCTGAACGGATACATTGACGGAATCAGAGCCACAATACAAAGTCAGCAAGGCGGCACGCCCCTCTAAATTGCCGTTCTCAGGAACCGAAACGTTGACGGTATTGCCACTGATAGAAGCCGTACACCAATCACGGTCCGTACTGACAGTGACATCGCCCGTAGCCGAAAAGACTACCGTACCCTCACTGGCCGCTGCCTGAAACAGGACATCGGATGAAACGATTTGAATGGAGCTACTTCCACTCACATATTCGTTGTCATCGTCTGAGCAGGCCACAAGGCCTGTCAGACAAGATATAGTCAGAAATAGATAAATATACTTCTTCATAATCGATTATTTTTTAGTCAGACTTACCACATAACCCAGATATCTCCTGCCATCAGGATACCACGCCGTATCATAACAAGAGGTATAGCTTCCGCTAGTCTCCTGATACAAGTAGAAAGAATCAACTACATAACTTCCCCAAACGCCATTATCTTCAAATGTGTAAACAGGGTTTTCTTCATCACCATTCCATACGGTAACTAAACCGACGCTTGTACTCCAAGTCAGGTAGCTGTTATAACTCCAAGCACAGAGCCAAATGGTTGTACTACCGGATGTACCTATAGCTTGAGAAAGCCATTGCAATGATCCGGACGATTTCACGTAGGTCAGCGTAATGTCATAGTTGTCGTTCAAGCCACTCATAAGATAAGTTGAATTGTTAACCGCAGGAGTCAGCGTTACGTCAACAGAAGCTTCACCATTCATATAGCTCAACGTATATTCGCCTGCATAATCAGCGTATGCCCGCCAACCATCGGGGAAGACAGCCGTTAAATCCATCTCGACTCCTTCATCCGAAAGAAGCTTATAATTTTCGGTATCTACCACCAAGCTACTCATGCTCTGACCCAAAAATTCTATCGGTTCATAAAAGCGGATGCCCGTATCAGTTACCGTATAGGCCACCGATGTCGTCTCACCTTCAGCATCAGCAAAACTAATTTGTCGATAATCCGAATCCAGTGTCACCGTTGCAGTCTGTCCGGCAATCGTTCCTTCAAATCCGCTAAATATCATGTCAGCATCCATAGCAGTCACCTTGTCCAGATAAGATTCGGCGCTTTCCGTCAGCTTACGCAGGTACATGGTGTTGCCGGTCTTCTTTCCGCGCAGCGTCACCAAGTCTTCGGTAGCACTGACTACCACAAACTCAAACTCACCTTCGTAAGCCTCGTAAGCAGAAGAGCTAGGCGTAGAGAAATAGTGAAGATATGTATTGTAAGTGTCAAAGCTCAGCACCGGACCATTGTCATCCGTCATCTTATAGTAAGAGGATATCTCGCTGGTATTGTCACCGGCCAACTCTGTACGGGCATATACATACTCATCGTCAAAACGAACGGTAAAGACATAGCCACCGTAGCTCTGACTGCTTTCGGGGTACATTTCGAACACCCAGCCCTCTTCCGAGCTGACCAATACAGCCTTGGCCTCGGACATGGCCTGTTGCAAACGAGCCGAAGCATTGGTGTCGAATATTTCTTCATCGTCTTTCAAGCAGGATTGCAACAATGGGACACAAAGTATCAGTCCCAACAGCATCACATATATCTTGTTGATCTTCATAATCATTCCTCCTTTTATTCTATGGTTAAGTCAGTCAAATCAATCTTACCGGCTTCCAGATCGGCAGCACGACGCTGGATGGTGTCGCGCAGTTCATCCAAATCAATGCCCCAACTTTCACTCATATACTGTTTCACCAGTGTCAGCTTGGAGTCTATCAGTTCGGCACCATCATCACCGGCCTCTTCCATCCAAGCTTCCCACTGCGACTCCGAGTAGCAGACGTATATGGACATCATTTCGGCAAAGTCTTCGGTGTATTCGTACTGGGAATAGGCACTGATATAGCCTCTTTCCAAGTAATCTTCATCGTAGGGTTCTTCACTCCACATATCGGCTACGTAAGTATCGCCCGTGATGTACTGATAGGCAGTCGGCATATCCTTGGTCTGATTCAAGATGTGGGTAAACTCATGATGAATGGTCTTCAGGTAATAATAGTTCAGATTGTTGAAGTTCGTCCGATACTGATTCAAGTAGTTGATACCGGTCAACAGAATCTTACGTCCGCCTTCGGCAGTACCCAAGATGATGGTACCGTTGTTCTCATACTCCCACTCACCAATCAGGAAGAACTCCTTGGGGAAATAAGCACGTGTAAAGTTAATGCCTCCCACCTCGTCGTATGCCTCGATACAGATGTACTTCAGGATATGCGCCATTATTACTGATTGCTCATAGTCGGCAGGCACCGTATAATAATCGAGGTCTGACTCAATTTCTTCGTAACGGTACTTGAAAGCAATGTTGTATGTATTGACATAGTTGGCTTCCAACCAACGGTCGAAATCGTTTTCTACCCGTTCGCCGGAGGTTGTAATCACGCTGTTAGGATCAAGTTCTTCTTCGGAACAAGAAGTCCAAACGCCTGCCATCAACAATGCCAACAATGTATATAAAAGATGATATTTCTTCATAATTCTATTGTTTAATCTGTTAGTAAACACATATTAGTCTCTCGGATTAGGTTCATATCCTGCATCGACTACCGTTGCCGGTATTTGCATGGCACGGCGCGGGTCATCCACCGACAGAATATCGACAAGGGTTTCCGGAGTTCCGGATGCATTCATCACACGGCGGCAGATTTCGATGCCATAACGTTTCACGTCGAACCAACGCATACCCAGTTGCAAAGTTTCGATACGGCGGAAACCCAGCACGCATTGCAGCATACACTCCTGCGTACTGCCCTCGGCGTCTATCTCAAAAGCCGGATTAAGATGCTTCTTGATAGTGGAGCTCAACGGCTCTGAATAACTCTGTTTCTTATAGAAATTAGTAATCGTATCAGGATCCAGCGTCAAAGAAGTCTCCATGAAATTGTGCATCCAGATATCCAAATCCTCGGCAGCCTCGTCGTATTGTTTCTGCATCACCTTCGCCTCTGCACGGTTCAACAAACACTCATCCGTAGTGAAAGCGGGAAATACGCAACGGTTGTAACCAATGCCGGCCACGGCATCTGTATATTCAAACAGATAGGGCAAACGCCAGAAGATGGAGAATGAGAAGTTTGTGCCGGCGTAAGTCTTCAATCCGGAATAATAGTTTCTGCTGCTACCCCAAATATTCGTGGCACCGGCATCTTCGTAGTTGGCCGTATAAGGGCTGTGGGCAAAACGCTTCCAAGTGGTGTATGCACCCATGAAGGTTCCCATTCTGGAATATCCGGTGAGCAACAGCAGGTTGCAGTTCAGCGTAGCATCGATGTAGTGTTGGGTAACAGCGTCATCGTCTTGCGTCATGCTGCCCATATACTCGTAGTCGCGCAACATGGTTTTCGGCGATGAGCCCAATACCAAGTCGGCATATTCGATGGCCTTGTCCCACTTCTCGTAATAGAGGTAGAAGCGGCAGGCAAAGGCGTAGGCGGCCGTCGGGTTGAAGTGATACTTAGGCACTGACATATAGGAATCGCTCACATAAGGAAGGGCGGCTTCCAAGTCCTTCTCTATCAGCTCATATACCTCGGCCACAGAATTGCGCTCGTAATCCACCAGCACCGTGGTTTCCGGCTCGGTCATATAGGTGACGCCCGGGTCGGTAGCACTTGTCTCGCTGTTGTAGTTCAGGGCAAACACATTGACCAGCATGAAGTGGTTGTAGGCGCGGCACAGCAAAGCTTCGGCCTGTGCCTGCTGAAGTGTGGTAGTGGTGGCACCACCCATCTCTTCGATGGACTGCAAAGCTTGGTTAGCCACGGCTATGGCGTTGTAAGATGCCTGCCAGAACTGTTCGGGACTTTCGTTGTCGCTTTCAGTCACGTCTTCCCAATAATATACCTGTTCAATGAAACGAGTGGAACGAGGATTGCTCAATCCCATATCGTCCACGTTGTCCGAACAAGCTTCTGTCAGCAGGTTATAGTCGTGGTCGGGATAAGCCGATACCAACAACGCCGTCACCTTCTCTTCGGTATCAATCGTCGCACGGTTATCGGGCATCGTGTCAAGATAATCATCACATGCGCCCAATGTCAGCAAAGCTGCACAGGCAAAGGTTGTATATATCTTATTTCTTTTCATGTTCTTGTTCTTTTTAGAGTCCTAATTTCAAGGTAAGAGTAAACTGACGGGCCAACGGAGTTGCCACACCACCGGTGTTGAAGAACTCGGGGTCCTGACCGTTCAGCTTCTTGTCGGCATAGAGCAGCATAAGGTTGGTGGCCTGAAGCTTGAGCGAGAGGTTGCTGACGTGCAAGGCGTTGGTCACCGTCTTGGGGAACTCATAACCTAGCGAGACTTCCTTCAGACGGATGAAGTCGCCCTTGGCGATGCGCTCCGTCGAATAGTTGTAGGCATTGTAGGCATAGCTCAGCTCGGAGTCGTTCTGGTTCTGACGGACGCTGGCAATGACGGGGATGGTGGTGTAAGCCTCATCGCCAGGCACTACCCAACGGTTCTTGAATTCCTTGGGGGTAGCCGTAAGGTCGTCATATTCGTTGCTGAAGACGGGGTCCAGACGGACTACGTTGCCGAAAGAATAAGTGATGAACACATTCAGCGAAAGACCCTTCCACTTGAAGAAGTTGCCGAAGCTACCTACGTCCGTGGGGTCGGCACTGCCGGAGTATTCCAAGAAGGAAAGCTTGTCCTCGTCGCGGGTCTGGAAGTAGATGCCGGTAGTGGTCACGTTGCCATCTTGGTCGAGGAAAGTAGGAAGACCTTCTTCATTCAGCCCCCGGAACGGTATAGAGAATATACTGCGTACGGGATATCCTTCGCGAGCAAAACCTGTACCAGATACCAAATCAATAACACGCTTATTAGTTTCCAACTCTGTTACTTCATTGTGCGTGTGCGAGTAGATGATGTTGGTGCTCCACGTGAAGTCCTTGGTCTTGATGTTGGTGGTAGAGAGCGAAAGCTCGATACCGTTGGACTTCATGGTGGCGATGTTACCATACTTCTGCACCTCACCGCCGATACCCTGCGTGGTGACCAGACCAATCAGGTCGTAGTTGTCACGCTTGTACCAGTCGGCCTCCAGGTTGATGCGGTTGTTGAGGAAGCCCAAAGCAACACCTACGTTGAACTCATGCTTCTTTTCGTAAGTCAGGTCGCTGTTGGCCAACTGATCGATGTAGAGGGCACTTTCCTTTACGCTGGTGAACGGACGCCACGGATTGGTGCTCGAAATAACCACGTTGGAGTTGGTCACGTTGGACGGACCACGGTCGGCTGTCAGTGAGTAGGACAGCTTCAGCGAAGCATAGGACAAAGCGGGTTCCACCGACTTGAAGAACTCTTCTTCGTGGATGTTCCATGCACCGGAAATGTTCCACGTAGGAAGCCAGCGGGCCGAGCGGCTCTTGCCCAGCTTGTTGGTACCTTCGTAGCGCAACGTACCGTTGACGGTGTATTTACCTTTGTACGAATAGGTGGCATTGCCGAAGAAGGCCACGCTGCGTTCGTGGGTATTGGACAGCGTGTAATAGTCGCTGTTGTCCTCCGAACTCTTCTTGAAGGCTTGGTAGGCATAGTTGGCAATCTCGCCCATGGAATACTGCATACCCCAGCCGCGGAACCAAGTGGAGTGGCGGTCGATGAGGTTGGTCTCCATACCGGCGTAGAAATTGACGATATGGTCTTCGTTGAACACGTCGCTATAGTTCAGCGTGGCACGGAAGTCTTTGCCAATCATGCTGTTGTCCGTGCGCTCGTATATACCGCCGTTGGGCAGGATGCTGACAGGTAGGGCATAAATGTCATCGGGGTCGGTATATAGGAAGCTATTATTATCGCGGATGGTGGAAGTGCCCATGGCACGGTAGGCCAATGCCTGGTTGGAGTCATCCAATATATAATGCTCCTGCGAAGTAGAAGAATACTTCAAGGCACCCAAGATACCGATTTCGAGTTGGCGGATGGGCTTGTACTTGATTTCGCCCTGCACGCGCAGGTCGAAGATGTTGAAGTCCATGTAGTTGTTGTCCAGCTCGTGGAAGATGTTGAAGGAAGCATAGTTGCGCGTATAGAATTCATTGGGGTCCAAGGCACGCGAGGTGTTCATGGCGTAGGAGTACGGGTTGATGTCGAAATCGCGCTTCACCTCACCACTCACCGCATCAATTTCGCTGCTCAGCGTACCGGGAGCTTTCTGCTTACGGTAGCTGGCATTGCTTATCAAGCTAACTGTTACCTTCTTGGAGACGTTGTAGCTGGTATTCAGATTGGCCGTGTAACGTTCCACCTCACTACTCTTAGTCCATCCCGGGTCAACCATGGCACTCAACGAAGCGTAGAACTGTGCCTTTTCCGTACCCGAAGATATGCTGACGGAGTGGTTGTGCTGTACGGAATTGGAGAACAGCAGACCGAACCAGTCGGTGTTCCGGTATTCGGCTTCGCGCAGGTAGGCTGCCTTGGCCTCATCCGTATTGGCCAAGCCGAACATTCCGGTGGTTTCGTCGTAGGTGCTGATGAGTTCGTACATCTTGCCATAGATACCGCTGTTGGCGGCATTGGTTACTGTGGCATAGTCCAGATAACCTTTCTGTGCCAATTCCTGATACACAGACATCTGGTCCTGCGAGTTCATGATGTTGAACTGGCTGTAACTGGGCTTCAGGCGCATGGTATATTCGCCCGTATAGCTGATGCGGCTCTGTCCGGCCTTACCTTTCTTGGTTGTCACTACAATCACACCGGCCATGGCGCGGGCACCGTAAATAGAGGTTGCGGAACCGTCCTTCAGAATCTGGAAGCTCTCGATGTCATCCGAGTTCAATCCGGCGATGGCGGACGAAATCAGCGTATTGGCATCACCCGACGAAAGGTCGTCGGCACTGACATCCACCACGTCTTCCATGATGACACCATCCACCACCCACAAGGGCTTGGAACTACCGTAAATAGAGGTGGCACCACGTACGCGAATCTTGGGTGCCGTACCGAAGGTACCCGAGACGTTCTGCACCGACACACCGGCGGCACGTCCCTCGAGCGAACGGCTGATGTCGGCCATACCGTCCAACTTCACATCGTCACTACTCAGCTTGGTAGCCGCACCGGTAAACAGACGCTTGTCCATCTTCTGCATACCCGTTACCACAACTTCACCCAAGACTTCAGAGTCCGACCTCATCGTAATCTTCATCGTACCACTCTTGATAGGCACTTCTATCGGCTCCATACCGATATAAGTAATACGCAGTGTTCTGCTGGAACTAGGCACATTGGGAATTGTAAACTTACCATCTATGGGGCATAGAACGAAGCGGGTTTTTCAATGGTCGGGAAAAATGGGCGAAAGATTTTGAAAACCAAAGGGTTTAGGCATGATCGGGAAAATGGGCTGAATATTTCGAAGCGGTTTTTCTCTTTACATGGGCTTACATCTGCTTTACGTTTGAGGGGCTTTTCTTCGGATATTCGGGGGATTGCTTTACATCGGGCTTGCAGATGGGGCTAAAACGGCCTGGAAGGGTTTTATTTTCGGCTGTGTGGCCGTTTTATGGCTGGGTTGATGGATTTTGTTATATGATGGTGTGAACGGCTGTGTGGCCGTTTTTTTGTGCCTATTTTTAAATATAGTGCCTTAAAATTCTTCCAAATAAGCATTATTTGGTATATTTGCAGCATAATAGAAACGAATATGGCAAAAGTGATTCATGTGCATTTGCTGCATAAAATAGACGGGACGAAGCAGAAAGATTGGTATTTCAGCAGTATATCGGCTGTTTATACGGTTCTGACGGCAGATCAGGTGGG
Organism: Bacteroides sp.; assembly: GCA_030523205.1. Classification (GTDB taxonomy): domain Bacteria; phylum Bacteroidota; class Bacteroidia; order Bacteroidales; family Bacteroidaceae; genus Bacteroides. Next base: position 17,662 of record JAUNJD010000064.1, read on the forward strand.
TGCAACCAAGAATTACCTGCTTCATGCCGGGCTGTCTGGTAACGGCACAATATGC
>JAUNJD010000340.1 GCA_030523205.1 Bacteroides sp.
CTCTGCACGACCTTCCGCACGTCCCTCAGCAAGGCCTTCTATTCTGCCTTCCAATTTGGCCGAATCCAACACATCGTTCTGAACCATGACCGCACTGAGGTGACGGTCGTATGACAGGCGCTCCTCCTTGGTCATGGAGTAATATTGCAGACGTTCGCGGGCCTCGCGCAAGCCGGGAGCCTGCGTATCTTGCTTGATGACGCCGTTCTTCAGGTATTCCATCCATTCCTCCAAAGGGGTCACGGCCGATTGGTTGAACTCATTCACACGAATCAGGATGTATTCCGGAAATATCTCCGCCGGCAAACGGGTGATGAAGGCACCTTTCTCCTTGACGTTCACCCGAAGCTCATCCTTCGTGTGGACACCGATGAAGCGGTTCTGCCCGTGGTACAGGTAATCCGTCCCCTTGCCGATGTCGAAGTACAGGATGCTGATGGAATACACCTTCTTCACATTGTGGTAAGTATTTCCCAGCGATATATGCTCGGTGATGGCCTTGGCCACGCCGTAGAGGATACGCTCCAAGTAGTACAGTTCGCGGGTGTTCTGCACCTCCACAATGATGATTTCGCCCTTGCTGTTTTTCGCCTTGATGTCCACACGGTTGAACTTGTCTTCGGCGGTCTCCTGGTTTCCTTCGCTCTCCAGAATCTCCTCAATGGTGATTTTCTCGCCGAGGAACACAGTCAGAAAACCTTCGAGCACACTGAAGTTAGCCTTCTGGCGCAACAGCCGCTTGATGGCCCAGTCGAAACGTATATATTTATCCCTCAGTTCATCCATAACGATTGGTCTTTATAGTTTGCGGCAAATATACAGATTTTATTTAAGTTTCGCAAGCGTCGCACAAGGAGGTACGAAGGGAGGGGAATATACAAATTGCTTTCATCAAACCATAATCAAGTATCGTTACACCTTTGGCCTGCATTTCCATAGAGCCATAGGATGTGTTTTTAAGCTCTCAGCTATATCCCCTTCAGGGAAGAGGATGCCAGGGCAATATTCTCTATCGTTGAAGCACCTGATAAACTCGTGTTCTTCTTCTGAGAACACAAGGAACTGTTTCATGAAGCTTGCAACCTCTTCCTTTGCTTTTTGGAAGTCGAATTTCTCGCTGTTCCTTAACACCGGAAGCAGATGTGCCCTAACCTGCGAGAATGACAAAGAATCAATCTGTCTGAAATCATTAAAGCAGAGTGTAACGTCTTCCGCCTTGCAACTCGAACCGACGGCAAGGTAGAACACAAGCGTTCTCCTAAGCAGCTGCCTTTCTTTTTCACTCTCAAACAAATGGGCAGTTATCATGCCATAGACATCGTATATATCGCGCACGGCAGCACGACTTATCAAGGCGTTTATCTTGCTTGCAAACAGTTCGACAGGAGACAGCACCCTTACCTTGATGTCTCCAAGAAAATCAATGCTGATGGCACGTTCAACAACAGGCAGCACATGGCACCTGTCGCTATAATTTATCTCAATCTTGATATTGTCGGGGTTACCCCCTGCATTAATATACCCAAACACCCACGAATCGAGTGCATGAGGAGTTTTGGAACCGGGTTTCAAGGCATATCCTTCACTACCCATATAAGCAAGAATATCGCGATTGATTATCTCTCTTGCCGTGAGCATTTCTTCTCGGCTACAGTTGTACGCGAAGTCCAAATCAATATCAACGGAGAGTCGTGGCATCTGGAATACGGTAAGGTTTATGGCTGTACCTCCCTTTAGTACCAGTGACTTGTTTAGGAGTTCACTTTGATTGAAATGCCGAAGTACCTCCGTCAATCTTATCACTTTTTCAAGGTTATCGCGCAAGAAACCTTTTTCCTTCGCTATCTTGTCAAGATATGATTTGTTATATGAGTTCATAGTCGTAATCTTTTGTCAGACATTCTTGGGGGACATATAGCTTCCATCGGCTGACATACTTGTTGGAAGTATTTGTCAGGCGCTTGGTGTGGATGGCTCCTTTGTTGCGGCACGCTTCGATGAATACCCCACTGACATGGTTGTACTCTTGGCTGTGCTCCATTATGAAACCCACCTTCTGATAAAGGAATGTCTTGTTGTACAAAGCAAGATATTTGGTAAGTTTGTCCTCGTTTATCAGGTTTATACTTTCAATGCAATGCAGCAACTCTTCAGGACCTCCGGCACGATCCATCCTGTCACAACAGTCCACAATCGTTCGTTCCAAGTTTGTCACACGGACGAAGGGATTACCGGCAGGACTGATAATGCCATTCTCTTCCGAGGCCTCGAATGGTGAAGAGCAATACTCATAAGCTACATCCTCAAAATGGAAGTTGTTGAAACGCTTTCCATTACCAACAAATGCATTATAAAACGGCTGATGTGCCACCCCATGAAACTCAAGTGCCGTATGCCAACCAACATAGGATGTTTCCGTAATGCTTGAAGCCAGCTCGTATTTGTCGGCAATGGGAGCATCTGTCGCGGGGTCGATGACGGCATACAGATTCCGCCGCACCATCTTGATGATTCCCTGTGCCTGCCAACGCACAAGAGCACCGACTGCCGCAGAATGCGTCATCTTCAGCTTTTGAATCACATCGCTCAATGTGAAAACCCTCAATTTATATATCGGAGGAACACTTGTCATATTTGCATTTAGACTTACCTTAATGTATGTCTTTTTGCAAAATTAGCAACTATTCTTGAATCTGCCAAAATTCTTATGTGTTATTTAGGCTACTACAATCACTTCAACAATTTGTGAGCACCTGCGACATTTTACAGAATTATTATAAATCGAAAAGCAGCTTTACAGAAAAATCCACTATATTTG
>JAUNJD010000341.1 GCA_030523205.1 Bacteroides sp.
TCCGGCATCTATATTTCCCTCGTCCGGCGTATATATGCGCCACGCGAGGGAAATATATGCGCCGCAGGTGGGAGATATAGGGCGCTTCTCCCTGCAATCAGATAGGCGTATAGATGACAGCCAGTATCTTGGCCGCTTCGCCCTTGTAGGAATGTACGTGGTGGGGCACGATGGAATCGTAGTAGATGCTGTCGCCCTCTTCCAGCAGATAGACATTCTCGCCGTAGCTGATTTCCATGACACCTTCCATCACCATGATGAACTCTTCGCCCTCGTGGGTGGAGAGCACGAAGTCGGTGTCGTCCGTCGGGGCCACGTCGATGATGAACGGCTCCATGTGGCGGTTGGACTTCGAACGCGACAACGAGTGATACACCATGTGGCGTCGGCTCTGTATGGCGTTGTTCGAGAAGGTGATGCTGTTCTGCGCCTCACCCTTGCGGCAGATGACGGGGCCGTTCTCGTCCTCATCGTCGAGGAACATTCCCAGCCTTACGCCCAGCACGCGGGCTATCTTGATGAGGGGTGCCAACGAGGGCAGGTCGGTATTGTTCTCAATGCGTTCTATCTGTTCCAGGGGGATGCCCGAACGCTTTGCCAGCTCTTCTAAGCTGACGGACTGACTTTCGCGGAGTGCTTTGATCTTTTCTCCTACAATCTTGCTGGTATCCATAATCGATGCGTTTTTAGAGGTTAACGATTTCGGGAAAACTACTTGTTTCGCAAATGTAAGATAAAGTTTGGCCGATTGCAACTGTTTCGTGGGAAAAAGTTGCTTTATGCCATTTCTCCTCCCTCTGTGTCTGTGGTTCGACGTGACCGACAAGAACCGATAAAGAAAAAATCATTATCTTTGTGCCGGGCAATCTTTCTCAACACCGCCCATCGAGTATGGTCAAAAATCAAAACTTAAAATTATAAATGGTAGCAACAAACAGCAAATCCCTGATGATGGCCGTCTGCACAGCAGTCGCCGTCTCCCTTTCCTCCTGTGCCGACAAGCCGAAAGGGTATGTGATTGAAGGTAGTGTGGTCGGCACCGAAAGCGGCACTATCTATCTGAAGAAGTACGAAGACAGGGCATTCACCGATGCCGATTCGGCAGTCATCACCGACGGTAAGTTCCGCTTCGAAGGCGTCACGCCCGAAGACCTTGCCTACGGCCTGACCACCGTGAAGGACAGCCGCAGCCCCTTGATGTTCTTCTTGGCCAACGAGCACATCAACGTGCAGATAGACGAATCGGCCAACGCCATCACCGTCAGCGGTTCACCCGTCAACGACCTCTATTTCAGCAATCAGGCCCTTGTCGGTCAGGACGGTTACCGCATCGACAGCCTCGTTGCCGCTCATCCGTCGTCGGCCGTAACCCCTTACCTGCTGATGCATTACTTTGCGTGGAGCATGAACTTGGAGCAGCTGAATACACTCCGTTCGCAGTTGGATGCCTCGCTGAACGGTACGTTCTATGTCAATCAGATTGATTCGCTGATGGGTAGGCTGGAGAGCCTGCAAGTGGGCAGCGTAGCTCCCGACTTCACCCTGCTCGACCCCAACGGACAGCCCCTCAGCCTTTCCTCCTTCCGTGGCAAGTATGTATGGGTCGATTTCTGGGCTTCGTGGTGTCCCGACTGCCGCCGCGAGAATCCTTCCGTAGTGGCCGCCTACCAGCGCTTCAAGGACAAGAACTTCACCGTCTTCGGTGTTTCGTTGGACCGCAAGGAAGAAGCCTGGCTCAATGCCATCGAAAAGGACGGTCTGACGTGGTCCCACGTGGTTGACCTCCGTGCTTGGCAAGCCGACGTGGTATCCCTCTACGCCATCCGTTGGGTGCCCATGGGCTATCTGCTCGACCCCAATGGCGTGATTCTGGCCTCCAGCACCACTGCCCAAGGCCTGATAGACAAGCTGGAAGAGGTGTTGGGCGATTAAGCCAAAAGATTTGCCCTCCCTCTCTCCGGCCTGCCCGAAAACGGAGGGGACGCTTAAAAAAGACATTGTTTAGACGCGAATAAGCGGATTAGGCGGATTTATTTGTCCGCTCAATCCGCTTTATCTGCGTTTAAAAGATATTCTGAAATTCCCTTTGGATTCTTTAAAATCTTCCTTTATTGTGTCACAAACACTCTCCAGCTACCGTCTTTCTCTCCACGCTCCACATATTTCTTGGAAATCAACTGATCCAATAGTTTCTGGATAGCTGTCACACTGATGCCCGTTTCCTCTTTCATGTCTGCGAGTGTTAAAGTGGGTTGTGTTCGCATAGCGTTCAGTATTTTTGTATAATTAGGTGTTCGGAATGCAATCCGCTCTCCATCGTACCACCACACATTTTCGTTCTTCTCGCTCACAAACAGCACATCATTATACACTTCTGTTGCCATCAAATCATTGAAATATTTCATGAAAGGATGGATATCCTTGATACCTGCATGGGCACCATCACTAGGTACGGGGCCAACCTCAAGGTCAGCCTGATGCAAAGCTTCCAAATATTCATTCTTTTTACGACTACGGATTACAATCATCGGATAATCGTGACGAATTAAGATGTAGTTCACCATTAGTCTGGCAATACGACCGTTACCGTCCTCAAAGGGATGAATGCGTATGTAGCGATAATGAAATAGTGCGGCTAGCTCTACCGCTGAAAGTTTCCCCTCTTGTTCCGCTGCATTATACCAATCCACCAAATCTCCCATCAATCCCGGAGTCTCCTCGGGTGAGGCATAATCGAATCTGTCCCATTGTATATTAATTAATCGTTTTACATTTGCATAAATTATCAACATCAGAGTG
>JAUNJD010000342.1 GCA_030523205.1 Bacteroides sp.
TTGTAAAATAGTAAATATTTCCATGAACAGAATCAATCAACTTTTTCAAAGCAATCCCAAAGATTTGCTTTCCATTTATTTCTGCGCCGGATGCCCCACACTCGATGGAACAGCCGATGTCATCCGCACCCTCGAAAAGAACGGTGTCAACATGATTGAGATTGGTATCCCCTTCAGCGACCCCATGGCCGACGGCGTAGTGATACAAGCTGCCGCCACGAAAGCCCTGCGCAACGGGATGTCGGTCCGTCTGCTGTTCGAGCAACTGCGTGACATCCGCCGCGATGTTCACATCCCGCTCATCCTCATGGGGTACCTCAACCCCATCATGCACTACGGCTTCGAAGCCTTCTGCCAGAAGTGCGCTGAGTGCGGCATCGACGGCATCATTATTCCCGACCTCCCCTTCCGCGATTACGAAGAGAGCTACAAGGCCATTGCCCTGAAGTACGACCTCCGCGTCATCATGCTTATCACACCCGAGACCAGCGAAGTACGCGTACGCGAGATTGATGCCCATACCGACGGCTTCATCTACATGGTTTCCTCCGCTGCCACCACCGGTGCACAGAAGGACTTCAACGCACAGAAGCAAGCCTACTTCAAGAAGATTCAGGACATGAACCTGCGCAACCCGCGCATGGTGGGTTTTGGCATCAGCAACAAGCAGACTTTCGATGCTGCCTGTGCCAACTCTTCCGGTGCCATCATCGGCAGTCGCTTCGTCACCCTGCTCAACGAAGCCGAGGGCGATGCCGAGAAAGCCATCAAGCAACTGAAGACCGACTTGGAGCACTGATTGGAATGAACACAGAGGCACGAAGGAAAAAATATTCTCCGTGACTCTGTGTTTCACTATAAGAAACTCAAAATCTTTTTATATCTTTGTCTATTCAAATAAACGATATATAATGAAAACGACTTCCGAACACATATCATTACTGCAAAGCTATATGCAAAAGAATGCCGATAAATATGGCATTTCACGTATGGGTATATTCGGTTCTGTAGCTCGAAACGAGCAAACAGAAACAAGCGATGTAGATGTTTATATTGAAGGACAGTTGCACGGTTTCTTTGCTTTGGCAGGGATAAAAAGAGAATTAGAGGAATTACTCGGTTGTCATGTAGACATTGTGCGTCTCCGCGAAAAAATGGATTTGTACCTACGCGAAAGGATTTTAAAAGAAGGAATATATGTTTGATTCACTGATTACGCTACATATATTAGATTTGATTCAGGATTCTCTAATACAGATAGAGAAAAGGTGTATCAACATACATTGTGCCGATGACTTTCTTTTAAGTGACGGAGGTATGATCACGCTTGACAGTATCTGTATGAAGCTTACTGCCATAGGTGAAAGCATCAAGAACCTTGATAAAGTGACCAATAAAGAGTTATTAATACGCTATCCAGAGATTCCGTGGAAAAATGTAATGGGCATCCGTGATATTATAGTACATCACTATTTTGATGTCGATGCAGATGAAATCTTTCGCATTTGCAAAGAAGATGTACCACAGCTATACGATACCATCGTAAGAATGAAGGCCGACTTGGAGCATTGATTGGAATGAACACAGAGGCACGGAGGCACAGAGGGAAAATAAAAAATATTCTCCGTACCTCTGTGTCTCTGTGTTTCATTATAAAAAACTCAAAATCTTTTTCTATCTTTGCCACCTAAAATAGAATACTCGATATGGCTATGAAGATTGACTACCCTTCCGTACTTCTGATTTATACAGGCGGAACCATTGGCATGATAGAAAATCCGGAAACCGGTGCGCTTGAGAATTTCAACTTCGACCACCTGCTTAAGCATGTCCCCGAGCTGAAACGCTTCAACTACCGCATCTCTTCTTATCAGTTCGACCCGCCCATCGATTCTTCGGACATGGAACCCTCCTTCTGGGCCAAACTCGTCAAAATCATCAATTACAATTACGACTACTTCGATGGTTTCGTCATCCTGCATGGCACGGACACCATGGCCTACACCGCCTCCGCCCTCAGCTTCATGCTCGAAAACCTGTCGAAGCCCGTCATCCTTACCGGATCGCAACTCCCCATCGGTACCTTGCGCACCGACGGCAAGGAGAATCTCATCACCGCCATCGAGATTGCCGCCGCCAAGCATCCCGACGGCTCCCCTATCGTGCCCGAAGTATGCATCTTCTTCGAAAACGAACTGATGCGCGGCAACCGCACCACCAAAATCAATGCTGAAAACTTCAACGCCTTCCGGTCGTTCAACTACCCCGCTTTGGCTAAGGCCGGCATACACATCCGCTACAACGAGCACCTCATCCGGCGACCCGAGCCCATGCGCCCCATGAAGCCGCACTACCTCCTCGACACCAACGTCGTCATGCTCACCCTCTTTCCCGGCATTCAGGAGAGCATCATCGACTCCGTGCTTCGCGTCCCGAGCCTCAAGGCTGTTGTCCTCAAGACCTTCGGGTCTGGCAATGCTCCGCAAAAAGAATGGTTCATCCGTCGGCTCAAGGAAGCCACCGAACGCGGCATCGCCATCGTCAACATCACCCAATGCCAACGCGGAGCAGTCGAAATGGGTCGGTACGAAACCGGCCTCCAACTACTGCAAGCAGGCGTCATCAGCGGCTATGACAGCACCCCCGAATCTGCCGTCACCAAACTCATGTTCCTGTTGGGCCACGGACTGAGCTTGCCCGAAATCCGTCTCCGCATGAACTCCAGCATCGCAGGCGAGATAACAAAGGAATAAGGAATATAAATTGTCATTTTGGCATATTTTTCTTCTTT
>JAUNJD010000065.1 GCA_030523205.1 Bacteroides sp.
CGGGCGGTTTGTTAGAACTTTCGGTTTTCATATAGGTTTAGTTGTTTAGTTTAAGAGCCGAGGTGCATCACGCATCCCGGCTCTTTTTCATATTAACCTTAAAAAACTAAACAAAAAAATCTGAAATATGAAGGTGGTTGTGGTTATCTTGGTTGGTTGAGTCTGCGAGGCTCGTAGCTTACGGTGAAGCCGAACAGGCTTTCGGCTTTGTCGAACTGGCAGATGATGGCGAGGCGGTAGGCTTTGTAGGGCGTGCCACGGAAGCCCCGCAGGTACTTGTCCTTGCTGCTCCATACGGTGTGCCAATTGAAGAGGTCGTTTGAACCGTATAGGACTTGCGCCACGTGGTCTTTGGCGAAATAGCCCCGCTGAATGATGGTGTTGATGGTCTTGAAAACATTAGGCTCTCCAATCTTGAAAGGACGTGTAAGTAGTAAGGCGGTTACCTTATCGGCAGATGGTATGGACATATTGACGAGGACAGGGACGGTGGACTCGGTGACGGTTCCATCATCGCTTGTCTGGCTCACCGATGTGGTTGTCATGGCCAATGCTTCGGGATAAGAGTTTACGCTGTCCTGCAAGTCGGACAGCATCATCCCCCACGATTGCGACTTCATGGAGTACACGTAGGCATAGCGAACACTTGAATTATACACTATGATGCGTTGGTTGGTGTAGTCGTATATCATGCGGCAAGCAGACAAGAACTCATTGAACGACATGAATGTAATATCATCGAGCGTCACTACTTCCGAATCGTCTGCCCGGTTGTTGAACGTGCTGACAAGTGCATCCGGATTGGGCAGGTCGGCAATCGTGAACAAGTCAACGGAGTTAATCTTGTCGGAAAGGCATTGCACTTCCGAGCCGCTGATGAGCATGATGCCTCTGTCCGTGGCGAAGAGCACGGAACTATCAATCTGGGTAATGCTGTCGGTGTTGATGCACACATCACGGGATATAGGTTGCTTGGCCGAGTAGGTCCCGGTGTCGGATACTTCCAAAGCCCATATACCTTCTGAAGAGAAGGCATACAACGGGAACTGCCCGAACTGACCCTGAGAGAGAGCCTTGGCGGCAGCGCATATTCCGAGAATTGTGCCCGTGCCTACTGTGTTAATGCCGGACAATGGGAAGTAAAAGGGATTATTTACTTCGGAGGTGTAGATTTTGTTGGGCTGGATGATGGTTTCGTCCTCGGTGGTTATGGAGGGTAGGGATGTGATATTGTTCTCTCTCTGCAGCTCATAGTCTATTAGAGCATAAGCACCGTTAAGGAACTCATGCGCTTGCAGTTCCACGACATAACAAGAGGAGGAATAGTTGTATATGACCATCTTATAGGCGTTTGTATTTGGGTAGAAAAACCAGCAGCCCCACGAACGCTTGTTCAATCCCGTGGTCTCGCTGATGACGTTGCCTTCTTCGTCGTATTTCTTGGTGGTGACTGTGGTGGACAGGAATGTGGATATTCTGCACATATCATAGTAGAGCGTCTCGGCCTGTACCATGTAGTCTTCGTTGTTCTCCTTGATATAAACGGCTACTTGGTAGCCATCATTACCGTACGTATTGCCTGTTATAGTCAGTTCTTTGGTATCTTTGTTAAGCTCCCAACTGACATCGTTAGTTGTGCAGTATGCGAACATGGACTGTGCGAGGAATCCGTTGAATGGCTTGCGCTGCACACCTGCCAGATTGATGCGTGAGTTGTAGCCGAAGGAATAATCAGCATACAGTTTGTCGTGCGTGAGGTAATCATCGGTCATGGATTCACGGTTGACAAGGGATTGCAGGTATTCATCGTTGACGACAATTTCCGTGCGCTCTCCGGCCTTGGAGGCTGTCACCGCATCGTCAAGGTAGATACTGCACAGCTTATAATATAGGTTTGTGTTCTCTATCGTCTCACGAACCTTACCTTCCGTGAATTCGGGTAGGTGAAGTGTGGTGGAGGGATATGAACGATTAGCGGAGAAGTACATTCCATAGATTTTGGAGTATTCCCATTCGGCATATATGTCGAGAAAGTTTTTGTCGGTGAACAGCCCCAGAAGCTTATCCTCTTCCGGTGTCGTGGTGGTAGTCGTGGGATTGTCGGCATACAGCTTGCCGATGAACTTGGAGTTAAAGTTGTCCGTGTCGGAAAAGCTGGAGCATTCTCCGTCTTGGTCGTATGTGTATATGGGCTTGGATATGTACACCTCCACGGACTTGACAATATCCTTCCAACGGTCGATGGTGTAGAAGTCGGAGTTGCGGATGAAGCGGTAGTCGAGTGTGGAGGCCACGAGCATAATATCCAATTCTGCATCGGTGTATGAGCCTTTACCCGTCACACGCTTCCATATCACCTGCGGGCAGGTGACGGTGGAGGGGTTCATGAGTATTGGGGCCGAATGGCACACCAATGAACCGTCATACAGCTTCAGGGCATAACGAACGAAGAAGGGGAAACAGAACCGACCTTTGTTCACCGTTTCGTTCGCAATGAACTTGTTGACCTTGGCCATGACCTGCGATGTTATCTTGGTCTTATTGTCCTCCGAAAATTCATTGTATATGTCCTCTTCTGATATACCATCAAAAGATATTGTGAACGTGCTTTCGGAATCATCGGAGAGTGAATAAAGCCGTGGGTGTCCGATAAGGCCAAACGAAACTTCAATGTCCGGCAACTGTGTGCCCAAGGAATTGTAGGCACCATCCTTCCACAGATAATAATTGATGCCAGCCGGAGAAAAGACAAGCAGCGTGTTTCCCACCGAATTGAAATGCGTGACGGAGGCTATTGTGCCAATCTCCAGCCGGGCTGATGTGTCACGGTCAATGGATGATATAGTCGAATTGTTATAGACGATGAAGTGGGAGAAGGTAGATGTCTTGTGAATGAACATCACTTTCTCCCCGGCACTAAGCGTAAGAATCACCGTAGGAGGCAAGATTGGTTTCAACGCTCCATCTTCCGGCACCAGCCCGATAGACGCAGCCAAATCACCTTCGCCACATTCGTAGTCGGACGGATTGGCGGTAAAGCCGTTGTAGGTTATATCATTGGTCATATCACAATGGTTTTTTAGTTATAATTGGCAGCAGTGTTCCGTATGCAACGGTCTCTAAAGGCTCTCCTATGCACAATCGTGCCTTATCCCTTACTCCACACTCGTAGAGAATGGCACTGCACAGCCTCTTGGATGAAGCCCGGAAGTGCTGTCCCCTTTTGTTGGTCTGATAGGCTGTCGCCTCGAATCGCCCGAATGCCGCACGGTGCTTGACGTACAGATAGAACTCTCCCTGTTCGTGCATCACGTCCAAGGCATCCCCACTTTGCAGGTGGAGATGCTTTGCCACGGATGCGGCGATGTCGATGCGTCCAGAGGACGAGAACACGATGTCAGCCTTGCGTGTATTTCCGAGGATGCTTTGCATGAGGACGTTCTATTTTGTAATACATAAGATTGCCGTTCTTCTGTACGGTTGCGGACAGCTTGACGGGTGTATCGGCAGGTAGCCCATACTCATACAAGATGGTACCCACGGAAGGGCATAGGGTCTCGAATCCGATGCAACGGTATCGGTCGTTGTACTGGATGTCGCAGAACTGTGTGGGACGGTCGAATTGTGGATTGACGGAGAAGCCAAAGGCCTTTTCTCCTGTAATGCGGAACATGAACACACGGGCTGCATCATCCTTACGTGCATTGGCCCGTATGTGCCGGAACAATGCACGTGAGAGTGTTACGGAGTTGTCGGCAGGGTCGGCAATGACGTACATCCGAAGCGACTGCCACCATTTTATCAGTCTTTTAATCATGGTTTCAAAGGTATTGCGATAACAACTATGTTAGGGTTTAACTTTTGACCGTTGTGTAGGTTTTCCGAGAACGGAATGACACTGTTTCCACATAAGTAAATGACAGCGTGCCTTCTATCTGCTGTCGGTGTTCTTCCGCTTCGGCTTTAGTGGTGAAGATATACGAGCATATCTCCTGCTTTGCCACACCTTTGGTAGCTATTACATTCGCATAATACTTGCGACCCAAAAGGAACGCAATGATTTCTTTCAATACTGTAGTGTTCATAATTCTATTATTTTATTCGTTAAACAAATTTCCTTGTTGAGGCTGTTCCGGTTTGCCTATGATGTTATAGACACGCTCAATCTCTCTGTCGATTTCCGATTCAAGAGCCTTGCTTTGGCGCAACGACGTTTGTGTGCGTGTCCTGAATACTCCTTTTGCAGTTTGCGCATCAGGGCTACTTTCGTGAAGAATGTTTTAGGGTCCATATCTGAGTTGTTTACAAAAAATATTCTGCACATTTGAAGTTCTTGCGTGGGCTGAAATCCTAATGATAATGCTTCTTCGATTGATTCTGTCGGAGTAATCTCGAATGCACTGTCCAGACTTTGAAGAATGTGCTGCTGCAAATAGTCCCGGCTATATGCAGCGGCAATCTTATCTTGATTTCTCAATGCGTACCTCATACCTCCAAGTATTCTTTGGTGAAATAGCAACTCTTAATAAGCCACTCAATTGTTTTTATCATTGTTTCATACACATTATCTGATTCTGCACCAAATATTGTGGCGTAACCATGAACAGTGTATAGGATTTTGAAGATACCTCTATCGTTAAAGAACTCAATATCAGCCACCATTCCAATATTTACATCCAAATACATAGGAATCATTTCAAGAAGCCGTGCCAAACTCCATGCAGGTATGTCTTTCCCCCATATATGTTCAAACACTTCTTCACCACTCATGAGCGTTCCATCTTTGTGCTTATAAAGCCCACCATAGTTAAGACGCTCTATCCTCATAGATGTGGTCTTTTTGGTTGTCGGACGATGTGGCTGCAACTCCCATTCAAGAGCAGGAACACGGCTATTTTTATGATGATAGTTCATATCAGCCGTTTCGGGTTTCAACCCCAATTCGAGCAGCTTTTGCGACTGTTCCCGGCTTGTGCATATCTGTGATTTGAAATTCATTTCTTCTTTTGGTTAAAGATTTTCTTTCTTCTATCCTTATGCCGCTTGTCATTGCGGTACTTCTGCTTGATTCTTCGCACTTCGGCATTGACGTATTCGTGCGCTTCCATATCCAAAGCTGCACGAATATCATCAACGCTTGCAGTGTGGTAGTTACCGTGCCGCTTCATCGCTCATGGAGTTACTCATTTCAATTCTTGCAACGGCTTCGAGTTCGTGAAGTTTCTTCTTCAACTTACTCTCCTGTTCGTCCATTACCTGTATGGCTGTTTCAGGCGATATGTTGAAAATGCGCATAGAGCCAGTAAAATCATTGGGGACACCCAACTGCATTCCTTTTCCGAACCTGCCGAAGCTATTTTCCGGAATTGGCTCATGGTTTTGTGCTTCTCGTTCACGCACCCTTTGAACTTCGTCACACATTTCCTTTCGGATTTTGGCGATTTCTTCTATCTGCTGATAGCAGTTGTATATCTTTCTTGCTGTTTCTTTCGTAATCATACTATTGTACTTTTGAAGTTTTGGAGAAATGGCAGTGCGGACACGCCGCACTGCCCCACGTTATCACTTTTCGCTCTTCGCTTCGGGACGGAAGCAGAAGTCGGCGAAGATTTCAATGAATTGCTTTGCTGCGTATTCGGCGAGTTTTTCGCTTTTGAAGGCGAGCCGAGAGCCGTAGCCCGTGAACGAACTCGAAGAAACGCTACTCGCAAACGCATAAACGAAACCGCTGTACGCATCCGCACTGTAGCCGCCACGACCAACAACACGGCTCTTATCATCGTCGTCCATTTGGTCGTATTCTTCTTTGGTGATAAGTTCGTACCAATAATACCACCGTATTTCGCCCTCGGTAAATTGCGGTTCCCAACCCTCATTGAGGGCGGCAACTATTATACGGAGTTTGATATAGGCTTCAATATCTCCACCACATTCGTCAATATCCTCGATACACCTGTATGCCACTACAAACGGATGCTCTTCACCCAGTTCAGCTACAGCGTCCTCAAACGTCTTGATGCGCTCTGTTACGTCCTTTGGCTTTGGTTGTTCGAGGGCTTCCTTGCCGAAAAGGGTTTCGAGTAAGATTACCGTGGCGGTATCGCCTTTCATTTGGGCTTCGTTATAAGCCTTTGTTACATTCTCTTTCTTGATTTCCATTGTTTCCATTGTGATTTGATTTTAATGTTTACTTTTGGGTTTGATTATTTGCTGAATCGAAATGCGGACATTGCTTTGTCTCTTCCTTGTATGCAGGTGGAATCCACCACAGATAAACATCAGGAGGGTCGGGCAAATACCGTTTGCAATTCTTCCGGAGTTTACAGCATACACCAGAGCAATAACTGTAATCTGTGTTCATATCGCTATCATTTCTTAGTGGTTAATTTCCTGTAGGACTGTTCCGAGCCAAAATTTACAATGTGCATCATTTCCCGGAAGCGGTCTGCTATTCGTTCGTCGTAGTATGTGGCAATCTCACTCGCAGACAAATTGGACGTTACCAACGTACACAACTGTTCTTCGTATCTGTGCGACAGAATATCAATAGCGGCGGTAACGAAGTCACCATAATGGATGCTTTCACGAGGTTCTGTGCCTAAGTCGTCAATGGCAAGAATCTCTATTTTGCGAAGCCGCTTATACTTGTACACGTCGCTTTCGTTCTCACGAGTAGGGTTGTTGTATGCTTTTGCAAGCAGCACAAGTTCCTTTGCCGAAACAATCATGTAGCCACGCACCGGGTATTCATCATCACGATGTGAATATTCGTCGGAGCGCAGGAAGTTCACGAGGTTCTGTAGCGCACGGAGTATTGTCGTCTTGCCGTTGCCTGCACCGCCACAGAGGAACAATCCGAATGTGGACGATGTGGAAGTCAGCCATTGGGCAATATCCCAAAGATGCTGCTTGTATTCGTCCGTCACGTTGAACGTGCGCCGTCTATGCTCCACCTCGGCATGGCAAGCCTCATAGAGCATGGTGTACACCTGCTTCGCCGTATAAGGGAGCCTAAAACGAGTCACCATAGGTTTTCGTCTCATCAGGTGTGAGAATATTGCCTGTGCGTTGACTTCTTCCTTTGGGTCTATTTTCATCATCTTTCTTTCGTTTTTGAGATAATACAATGCGAATCCACGAGTTGAAATGTTGCTTTGCGTCCTGTAACGACTGGTGTTGTCGTTTCCCATCGGCAGCGCACTGCACCTTGAACTCATCGAGCTTACTGCGAAGAGCGGACATATCCATGTGGTGCAATACTTGCAGTTGGTCAAGCCAACATTCATCATTCTTCAAAGCCTCAATTTCGTTGTCGAGAGTTAGCGTATAGGGTTCGTAACGTGGTGGAGGGTCAGCAGCGGCCACGGTTGGAGGTTTCTTCTCTCTCCGTTCTCTCCGTGTCGGTTTCACTTCCCGCTCGGCGATTAGGCTGTAATCCGCTATGTTGCAGATGCGGCGGCATTGCGCACATATACGGCTATACCGTTCCTGTATTCCCTTCGATGTCAGCACTTGCTCTTTCTCGAAAAGTTCCTTGGAGAATAACCCCAGTGACAGGCAGCTATTAATCACCTCCTGTATATACGCCTCGTCAAAGCCCGTGAGTTCCGAGCAGATGAAAGGCAACTCCTTGTCCCACTTCACGTAATACCCATCCTTGTAGATATTACAGAGCAGAAGAGCATATACCGTTACGGCTTTACCACCTTGACGCTTGATTAGCTTCCTTATTTTGATGTCGTTGAATATGTCGATGTCCATAGGGAAATATTCAAGACCTGATTTAGAAGTTCGTGCCATATACATACGATTTTAGATTTCGTCCTTCAAATAATCGTTCACCTCACGCATGAAATCGTCAAGCGAACGGCATACCACGTATTTATACTCTCCGTTGGCGCACAGGCGTTTTTGCCATACCTTCTGACTTTCCGACTGCTTGCCTTTTGAGGTTTTCATTTCGATTAGAAGCGCACCGTAAAAACGGTTGCTTTTCAGTAGGATGAGGTCTGCAACACCCGGCACAACTCCTTCGGCCTTGAGCTTTGCCGCCGTGGTTTGGTCTCTGCGACCTCCATTCGGCACGGCGAACAATCGCCCCTGAAGTGTAGGGTATTGCAGGGAGAACCACCGCACACACGAACATTGTATGCGGTGTTCCTCATCCGCAGGTTGCTTCCGCTGTTTGCCCTCACACTTCTTGGCAAGGGCAATCAGCTCATCAAACGTCATTCTGTTGTCCATCTTCAAACGGGAAATAATCTAATATCGGAATTTCGGAAATAGACAGAATTTCGTAGTCGGCTATGGTACCTTTCATGCCAGCCTCGAAATTGAGATAGGCACTCTTGAAGTCATTAGCCCGAACAAGAGAATTGCTTGTTTTCTTTTTCTCGGCACCTGATTTCTCATCGAGCATGATGAAAGCCACCTTCACTTTATAGTAACGGTCTCCATCTTCGTTTAGGAAGAGTTCGGATATACGAGGCTTTACTATCTGTGGGATTGTAAACTCACCGCTGATGAACGGAGTGAGTTCCTCGATTGTGCGTGCCTCGGCTTCGGTGAACGAAACCGCATCCAGAAGATATTGCTCGTTTACGGTCTTTTGCACACCGTTCTCCATCATCTTCTCATAGCGAACGGTAGATATGAATAGGTTCGTCATTTGTTCATCCTTTCTTTAAGGTCCTTACTAAGAATGAGCTTCGCCGAACGCTGTGCCGGGATTACAACCTCTGTTCCCTTGGTAATGTTGCGTGCCTTCCTCTCTTTGGTGGTGTAGGCCTTGATTGTGGCGAATCCACGTACATACACGCTTTCTCCTTTGCAGAGAGAAGAGGCGATGGCATCGAGAACGCTCTGTGTTGCGTCAATCGCTTGTGAACGACTTAAAGTCGTGTTCTTGGCTACATAGTCAATGATTTCATTTTTTTTCATCTGAATTAATTTTTATGGTTTGACTTAACTTTAGCTTCTTGTTCAGCTTCCGGATGAGGAAGCGGATGGACCACGCCCGGCGTGCGTTGCACCTGCCCGGCAGGGTGTCATACATCTTGGCAGCATCACCGAGATACTTGATGATAGTCTGCATGTCGGTCTTGCATACTTCCATGGTCATGTAGTATTTAGGAATGAGGATACCAGTTCGTTGAAATACATTTCGTCTGTTGGTATGTCATCATCCGAGTTCATAATCTCGTTGGCAATAGACTTCTTCTTGTGGATGAGCGAATAGATAGTGTGGTCTATGGTGCCACGTCCGAGCAGGTAGTAGCAGGTCACATTATCTTTTTGCCCAATTCTGTGCGCTCTATCTTCACACTGGCAGCAGTCGGCATACGTCCATGCCAGCTCGATGAATGCCACATTGGAAGAGGCCGTGAGCGTAAGCCCCACGCCAGCCGCCTTGATGGAGCAGATAATGAGCTGCACATCGGGCTTGTTCTGGAATGAATCCACGGCAATCTGCTTGTTCACGGCACTGTCTCGCCCGGTCACTGTGACAGCCCGAGGGAATGCCTTCTGCAAGTCGTCCACTATCTCGTGCAGGGAACAGAACACAATCAGCTTCTTTCCGCTTGCGAGGAACGTGCGGATGAAGTCAACGGCCTGTGCAATTTTGCCTTTGGTAGCGAGAGACCGCAGGGTCATGAAGCGCACGAGTGCTTCCATGCGCATCTTGCGGCGTATCTCCCAATCGGTACATTCGGTGTATTCACGTAGATATTCGGCAAGGTCAGCCGCAGCAAGGTTGTATTCATCCGTGTTGGATATGTCCACATAGAGGTCAACCCGTGTCTTGTCGGGCAGCTGTGGCAACACCTTGGCTTTCTCACGGCGTATCATGCAGTTGGCATATAGCTTCTGTGACAGGTCTGACAACGGCACAGCCGGAACGGCTTTCTTGTCTTTCGGGTCCGTGCAGTAGTCGGCCATGAACTTTGCCCGGCCTCCGAAGTCGCTGATGCGGTTCATGATTGATAGCTGGGCAATCAGGTCTTCCGGACGGTTCACTACTGGCGTACCGGACAGGAGGATTATATATTCCTTGCCTACTGATATGCCCTTGGTGAAGATGGTCTGCTGTGCTGACGGGTCTTTCACTCTGTGGCTTTCGTCAATGATGATTGACCGGAACATCTTAATCTGTGGGCAGAATACTACATCCTTCAGCCGGAATTGCTTGCCGCCTTTTATGTCCCACACGAAATACTTGCGAAGGCTCTCGTAGTTGACAATGGCAACTTGGTGCATCCCCATGCTAAGAAGGTAGCTCCATGTGGTACGGACAGAGTTTTCGAGCACAAGCGCAGACTTGTCGGTGAACTTGCCGAACTCACGCTGCCAGTTGATTTTGAGCGAGGACGGGCAGATAACAAGGCAGGGATAGGCGTTTGCCGTATCGACAATGCCAATCGACTGCAATGTCTTGCCCAAGCCCGGCTCATCACCAATGATGATGCGCTTCTTGTCCAGACCGAAACAGATACCTTCCTTTTGGTATGGGTACGGTTCAACGAGTAGATGATGCTTTAGCTCCCATCCATTGAGTTCATACACACGTTTTCTTGCTTTTTCCCGGTCAGTGAAGAATGGTTCGTCCGTTGCTGGTGTGGCCGTTGTGTATTTGTCGGTCACTTGCTCGTAGCGGTAAATCCTAAAATCACGTCCGTGAGGCATATAAAAGTATTCTCCTACTTTGGGTTTCATCATTTGAATCTTTCTATTTCGTTTATTAAATCTTCCTTATCTATGCCCTTGATGTATTGGTGCAGCACGAGGTCGATGCACTGGTCATAGAATCGTTCAAACTCGTGCTGCTCCATAGATGCGAAGGATATGCTTTGGTACTCTATCTCACGTTCTCCACGCTCGTTGAGCGTTGAAGTGAAGTAGCCCAAATCACGCTTGAAGCGGCGCAGCATATCTTCTTCGCTGCGTACATTCCAGTATTCTGCAAGTGGAGTGGGAAGGTTGTCGAACGTCAGGCGCACAAGGGCGAAGAACTTCTTGTGAAACTCGTAGTTACGTGGATTGCTCACACGGCACTTGACGATGCGGCCGACTTTCAATCTCTTCTTCATGTCGAGGTCTGTATCGTATAGCGGTACAAGCCCGTAGGGGGTCACTTTGCAGAATATGTCCATAGGCCCTACTTGTTTCCCTTGCTTTCTTTGTACAAACTCAAGGCGATGGCGATAAACATTATGGAGAATCCTTTCTTATCGCCTTCATCGGCGGGCAATTTGTTGATGTCGAATTTGACAGGTTTTTCCGTTATCCCATCCCAATCCTCTGAACTTAGTTCTTTGTCCATGAGGAAACATACACCTTTTACTTCACTTTCGGTAAACTCCAACTGGAGCTTCAATTTTTTTTCTTCCATTTTTTGAATGATTATTTAATTGTTAATACCAAGGCACCAATATTGGAATGCCAGTTCTTCGTACTTCTCACGGCCACGCCTGTACACTTCATCGTCTCTCGTGATAAACTTCTTGAATACCTTGCCGTTCTTCTTGCTGATGGCATAGATGAAGTCACGGTTGCTTCCGGCGATGTCCATGTACCAAGCCCGGGAGCGGTCCCAATCGAAGAAGTCAACAGCTTCCTCGAATTGCTTCTGACTTTCGGCGAAGGTTGTTTTCAAGTCACCGCCAAAGCCGAGCATAGGCAACCACCAATCCCACTTGCAACGGGTGTTGAGCCGGAAGGGGAAGTCACAATAGGTGAATTGCTGTGCCTGATTGACCATGAATCGCTGTGTGTCGGCATAGCCGAGGACACTGAACAGAAATTTATCCTTGCGGGCTTCGTTTCGTAGGGAGTTCAGCATGAATTGTGCATGTCGAAACTCGTCCTCGGTGTACTGCTCATCATCTACTGTCAAGTGGTAGTAGTCCACTCGTGCAGGTTCGGTAATCAACGCATCCACGAGAGAGCCGAAGCGGAAGGCAGCTTCCTTGTCGCCGAACTGCATCCGTGGGTGGAGGATGTTCTTCAGTTCGGTGAGGTCGGAATTGCTGACTTCGCTTCTCTGGTAATATGAATCGGGATTACTCATGCTTACTTCGCTTTAACATCGTCCACATAGTTGACGCTCTCATCTTCGATGAAGACACCATCCTTGTTTGCGAGCTTCTCGCAGAAGGAGATTTGCTTCTTGAACTGCTTGGCCAGCTCATCGGTTGACAGCTTGCAGCCCTCCTTGCCCCACCACATTGAAATGATGGGCATGATACCTTCAGGATTGAGTAGTTCAATCTTCTTTGCCACCTTTACTTTGGGCTGATACTCCTGCAACGTGGCTTGCTGGCTGAACAGGCTGTTCATTTCGGCTTGCTGACGTTCCATTTCAGCCTTTTGGCGTTCCTCTTCTTCCTTGCGCTTGCGCTCTGCCTCTCGTTCTGCCTCTTCCTTGAGCTTGCGTACTTCCATTTCGTGAGCAATGCGTGCGGCTTCGGCTTCATTGGCTGCTGCCATGCGTTCGAGGTTTGCTTTTTTGGATGGCAGACGGTCGAGTATATACACACGTGTGCTGTCAACCTCGAAATTGAACTGTTCGGCAAAGCGGCCCGCCAACCGTGCTTTCACGGATTCCTCTGCTTTGCGCAGCTCGTCCACGCTTATTCCGGCAGGTATGCGGATGTAGGTGTGCAGGCCCGCCATGAAGTCGGGAGCCAAGGCGGTGGGGAAGTTCTTGACCTGATTGTACAGGTCTTCGTAGTTGGCGAGGGTTACGGCATTGTCGAGGGCTGTGAGGCGGTTGTTCTCGGCATTCACGTGGGCTTGATACTGGCGTGTAAAATCGTCCTCGATGTCTTTGTTCATCCTTGCTCTTGCCTGTTCCAGCTGTTGGCGTTCCAGCTCCTTGCGGCGGCGTTCCTCTTCTTCGGCACGCTTCTTTGCGGCGTACTGGTTGCGAAGCTGCTGGAGCTTGTAGGGGATGGTGTCGGCCTTGGTGGGGTCGATAGTGTTCTCCATTGATGTGAACTCCCGGCGAATATCATCGAATAGCTTCGTGACCGGGTTACGGCGTTCATTCATCTTCTTGACCGTCTTGCGTGCCTTCTCTATATACGAGGCTGCTTGCTGGTCAAGTTCATCAGTCATGCCATTGCTCGTGATGGCGTTCAGTATCACTTGCCCGGCTTGGATGCACCTTTCGCTGGACAACTGGTTGTCGGCGTATGATTGCGGAGCGGCAGACACGATGGTCTGTATGTTCTCCTGCTTGATTATTGCTAATTCTTGTGACATAGTTTCGATTATTAAGGGTTAGAACGTATCATCATTATCGGGCTGTTCGGCTGGATTGATTGTCACTCCTGCCGACATGTCGGGAGCCGGGGCGAAGTGCTGCTGCTCTTGGACCGCCTGTTGTTGCGATTGCGGTTGTTCACTACCTACACCGCCGTAAGGGTCGAAGGTGTTGCTCTGCTCGTCAATGATTTCGGTTTCGAGAGCCGTGCCACGTCCGATTTTCAACTTCGGGTAGGTCTTGAAGGCGTGTTTGATGCACTTGGCCATCAAAAAGCCCGTATCTATCTGGCCGTTGACACTGTACAGCTCGTTCGGCTTGGTGACATATTGGCCCGAACTCTTGTCGTAGTAGGTGTTCTGCTTGTCAGAATAGCCTTGCAGACGCTTCCAGTCCTGTTCTGTCATTACGGAGTAGTCGATAGTTCCGTCCGCACGGGTAATCTTGATGAAACAGGCGATAATCTTATCGCTCTTTCGGGGGAAGGCAGACATGAAGTTGACGACCTTGCGCCCGTCCTGTTCGCCATATTCGAAGCGGTCGCCCTCATATACGATAACCGGATTGTCGGCGTGGCGTATCTGCCCGGCGTTTGCACGGAGAACCAATTCGCCGTAGCCGGAAATGGTGAGGTTGCATACCTTCTCCCACACGTCCTTGCCTGTTGCATCCATGCCTACCTTCACGTTTCGGGGGATGAGGTAACACAGTGCTTGCGAGCCGGTCGAAAGCGTCAGGCCACGGACGGCGAGGTCGATGAATGCGTAGAAGATGGACGTGCCGGAACATTCCCGCAGCGGTTTCTTGTCACGCAGTTGCTGGTTGAAGTAGATGGCCTCACGCTCATAGACGTTCTCGCCTCCTTCGTTCCAGATGGAGTTGTACACGCTGATGAACTGGGCACGCACCCGTTCGTTGCGTATCACATCGGTTGCTTTCATTTGTTGCAACTCTTGTGCGAATGTCATTGCATTGCTCATAATGTTTTTAATTTAAGTTATTGATAAACAGTTTGCTAATTCGTGTGACCCGAAGCGGAGTTGAACCGCTGCTGTGAGGTACGGAGGCTTTCAACTCTCCTTCGCTCCTGTGCTTGCCGTTACACTACTGGGCCTTGTCTTCCTCTACAGGTGGAAATAATCCTGCTTCTTTCTCTGCAATTCCCTAAGCTCTGCTGTGCGGTACTCGACCTTGCCGGGACGCTTGCAGGGCTGTATCTTGCCCTGTCTGCGCCATCGGTCCACGTTCCCACGCCCGAACATGGCGTATGCCTGACGTTGGCTGACCATTTCGGGGTCGTTGCGTGCTTCGGCGAGCATACGCACAACCGAAGCCGCAACATCGTGGATGAAGGTGTCGTAGGAGACTGATTTGTCGGAGAAGTCGAGTCGTAACATAGTGGATTATTCGCTAAGTGAGTCGTAATACTTCTTGTGGTCCATATACTCCTTGACGATAGCACGGTCTGAACATCCGTCACCAAGTTTGAGGTAGATAGCTTCGTATGCCTCTTGCGGCATGGTATAAAGCACTTGTTCTGTGTATTCCATGCTTCCAGCCCAGCCGAGGAGGGCGAAGAATGCGATGAAACCAAGAGCGAAAACGGTTACTGTGCGGCTGATTTTGTTAATATCTTCCATAATATCAATGTTTTAGTTGTTAATTCCTTAAACTTTTCACTACGTGGGAGAAATAGCAATCCTCGCAGGTAAGGAGGTAGCCTTTCTTCACCAACTGGCCGATGTAGCCCTTCAATTGCTGGAGGGTAAGTCCGAGCGTATTGTATGCGGTCTCTTCGTAGCAGAAGCCGCCTTCTTCGCCGTACCATTCGGCATTGGCGATGCATAGGTCCAATACTTGCTGTTCTCTGATTGTGAGTGGTTCCATAATGATGTGCTTTAGGTTATTCAACTCTGGTTACTACAACGACACGTTTTTCACGGTCGGTCTCTGTTCGATACACACGATTCCACTTGAAACCGAGCATACTCGCCATGCTTCGGATGCCAGTGCAGAGAACGGCAGGAAATTCCTTGCGGTCTCCTATCTGCATAGGCTCTAATTCGCTTGTGATAGTCTTTTTTTTAGCCATTTCTTATGATATTTGATGTTTAATGTTTAACTTTATGGGGCAAAGATAAGCGAAATGCGAATTTAATGCAAGCATTTTGCGAATATTTTTATTCCCAATTTGAAATTTAACATATTCAATATGGAAAAGTCAGATATGCTTGAATGTATAATTAACTATTATACAGACGGAAACAAAGCTCGTTTTGCCGCAATTATAGGCGTAAAACCGCAAACAATTAATACTTGGGTTGCACGCAATACATTCGATGTGGAATTGATATATTCAAAATGCGATGGAATATCCGGAGATTGGTTGCTTGGGAGTGGTAAAGGCGATATGATAAAAGGCGGTACTTCGGCAACCGCCAACGGTGATGGTTCTATTGTGGTCAATGGGAACAACAACAGCCATGTAATCGCTGGTGGTGAGATAGCTTTCCTGCAAGAGCGCATAACGCATCTGGAGGAACTTCTTGCGGAGAAGGAGCGTCTGATTAGTGTGTTGATGGAAAAGAAGTAACTATACCATGATGAATTCATAATGAGAAAAATTGTATTAGTAATATTTGCAATATTGCTCTTGTGCTCGGTGTCCGCCTATTCTCAAACTGAACGATGGGATGAAAAGAACTACATTTATTCTAATTTTGAATATGGTTTTTCATGGAGCATGCCAAGTGATGTTGAATGGAAAAAAATATCAGGTACTGAAAAACATACAGTATTTAAGATTAGGCAACCAGATACCCAAATTACTGCGTTTGTAAATGCGAATCCGATTGAAAACATGAATGCGGATGTATGGGATTCTTATGAAAGAATGATACAGCAACACAAAGAAGCAGATATATCAATAGAGCAAATGTCAGGCATAAAGACTTTGAATCACGCCTTTAAAAAATGTTTATTCTGCGGGCAACACGCAATTAAGTCATATAGTCATACGTCGATGTTTGATGATAGATGCAATGAACCTATAGAAGTTATTGGCATAACATACTGGTATGCTAAAAATGGATATATATATGCTGTATCAGTTAAAACGCATAAACAGGTATATGATTTTGTTGGTGATTTTATGGCTGAATTGTTCAAAGGATATTCAATTATAAATAGAAAATAATCAAATATAGAATTTATGAAGAAGATAATTTATTATGGGGCTTTGGTTGTGCTTCTTATAGCATGTATGCTTGGTGTGTCATTTCTGATGGGAGCCATTGAAGACATCTTCAATATACGATTAGGGGATATTTTGATGTGTTTTGGATTCCTTGTTGGCATTGGTATTTTCTCCGCATTGAAACCTTTAATAGCGATGTGGATATTGGACCCAAAGAAGCCTAAAAATGACATTGACCAGATGTAAGTGAATGATGTGTTTAACCAATGATATATCGAGATGGATTTGAAGGATTTCATAAAGACTGCTATAACGGATATTGTTGATGCTGTTAGGGAGGCGCAGGATGCGGTGAAGGATGTCGCAACCGTGGTTCCGTTCGTCAAGGATGCAAACAGCGTTCCCCATATAAAGACGGCTGAGGGATTCGCCAATGTGTCGAATGTGGATTTTGACATAGCCGTCACAACTGAAACAAACGAGAGTGCGGATAATGGCGTGAAGGCAGGCATACAGGTTGCCGGGCTTTTGAACTTTGGAGCAGGCGTGAAGGATGCCGCATCTGAAAAGCATCAGAATGTGTCGAGGATAAAGTTTTCAGTGCCAGTCATACTCCCGCACTCGGCAGTTCCTGACGAGTTGGCGACTACTGTTGTTGGTGGTATTTCCAAGCAGGTGGCACGAAAACATCTTCCCAATAATTCAACCCAGTAAGACTGAAGAATGCCTGGTCTGCATCGTACAATGCCGTACTGGAGCTATTAGACTTGTTCGCGTATAGCCAGAACAGCTTCATGTACAGACGGCGGTAACGCCAACGTCGGTATAGTCTGATTATCTTCTTCATGATACGGTGCTTTTATGGAGGCAAAGGTAGGATGGACGGTTGGTTGGACGAGCATATCTTTATACGCAATGGAGAGAATAACGTGTGCAGGCAATTTGTTGCACGCCATTTCATAACAAGTTGGGAAGTAACCCCTATTAGCTGCGGCGCAGGC
>JAUNJD010000066.1 GCA_030523205.1 Bacteroides sp.
TTCCCTGCCCGGTCTTCTGCCTGAAGCGTAGCCAGAACATCAGGCCTGCACTGGTCAGTCCGAAGGGGAAAGCCATCCATACACCGATAATTCCCCAGTTCAGGACAAAGCCGCAAATATATCCTACGGGCAAAGATATAACAAAATAAGCAATAAATGCTATCAGCATAATCAGTTTCACATCCGAAATGCCACGCAAGGCATTGGAAAAGTTTATCTGCAACAAGTCGCCAAACTGATAGAGCAGGAAAGGAAAGAACAAAGACGACACCATTGCCGCCACTTCGGTGCTGTCAGTGAACCAACCACCCAACTGCTCGCGCACAATGAACAAGAAGGTAAACAGCACCACAGCCATGCATATCAACAGGTGGAAGCCTGCATAGGCCGAACGTCGCACATTCTTCCCATCGTTCTGCCCCTTGAAGTTGCTGACCCGCACGGCAACTGCGGCTCCCATGCCATAGTACATCATAAAGGCAAACTGCGAAATGGTAATCATAATCTGATGAGAGGCCAATGCCACCGTGCCCAGCCATCCTATCATGACGGCACTGAACGTGAAGGAAGCAGTCTCCATGCCCATTTGCAGACCAATGGGCCAACCTAAGGCATTGAGCCGACGGAACACAGGGAAGGACCAACCCAACCGAGAGAATCCCATACGATAGTCGGCAAAACGTCGGCTACCCCACACAATCCAAGCGAAAGCAACGACCATGGCAATGCGTGAGAACAGCGTACTGATGCCTGCTCCCAACAATCCCAGTTCCGGGAAGCCCAACTTGCCGTTAATCAAGATATAATTGCCCACAATGTTCAGTGCATTACCGCCCAGCAATATCCACATTCCGGTCTTTGTATCGGTGATGCCATCGGCAAACTGCTTAAAGCCATTGAACAGCATGACGAACACCAACGAGGCAAGCTGCGTCAGGTAATAGGGTTTTATCAATGGTATCAGTTCTTCCGGTTGCCCCAGACGTTCCACATTGAGATAGACGATGCCCATGACTATCGTCAACAGCAATGCCACCAATGTATTGGCCACCAGACTGCAATACAAGGCTTGCCCAGCTTCCGCCAAACGGCGATTGCCATACAAGCTGCCCACCACCGGGGTCAGTCCATAGCTGAAGCCGGTGCTGAAGATGATGCACAGCATAAACACGCTGTTGACGAAGGAGGCTGCCCCTAGTTCGGGCGTGCTGTGATGTCCTATCATCAACGTATCGGCAAAGCCAAGCACAATGACGCCCAGCTGCCCGATGACGATGGGGATGCCCAAAGAAATCAGAGCCTTATAGTGTTGCTTGTATGTGTTGATAAAACCAGTCATTTCTCCTTCGTCATCCTTCATCCGATGTCCGTGCCTTCTTATAATAGAGCACCGAACTGTTTTCCTCACGGAATGCCTGCCGTGCCACGGCATGAAGCTGTTCGGCCGTAACGGCACGGTAGTGCCCCACCTCCTTGTCTATATCTTCAGCCTGTCCTATCAGTTCGAACCAAGCCAGGTTGGTGGCTACGTTCAGGTAGTTGATGTTGCCGAATATCTGTGTTGACTCAAACTTATTCTTCACCTTCTCCAACTCGGGAGCTTCGATGGGCGACTGTACCAACGCTTCCAGCTCTTCCCTTACAGCGGCCTCGGCTTCTTCCAACGACACGCCTGCTGCCGGTTTTCCGCTGACTTGCAACAAGCCGGCATCGCGCGAGCCACTGATGTAAGCATCAATGCCCGAGAACAGTTTACGCTCCTGCACCAAGTGTTGGTTCAACCGACTGGAACGCCCGTTGCTAAGGATGTCCGAAAGAATGTCGAAAGCATAATAGTCGGCATCGTCCCGACCACAAATGTGGTAGGCCATGAACAGTGCATCGAGCGGCACGTTGCGTTCTACCGTCAGCCTGCGCTCCTCCGTCTGCACGGGTTCCTGCGGCAAACGTCTTTCAGGGACGTCACGCCGTGGGATTGGGGCAAACCACTTTTCGGTCAGCCTCATCGCTTCTTCCCACGATATGTTTCCGGTGACGGCCAGCACGGCATTGTTGGGTGCATAGAAACGGTAGAAAAAGTCCTTTACGTCTGCCAGCGTAGCCTGCGCTATGTGCGAGAGGTCTTTCCCGATAGTGGGCCAACGGTAGGGATGCACTTGATAGGCCAAGGGACGGAGTAGATGTCCCACATCGCCATACGGCTGGTTCAGACAGCGTTGTTTGAACTCCTCCATCACTACCCCGCGCTGCACCTCCAGACTGTGTTCGCTGAACTCCAAGCTCAGCATTCGGTCGGACTCCAGCCAGAAGCCAATCTCTACATTGGCTTTGGGCACAGTCAGATAATAGTTGGTAATGTCGTTGTTGGTCCACGCATTATTCTCACCGCCTGCCAATTGCAACGGTGTATCATAATCGGGTATATGCAGCGACCCGCCAAACATCAGATGTTCGAACAGATGGGCAAAGCCTGTATGCTCGGGATGCTCGTCGCGTGCACCCACGTCATAGACGATGTTCAGCGCTACCATCTGCGTGCTGGTGTCTTCGCAGTGCACCAACCGCAAGCCATTGGGAAACGTTTGTTTATTAATTTTCATAGATGAATAAGGGACAATTATCAGACTACCCAAACTGCATCTTGTCACAAAATGGTTACTTTCTTGATGGTCACATCTTGCTCCGGTCGGTCACTGCGGTCGGTCTTCACATTCTGAATCTTCTCTACCACATCCATGCCTTCTACCACTTCGCCGAATACGGTATATTCGCCGTCCAGATGGGGAGTGCCGCCTACGGTGGTGTATGCCTTCACTTGTTCGGGCGTAAACCGGAATTCGGGCGACTTAGCCACTTCGGCTTCGGCCTGTGCTATGAGCGAATCCTGAAGGTTCATCAGGCCTTCGTGGTCGCCTGCCTTGCGCATCTTGTAGATTTCCTTCGTATGCTTCTGCGCCAGCGTATTGAACACATTGTTCAACCTCATCTGTGCTATCTGTTGCTCCATGTTCAGCAAAGCCGAGTCACTATACACCTTACCGGTGACAATGTAGAACTGACAGCCGGAGGATTCCTTCTTGGGATTCACATTGTCTCCCTGACGGGCGGCAGACAGCGCACCCTTCTTGTGGAAATACTTCGGATAGACAAACTCGGCCGGAATGGTGTAACCCACATCGCCAGCCCCCAACGTCTTCCCTTTCGGGGCATTCTTCGACTGCGGGTCTCCGGCCTGCACCATAAAGTCTTTGATGACCCGATGGAACAGTACACCTTCGTACGTACCGTTCTCGGCCAGTTTGATGAAATTATCACGGTGTTGGGGCGTTTCGTCATACAGTTTCACCACGATGTCGCCCATGCTTGTTTCAATCTTCAACATTGTTTCTTTTTCCATATTTCCGTCTTTTTTTTGTCCCGACTTGCACGCTATCAAACTGCAAGCCAGCACGGTTATTAATGCAATGAATATCCTTTTCATCTTTCTTTTTGTTTAATTTAAGTTTGCAAATATACGACTTTCGGACAAAACCCTTTACCTTTGTAGGTAAAAAGAGACAAAAGTTAAGGTAATGAAATCCATATTGATTGTTGAAGACGACATCACTTACGGCATGATGCTCAAGACATGGCTCGGGAAGAAAGGTTTTCTGGTCGGTTCGGCCAGTAGCGTTTCTCGCGCACAGAAGCATATCGAAGCAGAAAGTGTTGACCTGATATTGTCCGACCTGCGCCTGCCCGACCGCGATGGCATCGACCTGCTGCGGTGGATGGCCGAAAAAGGATTGCACATACCACTCATCATCATGACCAGCTACGCCGACATACAGTCGGCCGTACAAGCCATCAAGCTGGGGGCTTGCGACTATGTGGCCAAGCCCGTCAACCCGGACGAACTGCTGAAGAAGATAAACGACGCACTGGCTTCGTCCCAACCCTCCGCCCCCGCCGAACCGGCAAGACCGGCCTCCTCCCCCCAACCCGACGCTACGCAGGCAGCTGACGCAACCATGCAATCGGACTACCTGGAGGGAAAGAGCGATGTAGCCCGCCAGCTATACAACTACGTCAACCTCGTAGCCCCCACCAATATGTCCGTACTGATAAACGGTGCCAGCGGAACCGGCAAGGAGTACGTGGCCCACCGCATACACCAACTGAGCAAACGCGCCAACCGCCCGTTCGTGGCCATCGACTGTGGTGCTATCCCCAAGGACCTGGCTGCATCAGAGTTCTTTGGCCATGTGAAAGGTTCCTTCACCGGTGCCCTGACCGACAAGACCGGTGCTTTTGTGGCAGCCAACGGCGGCACCATCTTCCTCGACGAGGTTGGTAACCTGGGGTACGAAGTGCAGATACAGCTGTTGCGTGCGCTGCAAGAGCGGAAGGTGCGCCCCGTGGGGTCCACCAAAGAAATCAACGTGGACGTACGTCTGGTGACGGCCACCAACGAAAACCTAGAGCTGGCTATCGAAAGAGGAACGTTCCGCGAAGACCTCTACCACCGCATCAACGAGTTCACCCTGCGTATGCCCCAACTGAAGGAACGCCGCGAAGACATCCTGCTGTTCGCCAACTTCTTCCTCGACCAAGCCAACTGCGAGATGGACAAGCACCTCATCGGCTTCGACGACCAAGCCTCGCGTGCCTTGCTGGAATACCATTGGCCGGGCAACCTGCGACAGATGAAGAACATCGTACGCCGCGCCACGCTGCTGGCACAGAACAAGTTTATCACCCTCGACGAACTGAGCGAACTGCGCGAGACGGCACAACCACCCGCCAACATATCCCTGCGCAATGAAGAGACCGAAAAGCAACACATACTCGAAGCCCTGCGGCAGACCGGAAACAACAAGAGCCGCGCCGCACAATTGCTGGGCATCGACCGTAAGACGCTCTACAACAAGTTGAAGCACTACAACATATCCGATTGAATACCTGTGGTGGGGAGTGTGGAACAATTCCACACTCCCCACCACACTTTCCACACTATTCCACACTTGGCCTTTATCCATATTTCGCTATATACCAATACCTTACAAGTTACCCCACCCTTTTGGCACGCTATTTGATCCATATCAAGCGTGCGACAAACGCCCCACAAAAACCGGACGACACTTTAGATAGAACAAGAAATATCAACCGTTTAAAAGCAAATGAGATTATGAAGAAATTAGTATTGGTAGCAGTCCTGTTCATGTTCGTTTGCGGCGGCTCGTTCCTGGCTAATGCCGGAAACCGTGCCCAGCAACCGTCTGACGTTACGACAATGGTCAACGACACTGTTGTAACAGACAGCACGACACAGGCTAAATAAGGTCTTTTTACACAGAAGTGGCCGAAGAACAGTAAGCACACTAATTATTAAAAGCCGTTCCCTCCTTGTCTATTCTGGGGAACGGCTTTTATATTGTCTATCCCACCAACTCTCCCTAAATAAGATAGGTATCATACCTTGCCCGGATGGGTACGGAGGTCAATCCAGCTCCCCCTAGGACTTAGATAGAAATCATCCGTATTGATTTCCATAATCATCCGTATTGATTTCTACCTCAGTACGGAAGCGATCATAACTCAGTCCGCGGATCAGCAGGATTCAGCATGGCACATAGGGCCGTTCGCAACGCTCCGCAGCCCATCTGCAATGTTTATTTTACAGAAAATAGCTCAATTTTATGTAATTATAACGAAAAACATTATATTTGCGGCGATTTATATAATAAACGAAATGCGAATTTAGTTTCCTAAAAAGAAAAAGTAGTATGAACGTCAAAAATCTCTTCACCCACGCACTGCTATCCCTCATCTTATTATCGGTATGCCGAGCAGACTTACAAGCCGTTCCGGCCCGGCCGGGAGTTATCACCGTGACACAAAGCGACGGCACTCGCTTACGAATCCGCATCTACGGAGACGAGTTCTACCACTACACCGTATCCGAAGAAGGCTACACACTGACTGCCGGAGCCGACGGCGACTACTGCTTCGCCACGCTGGACGCCGACGGACAGTTGGTATCTACCGGTGTCAAGGCCCGACCGATGGCACAACTGAACGCCACCGAACGCCGGAAACTGGGCAACGGGCTCACCAAAGGCCTGCGACCGGCCGCACCCTCCCTGCAACAACAGCGGATGCGGCACGCACAGATGCGCCGACATCCGTCCACTCGCTCCACCGGCAGCGG
Organism: Bacteroides sp.; assembly: GCA_030523205.1. GTDB lineage: Bacteria > Bacteroidota > Bacteroidia > Bacteroidales > Bacteroidaceae > Bacteroides. Next base: position 6,191 of record JAUNJD010000066.1, read on the forward strand.
CATTACCGCCCCACAACGATTCATCGACAATGGCTTCGAAACAACCGGACATCAGAAAGGGTTGGTGCTGCTGGCCGAATTCCCCGACCATCCGTTCACCGTGGGCGAACTGGCTGACTTCGATGCACTGCTCAACAGCCGAAACTACACCGAGAACTACGCCACCGGAAGCGCCTGGCAATACTACTACGACAACAGCAACGGACGTTTCGACCCCGAATTTGTGGTGGTAGGCCCCTACACCCTGGCCCACAACCGTTCCTACTATACCGCTGACGACGACTTAATGGCCTACAAGATGGCTGTCGAGACGTGCCAACAGGCCTACGAACAAGGCATCGACCTGAGTGAGTATGCCAGCAACGGCGTGATGCGCGACGTATTCGTATTCTATTCCGGTGGCAACGAGGCCGATGGCAGCGACTCCAACGGCGTTTGGCCGCACCGCTACGACGTGTCGTACATGGAGAACGTCACCTTGGGCGGCGTGCAACTGGCCGGATATGCCTGCGGCAGCGAACTGGCCACAGACGACGACTACAACATCGTATTCACAGGTATAGGCACCTTCTGCCACGAGTTTGGGCACGTGCTGGGTTGGCCCGACCTGTACGACACCGACTATGACACCAACGGATATGCCCTAGGCCCCTGCCTATACTCGCAGATGGCTTCCGGCACCTACAACAACAGCAGCCGCACACCGCCTGCACTCAGCATACTGGAACGATGGATGATGGGGTGGGCCGAACCCGAAGTGCTGACCACCTCGGGCGAATATCACCTGGGGCCCGTCCACAAAGACAACGGCTACCTGATACCTACGGAAGACGAAAACGACTACTTCCTGCTGGAATATCGCGGCACGGGCGACAACGAATGGGACAACCCCAGCTACTACGCCCCCTATGAGAATAAAGCAGAATCCGGCCTGCTGGTCTATCACATAGACTACAACACCCCCAACCTATGGACTTGGTACAATACCGTGAATGCCGATGCCAGCCACGAATGCGTCAAACTGATATGCTCGCAACCCAATCAGCAGGATGCCGCCTATTACAGTGCTTACAGCTTCTACCCCGGCAGTGGTCGCGTCACCATGCTGACAGCGGCCAACCGCTCCGACTTCCGCTCGTGGCAGGGCACCTACACCACGTGCTACCTGTCGGACATATCGGTAGAGGACGGCTACGTGTCCATGCAGGTCAGCGACACGCCCTACGGAATGTACGATTACTCCATAGAACCGTTCCAACACGATGCCCTCGTGACGTGGAAGGATGACAACGCCACCTCCTGGACCGTCAGTTGGCGACTGATAGGCGGCAGCACCGACCTCGGTTCGCTCACCGTCAGCGAGCCGCAAGCTCACCTAGGCAACCTTTGGGCCGGCCTACGCTATCAGGTGACGATACAGAATTCGGACAACATTTCCCATACAACGACTTTCAGCACTCAGTCCTTAGGAAAGAATTATCCGCACATCGAAGTCTCGCCCGAATCGCCCGAGGCAGATTCTTACTTATTGCTGCATCTGACGGACTGCAACAACTTTCAGTCCGTGACGTGGTACATAGACGGAAACAGACAGTCGGCCTACACCACCCTTTCCTCCGGCGAGCATTGCATCAAGGCCGAAATAACCCTGTCGAACGGAAACAAAGAATACATCATCAGATACATCACCATCCCATAACCCACAGTTACACATTATGAAGACATTCAGATACCTCGCATTCATATTTTGCGTCCTCCTGCTCAACTCGTGTAGCGACGACAACAAAGACGTATATAAAGAAGCCCGCGAAAGCATGGCCATCTCCACACAGATAGGCATCTACCAAGAAGGCAAGAGCGTATTCAGCTTCGACAAATCGCAGCACCAATACTACTTCAGCCCGTCGGACTTCATCATCCGCTTCACCGACATGGAAGGCAGTTCGTACACCACCATACAGCTCGATGCCCTCCCCACCGAAGAAACGAAAGCCAACGCTACCGTCACCAGCGACATGGGTATATCAATTGATAATATTTCTCAACTTTATCGATTGAAATCTACAACCGATCTCGTCTGGTATTGGTCGGACGAAAATGGGATTGGGGTGGTGGTGCCGAATACGGGGCTGTAAAATTTATTCCAATAAACCCCATCATTTCATCTGAAGAAGGATTATTACGGGTAGGTATAAATAGCTAATTTGTGGTACACAAAATACCTATAATTAGGTATTTACTAAGAACGAGAATACCCATACATTTGCAAAAATGTACAAAAAGGGCTTTTGTTCTTAATAAACCTTCTTGAAAGATGAAAAAATTTATACTATTGATTCTTTTCCTTATAGGTTTTATCCATTCAGGTTTCTGCCAACAATACACAGTGACAGGACGTATCATTGACGAGAAAAGCAAGAAACCAATGGAATTTGTCAGTGTGTTCCTCCTCGAAAACGAATTGTGGGCCATCAGTGATGAAAAGGGAACTTTTACCATAAACCAAGTCCCCGCAGGAAAAGTAAAGATGAGAGTACAGATTCTAGGATATGCCACGCAAATCCTGGAACTGGACATACAGAAGGATATACGCAACCTACTCATCCCATTGAAAGAAAGCAACCTGACATTGGACGAAATAGTTGTCACGGCTCAGAAAAAGACAAACGACCAAACCACATCCTACGTCATCGACCGTACAACGCTAGACCATGCCCAAGTAATCAACGTCAGCAGCCTCAGCACCTTGTTGCCCGGAGGAAAATCTACGGGAGACCAGAACTTGGCAAGTTCTGACGACCGCCTTGCCCTTCATGCCGGCAGCAGCGAAATGGGAAATGCCTCTTTCGGTACCGCCATCACAGTGGACGGAGTACGCCTTCAGAACAACTCCGCCATGGACGAGACCAAAGGAGTAGGCTTGCGCAATATCAGCTCGTCCAACATTGAATCAGTAGAAATCATCACCGGAATACCTTCCGTTGAATACGGCGACTTATCCAATGGTATGGTGAAAATCAATACACGGAAAGGGAAAGCTCCGCTCATCGTCGAACTGTCCACCGAGCCCAAGACCAAGCAATTTGCCATCAGCAAAGGTTTCCTGTTGAGCGAAAAGGCAGGTACACTGAATGCCAGTTTCGAACGGACAAAATCGACCTCCAATCTGGCATCTCCCCACACAGCATACGACCGTAACTCGTTGACGCTGACTTATTCCAATGTACTGAATCGCCAATCGGAGCAGCCTCTGTCGCTGACTGCCGGTTTTACCGGCAATATCGGAGGCTATGATTCGGAAGCCGACCCCGATGCCTTTCAAGACACCTATACCAAGACGCGCGACTATTCCTTCCGAGGCAACGTCAAGCTGGACTGGCTGCTGAATAAATCGTGGATTACCAACGTATCGTTATCAGCTTCTATCGCCTATTCCGACAAACTATCAAAGACGAATACCAACAAAAACAGCGCTTCGACACAGGCGTTCATCCATAGCACGGAAGAGGGTTATTTCATCGCAACGGATTATGATACAAACCCAAATGCCGAAATCATACTCGGCCCCACCGGATATTGGTACGAACTGGCCTATACAGATAGTAAGCCCATCGACTACAATGTAAAGCTGAAGGCCGACTGGAGCAAACGTTGGGGAGATGTGACCAACCAACTGATGATAGGAACTGAATGGAACAGCAGCGGCAACAAAGGACGCGGACTATATTACGACGATATGCGCTATGCACCGACTTGGCGCGAATATCGGTATGACGAATTGCCATTCCTCAACAACATAGCCCTCTATGCCGAGGAAAAGGTAAAGGTACCCATAGGAGAACTATCGACCTTGCAAGCCACAGCCGGACTACGCGCAGACATTACTCGCATCAACCAATCAGAGTATGGCACAGTCAGCAGCCTATCGCCACGTTTCAATGCCAAATTCATCGCGTGGGAGAAAAAGAAAGACCGATGGGTAAGCGACTTCAGCATCTATGGCGGTTGGGGAAAATCGGTCAAGCTTCCTTCGTTTGAGGTTTTATACCCTTCTCCTTCCTACTCGGACCAGTTGGCTTTTGCCCCGGGAACAACCAGCGACGGAACTTCCTTCTACGCCTACTATACCATTCCGACAAAGGCCATCTACAATCCCGACTTGAAATGGCAGCACACAAAGCAGACCGAAATAGGCATAGAAGCCAATATCAAAGGCACTAAGATTTCCATCTCTGCCTTCCGCAACAAGACGTACAATCCCTATATGTGTTCCAACGTATATACACCCTACACATATAACCTGACGACTCAGGAGAACCTGAACAATTGTGCGATACCATCGACCAACCGCATCTATACCATCGACCAAAACACAGGTGTAGTGACCGTGACGGACAAGACGGGTGCCCATGCAAGCCAACAGCTCTCCTACACACCGCGCAACACATTCGCGTCGGGTAGTCAATACACCAATGGTTCTCCGGTAGAACGAAGAGGCATCGACTGGATTATCGACTTTACCCCCATCCGCTCCATAAAGACGACTTTCCGCCTGGACGGTAGTTATTACTATTATAAAGGAGTGAACGAAACCATGATAGCATGGAAGCCAAGCGGTGCCTCGACCATGGCCGACGGAAACCCGTATAAATACATCGGCTACTATGTAGGTTCCAACAGCACTTCCACTTCATCGGCCGCAAGCGCTTCTGTCGCCAACGGTAAATTGTCCAAAGGATTGAACATGAACCTGACCGTCACCACACATATTCCTAAGATACGAATGATTCTCTCCATGAGAGTAGAAGGTACCTTCTATCACTATACCAAGAACCTGAGCGAGTACAGCGGCGGACACAGAGCCATCGCACTGGAAAATTCGGGCGATTACTTCAGTGACGACTACGACATCTACGGAAGAGACAAGTATGCGGCCGTCTATCCGCTATACTACTCCACATGGGAAAATCCGGATGAGCGGATACCGTTTGCCGAGAAATTCGCTTGGGCCAAAGATAATGACACCGCGCTATACAACGAATTGGCCCGGCTTGTGGTAAAGAGTAATACAAGCTACTACTTCAATCCGAACAAGATTTCGTCTTATTTCTCAGCCAATATCAACCTGACGAAAGAAATAGGCGACTTTGCTTCCATCTCGTTCTATGCAACGAACTTCTTCTGCAACATGGGGAAGGTGAAAGCAACGCAAACCGGACTGGAGTCAACGCTATACAACAGTTCGTACATCCCTAAATTCTACTACGGACTATCAGTGAAAATAAAAATCTAACCATATTAATTATAAAAAGAGAAGAAAGATGAAAAATTATGCATTGTTTATTTTAAGCAGCATCTTGTTCTTTTGTGCATCGTGTAGCGATGACGACAATGATGCGTACAAGACGTATGAAGTATCTATCCAATTGGTTTATCCTACGGATAGCGAACTAAGTGCCGTTTCCGGCGTAGCCGTGACACTGACCAGCAATACCGGAACGATCTACGACTCTACCACCGATGAGAATGGAAAAGCCGACTTCACCGTACCAGCCGGCATCTACGAGGCCGCAGCCAGCGAACAACGTGCTTTGGATGGCTATACCCACATCTTGAACGGAACCCAGACAGGCATCACCATTACAACCAGCTGGACAAACGGCGAAGTGGTCAGCCTGAGCTTGACAGAATCGACATCGGGACAGATTGTCATCAAAGAATTGTATGTAGGTGGTGTTCAAAAGGATGATGGTTCCGGCAATTATCAATATGACAAGTATGTCATTCTGTACAACAATTCCGAACAGACCGCTACGCTGTCTAACTTCTGCCTGGGTATGGTGAATCCCTACAATGCTCATTCCGCAATCAATGACTACGAAGATGGAGTATTATCCTATGCAAATTCCGGCTATATTCCTGCCGGCTGTGCCATCTGGTATCTGGAAGATGATTTAACCATCGAATCTGGAAAACAAGTTGTCATTGCCTTGAACGGCGCCATCGACCATACAACAACTTACAGCCAATCGGTAGATTTGAGCAATGCCGATTACTGTACGTATGATATTGAAGACTTCAATAGTACGAGCTACTATCCTACCCCTTCAGAGAACATCCCCACAGATCACTACTTCTTGGCCTATAAATATGGACAAGGTACGGGTTGGCCACTTAGCAACAACTCGCCTGCTTTCTTCATATTCACAACCCAAGACCAAGACCCTGTAACATTTGCAAGCACGAATGACTATCATTATACTAACAACAGAACAGGCAATGCAGTATGGTGCTGTGCTAAAGTTCTTAACGAATGGATTTTAGATGCTATTGAGGTATTCAGTGCTGACAAAATAGACAGCAGCAACAAGCGTCTGACAGATGATATCGATGCCGGCTACACAACACTGACTAATTATTACGGTCACACTTCGTACCGCAACGTCGACAAAGAAGCCACGGAAGCCATTGCCGACAACTCCGGCAAGTTGGTCTATACATATAGCTATGGAACCGACCCGAGCGGTATCGATGCAGAAGCCTCTCTTGCCAACGGTGCACGTATCGTCTATCAAGATACCAATAACTCTACGAACGACTTCCACGAACGCAGTCAGGCATCGTTGAGAGACTAATACTAATGCAGCGTTCTGCCGTTCTTTTTTATCCGTAAACGTTGAATATCGAGACAATCATTGATGCGCATTAACAAAAGAATCCTCCTATCCGTGCTGCTTGGCGGGGCCTTTGGCTCCGCCATCGTGGCACAGCCTTCCGACTCCATCGGATGGACAACCATGTCCTACCTGAAGCAATCGGAGGCTTGGCTTGGCAGCGAGAATGCCGCCGGTTTATATACGTTGCCTAATTACCAATTCTCGGTGGCAGAAGTCTATGCCAACAAACAAAATGGTAAGTTTGTGGATTATTATCAATCGGACAACAGCATCGAGTTGGGCGCCAAGGTTGAATCGTTCTACCGTTTCAATTCAAAGATTGTCTTCTACGGACAGATGGAATACCTGAACTTCACCGGCAAAAACATGGGAGGTTCCTATTTCATCAATCCCAAAGACAATCCGTTCGACATCGTAGAATATACCGACGACAACCGAGGAGAAAAAAAACTGGAGAACTACCATCTGACCGGAGCCGTCAGTGCCGACCTCTCGAAGAAACTCAGCATAGGAGGGAAGCTAGACTACACCGCTGCCAACTATTCGAAGCGGAAAGACTTGCGCCACGTCAACAACCTGATGGACTTATACTTGACGGCAGGCCTCGTTTACCGGATGAACAAGCACCTGACGTTGGGAGCCAATTATTACTACCGACGCAGTACGGAAGGCTTATTGCTCGATATGTATGGCACCACGGATAACATCTATTATTCGCTCGTCAGTTACGGTGCTTTCTACGGATCCAGAGAATCATTCGGCGATACCGGCTATACCAAAGAAAACGAGGAGAAGCCCTTGTTCAACCAATATCACGGAGGTAGTGTACAGCTGAATTGGTCCATTCTGCCACAGCTAAAGTTCTTCAACGAACTGGGTTATAAGTCGCGTAGTGGCTATTATGGCAAGAAATCACCCAGTACGGTGGTTTATAGCGAACACAATTCGGATATTTGGTCGTATCACGGAGTTCTCTCTTTGGCAGAGAAGAAGAATTTTCATAGCCTGCAAATAGACTTCCGACAGGAAGCACTGACCAACGTTGAAAACATCTATCAGTACAACAACTCTAGCAGTACCGGAATAAGCAATGTAGAATATTACGGCACGCTGGACACTACTGACAAGACCACGCGCAACCTCAGTGCCCAATACGTCGGCCACTTCAATACGAATGAGGGATGCCCGACATGGGTCGTAGAAGGAGGATTCTCTTACTTCAACCGCGAACTGACCGCTTCTGTCTATCCCTATTACCGGAAGCAGAATGTACACAACACAACGTTCCACCTTTCCGGAGAACGCAATATCTTGACAAATAGTGGTATGTACAGCATCTACCTAGGCGGAAGTTACGCATCGGGAGGAGGAGACATCTTCAGCGACGGAACGTATGCCACGCCATCCGACAGCCAATCGGAGCCTGCCAGTACAACAACCTTCCTTTATCGCGAGTTTGAATACATGACCAACAAGCAGATAAGGGGCGAAGTAGGCTTCAAATACACACGTTCCATACTAAAGGGAATAAAAGGATTTACCTCTCTGCACTATGGACTGACCAAGGCTTTCGACGTGACATACTTGGAGGGCAGTCAGCACCACGAACTGACTTGGACCATCGGATGTACTTTTTAAAAAGGAAACAAATAAACGCATATCAACCCTAAAAACAGGAACTACAATGAAAACTAACAAATTGACAATGGCAGTGGCCGTCGTGGCACTGCTCCTCACAGGCGCATCTTGCGGCAGCAAGCAAGCCAAGAACGCCGAAGCAACAGCCAGCGAACAACAGGCAAGCGGTGCGCTGGAGATTGACAGCCTGCTGGCCAATGCCGAAGCACTGACCGACCAGGAAGTGACCATCGAAGGCATCTGTACACATGCCTGCAAGCACGGTGCTACGAAGATATTCCTCATGGGTAGCGACGACACGCAGACCATCCGCGTAGAGGCCGGCCCGTTGGGTTCGTTCGATACGAAATGTGTCAACAGCATTGTACGTGTCACCGGAACTTTGAAGGAACAACGCATTGACGAGGCCTACCTGCAACAGTGGGAAGCACGCCTGAAGGATGCTACCGACAAGAAGCACGGCAGTGAAGAGGAAGGCGAAGCCGGATGCAGCACCGAGAAGAAAGCACGCGGTGAAACAGCCAATACGCCCGAGGCACGTATCGCCGACTTCCGCGCCAAGATAGCCAAACGACAGGCCGAACAAGGAAAACCCTACTTGTCGTTCTACTACATGGAGGCCAGCAAGTATGAAATCCAATAAAGCGGGGACGGTGCTTCGCAAATGGAGCCGGCTGATACACCGCGATCTCTCGTTCTTCTTCTCGGGCATGGTGCTGATTTATGCCATTTCGGGATTCGTGATGAATCACCGCAATACCATCAATCCCAACTACTCGGTCGAACGACGAGAATATACCGTTGCCGAAGCACTGCCTGCCCAGGCCGATATGCAGAAAGCCGATGTGCTGAAGCTGCTGGCTCCGCTGGGCGAAGAGGACAACTACACCAAGCACTACTTTCCACAGGCCGGACAGATGAAAGTCTTCCTGAAAGGAGGGTCGAGCTTGGTGGTAAACTTGTCCGACCGACAGGCTGTCTATGAAAAGCTGACCCGACGCCCCATACTGAGCGCACTCACCCGCCTGCACTACAATCCGGGACAATGGTGGACATGGTTTGCCGACATCTTTGCAGTGGGCCTGGTCTTGATTACCGTCACGGGCGTGGTGATGCTGAAAGGCCCGAAAGGGCTGTGGGGACGCGGAGGCATCGAGCTGCTGGCCGGCATCCTTGTCCCGCTGCTATTCCTCTTCCTTTAGGGGAAGGCTGCCCAAGAACTTTTTCAGAAAGCACACTCTCAGCCTATCGGGACAAGAGAAAACACTAACTATAAAAGTAAAGAATCAATGGAGAACATCATTGAATGTAAGAACCTGACGCATTATTACGGCAAACGGTTAATCTACGAAAACCTCAGCTTCAACGTGCCGCAAGGACGCATCTTAGGACTGCTGGGAAAGAATGGTACGGGGAAAACCACTACCATCAACATACTGAGCGGTTACCTGAAGCCTCGCTCCGGCGAATGCCGCATCTTCGGACAGAACATTCAGAATATGCAGCCCTCTACACGCCGCAACATCGGCCTGCTCATCGAGGGACACGTGCAATATCAATTTATGACCATTCGCGAAATTGAGAAATTCTATTCGGCTTTCTACCCCGGACAGTGGCGCAAGGAAGCCTATTACGACCTGATGGATAAGCTGAAAGTAGCACCCGGACAACGCATCTCACGAATGTCGTGCGGACAGCGGTCGCAGGTGGCACTGGGACTGATTCTGGCACAAAACCCGGAACTGCTGGTACTGGACGACTTCTCGCTCGGCCTCGACCCAGGATACCGACGCCTCTTTGTCGATTATCTGCGCGACTATGCCCGGGCAGAGAACAAGACCGTCTTCCTGACCTCGCACATCATTCAGGACATGGAACGGCTGGTAGATGACTGCATCATCATGGACTACGGACGCATCCTCATCCAGCAGCCCATACAGGAATTGCTCGACACGCTGCACCGCTATACCTGCACCTTGCCCGATGGCTGTAGGGAGGTGGATTTGGGTGAGAACTTCTATCATCCCGCCGTCATACGCAACACGCTGGAGACGCATTCCTTCCTTAGCATACAGGAAGTAGAAACCCGTCTGAAGGCCCTGCAACTGCCTTACAGCAACCTAAAATGTGAGAACGTAAGCTTGGAAGATGCCTTTATCGGACTGACAGGCAAATATTAATCCATCGGTAAACTATCTATAAGAAAATGAACGCCATATTTTATAAAGAATGGATCAAAACCCGCTGGTATCTGCTGCTGGCCTTCATCGTCACGCTGGGCTTTGCCGGCTACTCCATGCTGCGCATCAGCCGCATCGTCGAGTTGAAGGGAGTGGAGCACGTGTGGGAGGTCATGCTGTCGCGCGATGCCGTATTCGTTGACTTGCTGGAATACATCCCCCTGCTGATTGGAATATTGCTGGCCATCGTGCAGTATATGCCCGAGATGCACCGCAAATGTTTAAAACTGACGCTGCACCTGCCCTATCCGCAACTCCGGATGGTCAACCTGATGCTGCTGTACGGCTTGATAGCTCTCATCATTTGCTTTGCCATCAACTATCTGCTGATGTTTGTCTATCTGCAAGGCATCCTTGCACCGGAGCTGTACGGACGTATCTTGCTGACGGCATTGCCTTGGTACCTGGCCGGCATTTCCGCCTATCTGCTGATTGCGTGGATATGCCTGGAGCCTACTTGGAAGCGCCGTGTACTGAATCTCGTTATCAGCGTACTGCTGCTACGCATATTCTTCCTCGGCACATCGCCGGAGGCATACAATGGCTTCCTGCCTTGGCTGGCTCTGTACACACTGCTGACGGCCAGCTTCTCGTGGCTGTCCATCGCACGCTTCAAGGAAGGGAAGCAGGACTAGGGCAATTG
>JAUNJD010000343.1 GCA_030523205.1 Bacteroides sp.
GAAGAATGAAGAATGGAAAATGAAAAAAAGAGCATTATCAATTATCCATTATCCATTAAATAAATTAAATAGATAGTATGTTTGATTTTAGTATTGCAACAAGCTGGATACATCAGATGCTGACTTCGGTGATGCCCGAAGGCTTGGCCATCTTCATCGAATGTGTGGTGATAGGTGTCTGCATCGTGGCGATGTATGCCATACTGGCCATAGCTTTGATTTATATGGAACGCAAGATTTGTGCGTTCTTCCAATGCCGCTTGGGTCCGAATCGTGTAGGCCCATACGGACTTCTGCAAGTGTTCTGCGACGTATTCAAGATGCTGACGAAGGAAATCTTCAACCCGAAGGGAGCCGACCAGTTTCTGTATAACCTGGCACCGTTCATGGTGCTTATCGCCTCGTTCCTCACGTTTGCCTGCTTGCCCATGAACATGGGTATGGAGGTGCTGGACTTCAACGTGGGTATCTTCTTCCTGCTCTCAGCTTCCAGCATCGGAGTGGTCGGCATTCTGCTGGCCGGATGGAGCTCGAACAACAAGTTTTCGCTGATTGGTGCCATGCGTAGTGGTGCACAGATTATCAGCTACGAACTGTCTGTGGGCATGAGCATCCTGACCATGGTAGTACTGACCGGTACGATGCAGATTTCGGAAATTGTAGCCGGACAAGCTGACGGATGGTTGCTCTTCAAGGGACACATACCGGCCATCATCGCTTTCCTTATTTATATAGTGGCCGGAAACGCTGAGTGTAACCGTGGCCCGTTCGACCTTCCCGAAGCCGAAAGTGAGTTGACAGCCGGATACCACACCGAATATAGCGGTATGCACTTCGGTTTCTATTATTTGGCCGAGTATCTGAACCTGTTCATCGTGGCTGCCGTAGCCGCTACCGTATTCTTGGGTGGCTGGATGCCTTTCCACGTGGCAGGACTTGATGGCTTCAACACGGTGATGGACTATATCCCAGGATTCGTTTGGTTCTTCGCAAAGGCCTTCTTCGTCGTGTTCCTCATGATGTGGATGCGCTGGTCGTTCCCCCGTCTGCGTATAGACCAGATTCTGAAATTGGAGTGGAAATACCTGGTTCCGCTATCGATGCTGAACCTGATTCTGATGACGTTGGTGGTAGCTTACGGGCTGCACTTTTAAACAGATATAGAAGATATGGAACAGAAAAATACATATTTCGGAGGCTTCTTCAAGGGACTTAAGAGCCTCTCCATAGGATTGAAGACCACGATGCGCGAGCTCTTCACACCCAAAATTACGGAGCAATACCCCGAAAACCGCAAGGAGCTTACAATGTTCGACCGCTTCCGTGGCACGCTCGTCATGCCCCACAATGCGAACAACGAGCATCACTGCGTGGCTTGCGGCATCTGCCAGATGGCTTGCCCCAACGATACCATCAAGGTAGTGAGCGAGACCATCACCACCGAAGAAGGCAAGAAGAAGAAAGTGCTGGCACGCTACGAGTACAACCTAGGCTCGTGCATGTTCTGCCAACTCTGCGTCAATGCCTGTCCGCACGATGCCATTACTTTCGACCAGAACTTTGAACATGCCGTGTTCGACCGTTCGAAGCTGGTGCTGACGCTGAACCACGAAGGAAGCAAGGTAGAGGAAAAGAAGAAACCCGAAGCTGTGAAAAAGCCTGAAGCAGCCCCAAAGGCTGAGGTTTCGCCCAAGGCTGAAGCTACCCCAAAAGCAGAAGCAGCCCCCAAGGCTGAAGCTCCGAAGCAGCCCGCTGCACAGGCTGATAATGTACAATCAGTAACGAATAATAAGTAATAAAAGATATGGAAATAACTCTTGAAACAGTAGTATTCTACTTTCTGGCGGCTTTCATCACCGTGTTTTCCATTCTGACGGTGAGCACAACCCGCATGGTTCGCTCAGCCACGTACTTGCTGTTCGTGCTCTTCGGCACGGCGGGCATCTACTTCCTGCTGGGTTACACATTCCTTGGCTCGGTACAGATTATGGTCTATGCGGGCGGTATCGTCGTACTCTACGTCTTTGCCGTCTTACTCACCAGCGGTGAGGGCGACAAGACCACCAAACTGAAACGCAGTAAGTTCCTAGCCGGTCTAGTGACTACTGTCGTAGGTGCAGTCATCGTGCTTTTCATCACCTTGAAGCACAAATTCCTTGCTCCTACCGATGTCCAACCCATCGAAGTGAATTTCAGTGCCATCGGACATCATATGCTGAGTGCTGACAAGTATGGTTACCTTCTGCCTTTCGAGGCTGTCAGTGTCTTGCTGCTGGCTTGCATCGTAGGAGGTCTGATGATAGCGAGAAAACGATAATGGTTCGTAAAAGAAAGAATGGAAGAGTTGCAGATGAAGTATCTGTTTCATCCATCTTCAAGTATTCTTTCTTTAGTTATTAATCTAAAAACGTAGTTTTATTATGATTCACATGGAATATTATCTGATAGTCTCGGCTATCATGTTCTTTGCCGGCATCTACGGATTCTATACCCGGCGCAATACGTTGGCCATATTGATTTCGATTGAGCTGATACTGAATGCCACCGACATCAACTTTGCCGTATTCAACCGTTACTTGTTCCCCGATGGATTGGAGGGTTACTTCTTCTCACTGTTTTCCATCGCCATCTCGGCAGCCGAAACAGCTGTAGCCATCGCGATAATGATTAATATCTACCGCAACATCCGAAGCATACAGGTGAAGAACCTTGACGAAATGAAGTGGTAATTTGAGTTTGTAAGTTTATGAGTTTGTGAGTTAT
>JAUNJD010000067.1 GCA_030523205.1 Bacteroides sp.
AGACTATCAAAATGACACTCAATTAAAACTTAATTTTATTTAGTGGACACTAGTGTATCTGATTAATGATGACTGGACTGATGCTGCATATCGCACAGCTCTCCGTCAGGAATACAATGTGAACATCAATGGTTCCAACGACCGCGGTTCATACTACGCCAGCATCGGTTATCTGAATGAAGAAGGTGTTATCGTTGAATCCGGTTACGAACGTCTGACGGCACGCTTGAAGGCCGACTATAAGGTTCGCGATTGGCTCAAAATGGGTGCTAACGTAGGTTTCGTAAATTCAAGTACGGATTCAAACCCGAACCTGAGCACTAGCTGGAACTCCACCAACTTGATGTACTACACCTCTTATATTGCACCTATCTATCCTATCTATGTGCGTGTGTTGGATGCCAATGGCAATCCTACCATCCGCACCGATGAGAATGGTAACCAACAATATGACTATGGTGTATCTGCTACCAACTATCCCGGACTGACCCGTCCTTTCCTTTCTACTGGTAACCCGTTGGGCTCTAACCACTACAATGATGTGCGGTCGGAAGGTCGTCAGTTGAACGGAACGTTCAATGTGGATGTGAACATCACAGACTTCTTGAAGTTCAATGCAACAAGCACCTTGAACTGGGGACATACCAATTACTCTGATTATCAGACTTCATTGTATGGCCCGAAAGTTTCTGTTAACGGACAGATTGACAAATCGCAGACCGACATCCTTCGTCAGAACCACGTACAGACATTGACTTATTTCGATACATTCGGCAAGCACAATGTCAATGTATTGTTGGGTCATGAGTATTATGATACCAAAACAACTTATCTGTATGCTTACGGTCAGGGTGTATTCTCTGAGGACGTGAAAGAAATTGCAGCCGCAGCCAACAAGGTAAGCTCCAATTCTTATACCTCAGAATACAACGTAGAAGGTTATTTCGGAAGTTTGCAATACAACTATGATGAGAAATATTTCTTGTCTGCCTCTTATCGTCGTGATGCCTCTTCTCGTTTTGCCAAAGAAAACCGTTGGGGTAACTTCTGGTCAGTCGGTGCGGCTTGGCTTATCAATAAGGAGAATTTCTTCGATGCAAGCTGGGTAGATCAACTGAAACTGAAGTTCTCTATCGGACAGCAAGGTAACGACAACATCGGTAACTGGGCTTATACAGACCTGTACGAGTTGACAGCCGCTTCGGACACTCAGATGTC
This sequence comes from Bacteroides sp., assembly GCA_030523205.1. GTDB lineage: Bacteria > Bacteroidota > Bacteroidia > Bacteroidales > Bacteroidaceae > Bacteroides. Next base: position 1,219 of record JAUNJD010000067.1, read on the forward strand.
TGCCACTTTCTATCGTATGGGTAATCCCGATATTACGTGGGAAACTACTACAAACTTGAATGTGGGTTTGGAATTCAACCTCTTCAAGAACCGCTTGAATGGTAGCATCGATTTCTACAACAAGAAGACAACCGATTTGCTTTTTTGGCTGTCCGTACCCGAATCGGTTGGTACACGTGGTTACTATGGCAACATCGGCGACATTCGCAACAGAGGTATTGAATTGAGCTTGCAAGGTTCAGTTGTCCGTACCAAAAACATTGACTGGAGCATTACGTTCAACATCTCCCACAACTCCGACGAAATTCTGAAGCTTCCGGCATCCAAGGTGTCCAATGGTGGTTTCCTTGAAAGCAATCGCTGGCATAAAGTGGGTGGTCACCTCTACAACTACTGCTTGGCAGATTATGCAGGTGTGGATGCACAAGGTCAAGCCCTGTATTGGGTAGATGAAGACCTGGGTGAAGGTGTGACCAGCTATCCCGGTACGAAGCATTCATATACCACAACCAATGTGAACAATGCCACGAAGTATGAGCAGGGCAACAGCCTTCCCGATGTGTTCGGTGGTTTTGGTACTACATTGACAGCCTACGGTTTCGATGTATCTCTGACGTTCGACTACCAGATTGGCGGACAGATTTATGACTCAATGTATCAGAACTTGATGGCTAACTCGGCAACTGCCAGCGATGCAGGTTCTACGGTGCATATGGATATCCTGAAGGCTTGGTCACCGAACAATACTTCCAGCAACATTCCGCGCTATCAGTACGGCGACCAATATACTGCCAGTACAAGCAACCGATGGTTGACAAATGCCAGCTATCTGAACTTCCAATCATTTACTGTAGGATACACGATTCCGCAGAAACTTCTTTCCAAGTATGGCATTAATAAACTTCGTGTTTATGCTTCCGGTGAGAACTTGTGCTTCTGGTCTGCACGCAAGGGTCTTGACCCCCGTTACTCCTATACTTCGACTGCTTCTACTTCCGTTTATTCTCCGGTACGTACCATCATGGGAGGTATCCAGCTGTCATTCTAAACCAAACTAAAGAAAGGAACAATGTATATGAAAAATATAACATCATTATTTGCGACAGCCGCTGCGTGTCTTGTGCTTGCTTCCGGCTGTATCAAGGAAATAGACCCTCAAACGAGCACTGTGACTGAGGAACAAGCAGGTAACGCTCCCGGATCGTTTGACAATTTTGTGACTGCCATCACAAACTCCTTGGTAGGTTCGTTTACCTATGGAGGCAGTAGTAATTACCCGTTCGACTATGGTTATCCGTCGTTCTTCCTGATGCGCGACGTTATGGGACAGGATATTGCCGTAGAAGATGGTAGCTGGTACACCACCTGGTATAGCTGTGGTACGGCATTGGGACCTCAGTATGCTTACTGCCAAGTGCCTTGGACCTACTATTATGGCTGGATTAAGAGCTGTAACACTGTTATTTCAATGGCCGGTGAAGAACCTGAGAGTGACAAGATAGAAGGCGCGGGCATCGCTTATGCCATGCGTGCCATGTTCTATATGGATATTGCTCAGATGTATGCACAGCAGACATATACGGAAAGCACAGAAGCGGAAACAGTGCCTTGGGTCGATGAAAATACAAGTGCTACAGATGCTGCCAACAATCCGCGTGCTACCAACGAAGTGATGTGGGCACACATCCTCTCCGACTTGGATAAGGCCGAAACTTACTTGGCCGACTACGAACGTGATGACAAATATACTCCGGACATCTCTGTGGTATATGGACTGAAAGCACGTGCTTATCTTGTAATGGGACAATGGCAAAATGCCCGTGACTATGCCGAGAAAGCTATGTCGGGCTACACCATGCTGACCGAAGATGAATGGACCAGCCAAACCGAAGGTTTCAATACGCCCAACGACGCTTGGATGTTTGGCGTAACCTTCAAGAGCACGGACGAGAACATCTTGGATAACGATGCCGACAGTAGCTGGGGATCGCAGATGATTATCGAGGTCAGTGGTTCGGGTTGTGGTTATGCTGCCAACTATGGTTATCCGATGCGTATCGACTATCACCTGTATCAGACCATTCCCGACACCGACTTCCGCAAGAAGAGTTTCGTGGACTTCGAACTTGATAATATGACCGAAGCCGAGGCATTGGAAGCACTGGAAGCCTATACCGACGATCCCGAAGGTGTGTTGGCTACAGGTTGGCAGAACTCGGCAACCGGACTGTTGGGTGGATTGGAAGTGAAGTTCCGTCCGGCAGGTGGCGAGCATGACAATCAATATACAGCCTTCACCGTGGCTGTTCCTTTGATGCGTGTGGAAGAAATGAAGTTGATTGAAGCCGAAGCAGCCGGTATGCTGAACGAATCGGAAGGCATTAGCTTGCTGACAGCGTTCGCCCAAACTCGTGACCCGAACTATACGTATGGAACCCATACTGAAAGCTACGGTGGTACGGCTACCGATTTCCAGAATGAAGTATGGTGGCAACGTCGTGTAGAGCTTTGGGGCGAAGGTTTTGCGACTTTCGATATCAAACGTCTGGACAAGGGCTTGATTCGTAGCTATAGCAACACCAATCATACCGAAAGCTATCGCTGGAACTATGGTGACTATACCACGAACAGCGGTAATGTACACCCCGATTGGATGGATCTCTGTATTGTGCAGACGGAAACCAACTACAACTCCGCTTGTACCAACAATCCTACTCCGCAGAAACCTAGCTCGGACTCTTCTGAACACGTTTGGTAATTCAACGAGAATATTAATTAAACATTGTAATATAATAAGGTATGAAAAAATATATATTCAGATATTTCCTTCTCTTGCTGGGAGTCGTTGTTCTGGCTTCCTGTAAGGAAGATGAAGGAACGGAACCCGGAGGAGACTCCAGCCCCGTTGTTACGATTTATCAATACGAGGCCAGCCTTCCGTATAATGTTGATAATGACGTGGTACTCCGAATCGCAGCCAACAGCGCAACCACTTCTGCTTATTATTTGGCCGAGCTGACTTCAGAACAGGAAGCAAGAGTTGAATCTTTGGGTGAAAGCGGTTATCGCGATTATGTAGTTACCAATGGTACTCAGTTGAGCGAAATTTCCGGATCTTCCACTGCCGATTTGGTTTTGACGGATCTTTATGGTGAATATACCATTACGGTAGTAGCCGTGGGTGGCAGTTCGAGTTCTTCTGCATCTGTTACGTTCACAGGTTTGGATTGGAGTGATGTCGCTACTGGCTCCTACTATTTCTATGCTGTTACTCGTTTGGGATTGTCTACTACAACGACGACTTTGCAGGTATGCACCACGGACGCTACGCTGTATCGCTTCAAAGACTTGTTTGGTAGTGGATATTCCATGAAGATTAACCTGTTGACAGACTATACGGCAACCGATTCGAATGGTGATACGTATACTTACTTCCGCATTCCGGAAACAGTAACGTCCTATACATACGGAAGTTACGGCACAGTTTCAGTTCGTGACGTAGGTTACTGGCAGGGTAACGATGCTTACGTTACTAGCTACGGATACGAAAGCGGTATGTACGAAGATTATTACTGCTTCCTCATGATTCAGTATTACGTATCAGCCGGTAACTTGGGCTATGGATACGACTATTTCGTTCCGGCCGAATAACTGAACCGAATTAATACAGTTATGACTTATACCTTCTCCGGAAGAGTGCTTTCGGAGAAGGCATTCTCTCTTACCAAAATTCTCTAACGTTTTGGTGGAGTTTAACTTTACATGAATTGTTTCTTTATTGAAAGAAACGCTGCGGGGCATCTTCGTGAGAAGCTGCCCCGTAGTCGTTTGTAGGATGGTTATGCCGGCTCTTGATTCTTTTCAGCCATTTTCCGTTTGATGAATTCGGCTTTCAGATTGGCTTCTTCGATGTCCTTTTGTATGTCGGTGATGGCAGAAAGCACTTGCGAGAGTTCGTAGATGGCGGCAAGTGCCTGACGGTCGTCGGCGGTCATGGTGGTGGAGTAGGGTTGTTCGCCCTGATAGCTTACGCGGATGTTCTTATCCTTATTATAATATAAGAAGCTGATGACGTTGCCGTCTTCCCCTTGCTTGTAGTCGGCTTTTTCTATCTTTTCGCCCAAGTCGGTCGTCTCATAGCTGTCTTTCGAGGCGGGGGTTTCGGCAAAGGTTCCGTCGGGAGCCGTTACTTTGACGGCTATGTGGTGGATGTTTTGTGCCCCGCAATAGATGGAGGTCATGCTCATCACTCCCTTTTCGTTCACTTGGAAGCGGAGGTACGAACGGTGCAGGTTCTTTTCTATCACTTGTGAGGGATGCAGATAGTTGCCGATGGTTTGGTATTCGGCATTCTTCTCGAAGGCATATTGGCCTTTGATGGCTTCCAGCTCATCCTGCTTTACGCGGAGCAGGCTGTCGAGGTAGGTCAGGCTTCTTTCCTGTTCCTTCAGTTCTACTTCCTGCATCAGCGCGATGCCTGCACGTCGGGTATCAAAAGCTTTGGGGTATAGTATCTTGATACTGTCTATCAAGGTCTTGGCCTCGTTGTAGTTGCCCTGCTCGAAGGCTTTGCGTGCGGCTTGTAGTTTTTCGTCCGCTTTCTGCTCCACGTTGTTGCAGGCGATGAACGTGCCGCAAAGGCACGCCAATAGCATAACTTTCTTCATAATTCTTGTTCTTGGTGTTATATCAGGAAGCAAAAATATAAATAATATCTGTATCTTTGCCGAGATTTTAAGGAAATAAGTTTTGCAAGCAGTCACCTCCTTTCATCCTTTCCTACTGCATACGCAAAACTTCAGTAAGCGATTATTATGATAGAACTGACAGCAGAAGAACTGAAACAACATTTTAAGGACAATATATTCAAGCGTATTTCGGAAACAGCCGACAGCTTGGGGCTGGAATGCTACGTGGTGGGCGGTTATGTGCGCGACATCTTCCTGCAACGCCCGTCGAAGGACATCGACGTGGTGGTGGTGGGCAGTGGCATTGCCATGGCCGAGGCATTGGGCAAGCGACTGGGGCGGGGTGCCCATATAGCGGTATTCAAGAACTTCGGTACGGCCCAGTTGAAGTATCGCGGGATAGAGGTGGAGTTTGTGGGTGCCCGAAAGGAATCGTATACGCACGATTCGCGCAAGCCGATTGTGGAAGACGGAACACTGGAAGATGACCAAAACCGTCGCGACTTCACCATCAACGCATTGGCCGTCTGCCTGAACCAAGACCGATATGGCGAGTTGGTTGACCCCTTCGGTGGTATGGACGACCTGAAGGAACGTACCATCCGCACACCGCTGGACCCCGACATCACGTTCAGTGACGACCCTTTGCGCATGATGCGTTGCATCCGTTTTGCCACGCAACTGGGCTTCTGGATTGATGATGAGACGTTCGACTCGCTGTGTCGCAACAAAGATCGTATTTCTATCATCTCGAAGGAACGCATCACCGACGAGCTGAACAAGATTCTGCTGGCTCCCATTCCCTCCAAGGGCTTCACCGAACTGGACCGTTGCGGCTTGCTGCCACTGATTTTCCCCGAACTGGCTGCCTTGCAAGGAGTGGAGACCCGCAACGGACGGGCACATAAAGACAACTTCTATCACACGCTGGAGGTGGTGGACAACATCAGCAAGAAGACCGACAACCTGTGGCTGCGCTGGGCGGCACTACTGCACGACATAGCCAAGCCGGTCACCAAGCGTTGGGAGCCACGGATAGGGTGGACCTTCCACAATCATAACTTTATAGGCGAGAAAATGATACCGGACATCTTCCGCAAGATGAAGCTGCCGATGAACGAAAAGATGAAATATGTGCAGAAGCTGGTGAGCCTGCACATGCGCCCCATTGTCATAGCCGATGACGTAGTGACCGACTCGGCTGTCCGTCGCCTCTTGTTCGAAGCCGGCGATGACATCGACGACCTCATGACTCTGTGCGAAGCCGACATCACCTCGAAGAACATGGAGCGGAAGCAGCGTTTCCTGAACAACTTCCAGTTGGTGCGCCAGAAGCTGAAGGATTTGGAAGAGCGTGACCGCATCCGCAATTTCCAGCCTCCCGTCAGCGGAGAAGAGATTATGGCTACCTTTGGCCTTTCGCCTTGCCGAGAAGTGGGCGTGCTGAAAAGTGCCATCAAAGATGCCATATTGGACGGGGTTATTCCTAACGAATATGAGGCTGCACGTGCCTTCATGCTGCAATGTGCAGAAAAAATGGGGCTGAAGGTTTCTTAAACTTTGTCACGGAAAACCGTTACTTCTTCCTTTCGTGTATAGTTATATTTTGGTGTTTGTTTTATGTTTCTTTTTAGAGATTAGGACTATAAAATTTCTATGTTGTGAAAAAAATAATATTTAGTAATCTATATCTTATAAAAGAAATCTTTATATTTGCAAAATAGATTGTAATATGAAAAACAAACATTATTGACTATGAGTGAGATGAAAATGTGGACTTCCTCTGTAAAGGGGGTAGCGTTGTTCTTTGTGGCATCGTTTTTCTGTGGAGAACTGATGGCACAGGTAGAAGTAAAAAGAACTTTCCCTTCTGAAAGAAGGATTGGTGCATTCGACAATACAACATTCTGTACAGCATTCCTGTCGGATGGTGAGTTGTTGACGTTGAGGGATATTCCCATTGCCGATGTGGTCGGTATAGATAAAATCGTGTTTAATCCGACGGGAAGTTCTCTGGCTTTGATGCGTGGCAAGAAGGCTGTTTCCATTTATTCCTTCCGCGACCGTAACAAGAAACTGTTTGAACTGAAGGACAAACGCAAAGACTTGAAGGATAGAAAGAACTTGGAATTCTATCTGCCGGGAGAGTCTGGAGCAGAACTGATGAAAGCTGCTTCTAAGGGCGATGTGGTGGTGCTAGCCATGTGCTACGGCGCTGATGCCCGCAATTTCCTCACTGCAAACTCATTGGGCGAAATCATTGTTTACGATACGAAAGAATATTTGCCGCAGGCTTACATTCAGGGTCGGGCACCTGCCACGTCGCTGGCCATGAGCTCCAACAATTACTTCATCGCTGCCGGAGCGGGCAAGAACGTGGATATATGGAACTTCCGTACCAAGGAACTGCGCAAGACCATCCCCATGCCTGCCAATGTACTGGAGACTACTTTCTCGGAAGACGCTTCGCAGATGGCCGTACTGACGGACGATAACCGCCTGACGATTCTCGATACCAAGAACTGGGACAAGGTGCAAATCTTCGATAAGCTGGAAGGCAGTCTGGCTTCTCCTTCTTTCCATCCCGAGGGCAAGTACATCAGCGTGGTGAAGGATGGCAACTCCATCGTCATCATCAACTTGAAGAGTGGCGTTGTGGAACAGACATTGGATGAGACTCCGGGTGGGGTAGCCGGCAACCGCTTCTTCAGCAACAAGCAGACAAGTGATGTGTTCATGCTCTCCAATCGCGTCAATAGTCTGGTGTTCTGGGATGCCAATGGCTTGAATCCCTTCTATGGCAAGTTGGTAAACAAGGAAGTAGATGCCAAGATGAACGAATGGGTGAAGATGATGCAAGGCGAGTCGATGGAAGACTACGCCATCCGTGTGAACGACGAAACCCGCCTGAAGCAACAGCAGATGTTTGCCCAAGAGGCAGCTACGGCCTTGGCAGGCGACCGCGTTTCCATTGACAATCCGTTTGTGGGCGACTACGATGCTTCGAACAATATGCTGAACATCGGCTTCAATACATTGCCCTCCATTGCATTGGAAGTGCCTGCCGGTGAAGTAGGTGACTTCTCGGATGCCAGCAACCTGAAGTTCGACAACGCTGTATATGTGCTGAATGACAAGGACGAATTCGAGTTGGCATACGTAGAGGTTCGCAACGAGACGACCAATAAGGTGTATATTTACGATAACATCGGCCGTACGAAGCTGACTGCCTTGGAAGCCGACGCTAACTTTGTGCCTCTGGAAGTCATGCAGCAGGCAAGCCGCGAGGAAGTTCAGCTGAAGGAAATCAAGGAGGCTGTGGTTGAAGAGAAGAAGCAGGATAAGCTGATTACGGAGAACACGCAGATTGACGTAAGGACGGAGGTAGTGCCCGGTGTGGATGCTGACGGTAACAAGATTCTGAACTACAAGGTGGGTTATCAGTACGAGGTTATCAACAAGGCATTCTCGGCGAAGGAAGACTTCCCGTCGGGTGGTTACGACATCGAACGTTCTAATGCCGCCATGTCTCTGATGAAGATTATCAAGAACGCATTCGAGGGTGACTTCTCCAAGTATCTGTCCGAAGGCAAGGAGGTGAAGATTATCATTACCGGTTCGGCTGACGCCAGCCCCATCCGTGGAACCATTGCCTACAACGGCAAGTATGGTGAATATACAGATGAACCTTACTACAAGGATGGCAACCTCGACAACATAACCGTGACGAAGGCTTCGGGCATCACCAGCAACGAGCAGTTGGCCCTGATGCGTGCCGCCGGTGTGAAGGACTACATCGAAAAGAATGTATCTACACTGGACAATACTTCGAACGAATATGAATATCACGTAGAAGTAGCGAAAGAACGTGGTGGCGAGTTCCGTAAGATTAACGTTGAGTTTATGATTATGGATGCTTTCCCCGCAAAATAATAATTTACTTATGAAGAAATTTCTCCTATTGACGGCCATTCTGCTGGCCGGTACGTGTGGAAAGGTAGCGGCACAGGATGCCGCTACCGCTTCGAGGCGTGCCAACCAGCAGTATGTGCTTTTTGAAAGTGAACGCGACAAAGGCTCCAATCCCACCGGGATGTACACCTATCTGATGGAAAGTTATAAGGAGTTTATGAATGTCGTGAATGCACAGGGCAACAGCCAATACGTGGGAGGAGCCAAGAACCGATTGCGGTCCATGTACCCCTACCTGCTGAACGGAGCCGTCTATTACTCCGAACAGAAACAGCCTTCCAAGGCATTGGACTTTGCCTCAGCCTACATCGATATGCCCCGGTTGCAGATTTTCCGCGACGAACTTCTGCCCAAGGACAGCCGATATGCTTCGGTGGTCTATTATGCGGCTGTGTCGGCCTACAACTTACAGAAATACACGCAGGCCCTGAAGTATTTTCAGGAATACCTGAACACGAACTCCGGTACGGAAGATACGCAGGTGAAGGACTGCTATGTGTATATGAACATGATTTACCAGTCGCAGAAGAACTATACCGAGCAGGAGGCTGTGCTCGAAAAGGCCATAGCCCAATATCCTACTTCGCTCGATTTCTTGTACAACCTGGTGAACGTGCATATCGCTACGAACAACATCGAGAAACTGTTGGCAACCATCGACCGCATCCTGATAGTCGATCCCAACAACGACAAGGTGCTGCCCATCAAGGCACGCATCATGGAGCGTCAAGGCAAGAATGTGGAGGCGCTCGACATCTACAAGCGCTTGTATGCCCTCTATCCCAACAACTTTGAGCTGATGACGGGACTGGCCCGTGCCAACTTCAACGTGGCTACGGAGATTGTGAACAACGGTGCCACGATAGCCAACGACACCGAGTATGCCTTGGTTCGCCAGCGTGCTTCCACGTATCTGCTGGAGGCAAAAGACCTCTTCCTGAAGATTCTGGACCGCGACCCCTCGTCGAAGATGTATATGCAGGGATTGGCCGGCGTGTATCAGTATATGGACATGAAGGCAGAATACGAAGTGCTTACGAAGATTGTGGCCGACGGTGCATCTTACACCACCTTCCCCGCCCGTCTGTTGGCCTACCAAGAGGCACAGAAGACAACGGAAGCCGTGGCGCAGGAACAGGAATCGGCTCCCGTTCCGGTGGAACCTGCCATGTTGGTCATCCGCATCGACAGTTTCATCGACAGCAACAACAATCAGGTGATTGATGCCGGCGAAAGCTTTGCCTTGCAGTTTACCATCGAGAACAAAGGTTTGGGCGATGCCTACAACCTTCGCCTCCGCCTGAGCGAACAGCAGGGATATGACAGCTACTTCGACGGTCCGCGCGAACTGGACGGTGGAAACATTCCTGCCGGAACTTCCAAGCAATATACGTTCCGCTATCTGGTGAAGAAAGAACTTCCCAGTGTGCTGGCCAAGATTAACATCTATGCTTTCGAGGCCAATGGCTTTGATGCCGACCCCTCGGAGTTGGTGGTCAACACGCAGGAATATGCCATGCCGCGTCTGCGGGTGGCCGACCATCAGTTCTTTGCCGACGAAGGTTCATCCATCACGTTGGGTAAGAACGGTAAGCTGACCTTGGCTGTGCAGAACTATGGTGCCAAGACGGCCCGCAACGTGAAGCTGAAGTTTACGCTTCCCAACAACATCTTTGCTACCGATGCTTCGGACATGACCATCGACAGCATTGCCCCGGGCGATGTGGCAACGCTGGACTACGGTTTCTTGGTGAACAAGCGTTTCGACGGTGACTCGGTGGCCGTGGTGGTCAGCCTGAGCGAAGAATCGCGCTCTTCCTATGTGAACGAGGCCTATAAGGTGAAGATGGGTGAGTATCTGACGGCATCCAATACGCTGAAGCTTGGCGGCACGATGCGTGAGGCCGTGAAGGTGAAGGATGTATCGTTGGGACTTACCACCGACTTGATTAAGGATGTGCCTGTGGGTGCAGTCAACCGTCACCGCTATGCACTGATTATCGGTAACGAAGACTACAGCATGACGGGTGCCAATGCCGAAATCAACGTGCCGTATGCCATCAACGATGCTATGGTGTTCCGCGAATATTGTGTGCGTACTTTCGGCGTGCCCGACAAGCAGTTGAAGATGGTGCCCAATGCCACGGCCGGTATGATGCACGAACAGCTCGACTGGCTGGTGAACATGGCCAGCACCGACCCGGAAGCTGAACTGATTTTCTACTATTCCGGTCACGGTAACAACGACGAAGCCACCAAAGAGCCTTATCTGCTGCCGGTGGATATTACGGGTAAGAACATCCGCCTCGGCATTTCGCTGGCCGACTTGTACAAGCGTTTGGCCAGCTATCCGGTGAAGGGTGCTTATGTGTTCTTGGATGCCTGCTTTAGCGGTGGTTACAAGAGTGCCGCTCCGCTGATAGCACAGAAGGGTGTGCGTGTAGTGCCGAAAGCCGGTGTACCGCAAGGACATACATTGGCCTTCTCGTCCAGTAGCGGTGACCAGACATCCAGTGTGTTCCACGACAAGAAGCAGGGTTACTACACTTACTACCTGATTAAGACCATCAAGGATGCGAAAGGCGACCTGACCATGAAGGAACTCTTCGAAAAAACCAATGCGGAAGTGAAGAAAGCCACGGCATTGATTGGCAAGATGCAGGAACCGCAATACCTGGTTTCGCCTACATGGGCCGACTGGGCCGACATTAAGCTGAAAACTCCTGAAGAAGCAACTACTACTACAACAACCGTTCAGTAATTGATTGGACGTGTTTATAGAAGGAGCCCCCTCTTAGGCATTGAGTGCTATGAGCATCATTCCTGAGAGGGGGCTTTTATTATGCTTTGAAAGCGGCTCTTTTATTCTTCCATCTGGAACTTGCGGCTTACCTTCATCAGATTGATGGTGTAGGTCACTACGTTCTGGGCTTCTTGAATCATCGTCAGATAAACCATGCTGACCTTGATGCTTCCGTTTTGGCCTTGGATGCGTTGCAGTTCTTCGCGCTTCAGGTGAGCAAGCTGTCCGTTCAGGTCGTTGGCCTTACGGATTTCTGTTTCAAGGTCTTCGTAGTTGTTGTCTTCCAATCTGTGGCGGCATACTTGAATCAGTGATACGATATCTTCCGTGATGTCGGCAAACTCACCCTTCTGTATGGCATCCAGCGGTTTGAAGTTGTTGTCGATGTGCTCCAGACACGGTTCGCAGAGGCGGCCTACGCTATATACCAACTCGCCGGCGAAGTCATTGCCTTGATAGTAGTAAAGGCCTTTCTCCAGCACCGTATTGTTGTCGAGGTGGCACATGGCCAACGTACCATTGCGTTTCATCTGCTTGAGCAGTTGCTTCTCGAACTTCACCGAGCCCATGGAACGGCGCAGGCCGCGCAGATTCTCGTGCAGGAAGGAGGTAGAAGTACGTTCGAAGTTCTCTTCCGTAAATTCCAGCACTTTCACCAGTTCTTCGCGTGTGTGTTGACGTAGCAGGGTCAGAATTTCATCCGTATTAGTGCTTTGCATCAGTTGTTGTCTCAAGGTGGTACTGTTCTTTTCTTTCTCTTTACGCTTCTTGTACATCACTTGGCTACGAATCAGCAGGAATACAGCCAATGCAATGAGGGCAATGATGGCCACTGTGCCGCCAAAGTGAATCAGAAGGGTTACGAAGAAGCAGATGGTGAAGGCAGCTCCGGCAGTGATGAACCAACCACCGATGACGCTCAGTACACCCGTGATGCGGAACACGGCGGAATCACGCCCCCAAGCACGGTCGGCAAGCGAGGTACCCATAGCCACCATGAAGGTAACGTATGTGGTAGAAAGGGGAAGTTTCAGCGAGGTACCCAAAGCGATGAGCAGACCGGCCAACACGAGGTTGATGGAGGCACGCACCAAGTCGAAGGCGGCGCCGTCGGCTATGATGGCTTCGTCCTTTTGGAAGCGGGTCTCTATCCAGCGTTTCGTGCTGTCGGGCATTATCTTCGACATACCGTTGGCCAGCGACATACTGGAACGTACCAATATACGGGCTATCGGTGTGCTGCCGAAGTTCTCCTCACCTTCGTCTTGGCGGGAGAGGTCAACGGAAGTCTTGATAACGTTGTGGGCTTTCTTCGACGTGCAGAGCGAATAGACCATGATGGCACCGGCGCCAATCAGGAAGTACCAAGGCGTCTTGGCCGGGCCCAGCAGAGAGGTCATCAGGAAACCGTCCGGTCCGGCGGCGGTGCCGTTCGTCGTATAGTCCACGAATGAGGAGTATCCGGCCAAAGGCACACCGATGAAGTTTACCAAGTCGTTGCCTGCAAAGGCCAGTGCCAAGGCGAAGGTTCCCATCAGTACCACAATCTTGAATACATTCACTTTCAGCATGTGGAGCACCTGCATCAGGATGGTGAAGAATACAAAGAAGGTTACAATCAGCATACCTGTGTTGTCGTGTATCCACGCTTTGTTGTCGGCAGTCATGAACGAGCTGTCCTTCAGTCCCTTGATCAGCATGAAGTAGATGATGGACGTAGCGGCGATGCCACCGAACAGTCCGATGGTGTACTTCATGTGCTTCTTATAATTGAAAGTGAATATCACACGTGCCAACCACTGCACCAGCATACCGAAGAAGAAGGCGATGGCTACGGATACGAAGATGGCCATGATGACCGACAGCGCTTTGTCGGTATTGATGAGGTCGCCCAGACCTACCGTGTCGTCGCTATACACCTTGATAAGCGACAGGGCGAACGTACCACCCAACAGCTCGAACACCATCGAGACGGTGGTCGATGTAGGCAAGCCCAACGTATTGAATACGTCCAGCAGCACGACGTCCGTCAGCATGACGGCCAGCAAGATACACATAACTTCGGCAAAATAGAAATGCTCCGGCTGGTAGATACCGTGGCGGGCAATGTCCATCATACCGTTACTGAGAGCGGCGCCAATGAAGATGCCGATGCCTGCGATGAACAGGATGGTCTTGAACGAGGCTGCCTTGGCTCCTACGGCCGACTGCAGAAAGTTTACTGCATCGTTGCTGACACCCACCATGAGGTCGAATACCGCGAGCACGAATAGAAAAAGTACGATTCCTAAATAAATTGTTTCCATATAAAAATATGTATGTTATTTCTGCCCGCAAAGGAACGGCTTTCTTGTTGCAGGGAAATGTCATACATATTACAACGGCGTTACAATCTACTTTTCAAGTATTCATAAAAAGTGTATTGCGAGCGTACGTTCTCTTTCTGCGGCTGCGGTGATTTCCAGCAGTTTTGCAGGTGCTCATCTACGAAGCAGGCTTTCCTTTTGTCCGACAGCTGTATGCGGAGCATGTGCGTCAGTTCCTGTTTCAGCTCCTTGTCTAGTATGGGTGTGACGGCCTCGATGCGTCGGTACAGGTTGCGGCGCATCCAGTCGGGCGAGCCTAGGAAGAGTTTCGGCCTGCCTCCGTTGCCGAAGTACCAGATGCGGGCATGTTCGAGGAAGGTATCTACGATGCGGGTGACGCGGATGTTTCGGCTGTACTCCTGTCCCGGGATGAGGCAGCAGATGCCGCGCACGATGAGGTCTATCTCCACGCCCGCTTGCGAGGCTTCGTAGAGGCGGTCTATCATGGCGGGGTCTTGCAGGGCATTCATCTTGAGTACGATGCGTCCGCGTTTGCCTTGGCGTGCCAGCTCCATTTCGTGACCGATGAGGCGGTTCAGCTCCGGTATCAGGTTGAAGCGGGCCACGAGCAGGTGGTGGAACACGGGATTCTTTTTCCCTTGCAGGGTGCGGAACAGACGATGCAGGTCGTTCACGATGACCGGATTGCAGGTGAACAGGCCGCTGTCGGCATAGAGTTTGGCTGTCTTCTCGTTGAAGTTGCCTGTGCTGATGTAGGCGTAGCTGGTCAGTCGGTGTCCCTTGTCGTCACGACGCAGCACGAGGGCCACCTTGGCGTGTACCTTCAGGCCCGGAATGCTGAAGATAATCTTGATGCCCGCAGCCTTCATCATTTCGGCGGTGGCCAAGTTGTTCTCCTCGTCGAAGCGGGCTTTCAGCTCCACGAAGACGGTCACCCGCTTGCCGTTCTGTGCGGCGGCTATCAGGGTGTTGATGACGGTGGAGTTCTCCGCCACACGGTATTGCGTCACCATAATCTCGCGCACGGTAGGCTCGTGCACGGCTTCGTATAAGAAATGTATGAAGTGGTCGAACGAGTGGTAAGGGTAATGCAGCAGCAGGTCCTTCTTCTCCACGTAGCGGAAGATGGATTCGTGTTCGTCCAGACAAGTCAACTTCATGGGTTGCGGCTTGCGGATGGGTGGCACGATGTTGTCGGGGTTGGGCAAGTCGCGCAGGTCCTCTAGGTTTAGATGGCTGTCGCCCGGCACCAGTTCGCGGGGCACGATGTGGTAGGCATCCATCAGGAAGTCCAGAAAGTCCTGTGGCATGGAGTGGTCATAGACGAAGCGGCAGACGGCACCTATCTTGCGCTTCTTCACCTTGGTCTTCACCTGTTCGATGATTTCGTTGGTGTTGGCCGTGTCGTCTATCAGTATGTCGGCATCCCTCGAAATCTTGATGCTGTAGCTGCAATCAACGTCGTAGCCGGGAAAGATAACGTTCAGGTTGGCCTTGATGATGTCTTCCAGAAACATCAAGTAGTAGTTCTTGCCAATTTTGGGTAGCTGAATGAAGCGGGGCAGTTTGCTGTAAGGTTGCTTCATGACGAAGTATTCGGCCTGTCCTCCGCCTTTGGGGTAGAGCCGGACGGCCAGATAAAGTCGGTTGTCGCGTAGGAAAGATATGATTTTGTCCTTGCTGACGGGTACGGGAGCCATGTAGGGAAATATTTCTTCGCGGAAGAATTGCCGCAGATATTCCTGATGCAAGGGCTCTACTTCTTCGGGTGTCTGGTAGAAGATGATGTGATGTTTCTGCAAGGCAGGCAATATCTGTTGCTTGTAGATGCGGTTGCGTTCTTGGAATTGTCGGTTCACCTCTTTGTTGATTTGGTCCACCAGCTCGATGGCCGACTGCACGCTCTCTTCGTCGCTCACCGACACGCCCGTGGCCACGGCTTTGTGGTCGGCCACACGTATCTTGTAGAACTCTTCCAGGTTGGAGGAGTAGATGGATATGAAGTTGATGCGCTCGTATAGTGGCAACGTATCGTCTTCTGCTTCCATTAGTACGCGGTAGTTGAATGATAGCCAACTGATGTCGCGTTTGAAATATCTGTTCTCCATACTATTATATTGTTTATCGGGAGGAGTTAAAAGGAGTTATAGTAGTTATTAAGGGAGTTAAAAGCCGATAGTCATCAATTCTAAATTTAAAATTATAAATTAAAGAATCCGTCTCATTCGCTCAATCCGCGTCTAAAGAATTAATTTCCGCGTTCATCCGCGTCTTCAGCGTCTTCTGCGTTCTCCTCATTCGCCCTTCACACAGCAAAAAACTATCGGCTTCTAACTCCTTCTAACTCC
>JAUNJD010000344.1 GCA_030523205.1 Bacteroides sp.
CATTCTTAATTCTTCATTCAATTTTTATTCATCATGCAACGCCTCCGCCGGCTGCACCTTCATCGCCTTGCGGGCCGGGATGCCGATGCCAATGGCAATCATCAGGGCAATGAGCACGAAGGAGATGCCGGCGCAGAGGAGCAGGCGGTCCGGCTCTAAGGTGGTGTCGTTGCGCCATGAGTTCAGTTCCAAACGGGCAAGGTTGTAGTCGATGATAAGGGCCGGGATGGTGACAAGCGTCAGCAGCAACATACCTTCGCTCAACAGTCGGGAAAAGACACTGAGGCTGGTGGCACCCATCACCTTGTGCAAGGCAATCTCTCCACGGCGTTGCTGCGTGCGGAACCAGAAGGTGCCCAGCAGGCCCAGGAAGATGTTGAGCATCAGGAAGCCCATGCCCATGAGGTAGTTGCGCAGGTTGTTGATGTTGTTTTGCTCGAAGTTGCGGCGGATGTCGGCAAAGGAGCGCACTTCGGAGATATAGACGTTGCCCACACGCAGTTGCTTCTCGCTGTCGGCCTTGAGGCGGGCTATGAAGTCACGGTCTTGGTCGGCCTTGACGCGAACGCAAAGCTCGGAAGAGGTGTGTACCCAACCGGGGCTACGCCTATCAAGGTCCAACAGATTGTACAACATGCAAAAGCTGGAACGAGCTTGGGCGAAATCGTGGTAGCGCACATCCTGCAAGGCGGCACCCAAGCGGACGGTACGGGTAGTATCGCCAAAAATGTAGAAACCCTTGCCCACAAGCGAGGTCATCGGAATGTTGTATTTCTGATAGAGATTGTTCGAGGCGAGGAATTCATCGCGGCTCAGCATCTCGGCCAGTTGTTCGGATGTCTCGCCCTGTGCACCGCGGTAGCGGAACACACGCACAAAGTCGGGTGATACCAGTCGGCGTATCGTCCAACCGGGACTCCTCAACGTGTCGTATTCCACCGAGGCCGTACTGTTGCTTCCGTTATAAGGATAGGAGTTTTGCGAAAGGCTGACAGCCTCTACCTCCGGACGGCGACGTATCCGTTCGGCCAATTCCTGTACGTCGGCACTCGTCTGTTCGCCGGTCTTATCGGCAATATAGTCGGCGCTCTTGTTCGTCAGCTCGCCCATCTCTATCAGGTAGCAATGCTCGATGTCGAAGCCACGCGGCTCCAGGTAAGTGGCTAAGCGTGTATAGAGGTAGTCGGTGACGTACCACATCACCACGCTCACCAGCAGCAGCTCCGTGGCCAACCAAAGGTTGCTGCGCCACTCGTTCTTTATCTGTGTAAGTAGTTTCTTTTCCATAATCAATACAGTTTACCTCCCAATGCATTTACGATTCCTATTCTCGAAGCCCTCCATGCCGGCAGTCCGCTACTGAGCAGGTTGAGGATGAAGCAGAAGAGCAAGGCCCATCCGAAAGTAGAAGCATGGAGCAGGATGGACGCATCCACGGCAGGCGGATTGACCGTCGCGCTATAGGGCTGGGCAAACAAGATGGTGTTGCCCAAGTAGGCGAAGGCGATGCTCAGCAGCAATCCAAAGATGCCCGCCGCCAATGTCACCACCAGGTTCTCGGCCAGTATCTGCCCCAACATCTCCGTGCGTGTGCAGCCAAAGGCACGGCGCACGCCCACCTCGGACACACGCTGACGCAAGCGGCTCTGCGTCATGCTACTCAGGTTGATGGCAGGCACTATCAGCAGGATGATGAAGATGATTAGTCGCTCGCGACGCTCGGCTTTCAGGTCCGGTTCATAGTTTGCCGCATAGGCAATGCTGTTCTTCTCTTGGTCGTAGGGACGGTTGCGGTATATCAGCTCCCAGCCGTCTTCGCCTATCTGTGTGTTGTAGGCCAATCGCCGGCGCTCCACCTCTTCGCGAATCTTGGGGAAGTCGGCACGGCTGCGGGCCAGGATGGTGCAACTCATCATGCCCATGTGGCCCTCGCTCCACACGTCTTTATCCAACCCCGTCGAGGTGAAGGGCACCCACACTTGTCCGTAGCAGGTAGTGGCCAGCGTAGAAACGTCTTTCACCACGCCTGCCACCCGATAGGGCGCATGGCCCAAGAGAAATTCACGTCCGACAGACTTCGTGGTGCCAAAGAGCACGCGCGAGACGCTTTCGGTGATGACGGCCACGGGCTGTGCGGCGTCGAAGGTGGCTTTGTCGTAGGGCTTGCCGTCGGTGAAGGCGAAGTCGAACACGTGCCAAAAGACGTCGTCCGTCTCGCGCAGGTCGATGCCGGTAGCAGATTGACCGGGCAGAGACACCGGCTTGGATGCCACTAGGCACGAATAGATAGTGACCGCCTCGGGGGTGGTCAGTGACTGGAAACACTCGCGGGCTGTCTGCACGCTCATCGGGCCGTTGGAGGTGGAGGTTCCCCATGATTTGTTGCCGATGCTCATGCAACGCACGTGCAAGAAGCGGTCGCGGTTGCTCTCGGGCGCAAAGGGAGCCACCTTCACTTGCTGCATCATCACCACCAGCATGATGAGGAAGATGGACAGCGCCGTTCCGGCAATGCTCACCGCACTTATCAGCGGCTGTTGGCGTAGCTGCGCCCAGGCTTGTATGAAGTATTGCTTAATCATGAAATGAGTTTTTGAGTTTTTAAGTTCTTGAGTTTTGAGTTAGTTGACAAGGGGACAAGTTAACGAGGCCACAAGGCAGAGATTCGTTCAGTTGACAAGGAGACAAGTTGACGAGGGTACAAGACAGGGCATACAATTGCTCCTTGTTCCCTTGTCAACTCGTCAACTTCC
>JAUNJD010000068.1 GCA_030523205.1 Bacteroides sp.
GACGAAGAAGCAACCGAAAGCACTGAACACGACTTGGAAGGTGCCCTCTTCTCCTTCGAGAACGAAAACGGTACGCAACGGATGTTCTTCACCGCCAACGGATGGCTGTCCTACGAAGGCGCCGACGGAGAAAAAGAAGTGAACAACCCCTCAGAAGCCGAAACCGGCCTGCTGGACGATCCCAACACATGGCATTACGTAGCCCTGTCCATCACGGAATCGGGCTATTTCGTGTATGTAGATGGCAAGAAGCGCATCAACGAAACCATTACCGACTTCGACTTCTCCAAGATTGTGCAATTCATGGCACAGACCGCATACCTATATATAGGATATGGTTCGGACAGCCAACCGGGCGAATGGTGGATTGACGACATCAAGATATACCGCAACACCATCACAAGCACGCAGTGGGCCGACCCGCGCACTCCGAGCGACGACGAAGAGACGGACTACAACACTTACATACAGGTGGGCGAGGAAGACTGCTCGACCGGCTGGTGGACCGCATTCTCCGACTTCTTCACATTCAAGGAAAGCATCCACTTCGGATTCTACAACTACAACGACGGAACGACCAACAACTGGGAGAACTGGCTGCTGGTAGTGACCAACGGATACGACCGTAGCGAAAGCGGCTACTCCGAACACTTCGTTCTGCGTTCCGACGCTTACGGATGGGGCGACAGCAACTACAGTGCCGACGGCATCTCAAGTCCGTTCGACTGGGATACCTTCTGCTCCGAAATGGACGGTGCTTACGTTGACATGACCCTGACGCGCAGTGGCAATACGCTGACCATGCGTGCCGTCATCACCGCCTCTTCGGGAACGACGTACAACTACAGCTTCACCTACACGGGCGAACTGGAAGAGACGTTGGGCGTATTCCTCACTTGCGAAGGCTCTTACCTGATGATCAATGCCGAAGATGTTTACATCGAAGGAGAAGCCTTCACGTCGGGCAGCTATTTGGTAGGTCCGGCAGACTTGTCAGCCACTTGGTGGACGTACTTCTCCGACAACTACGTCATCAACGGCAACACCACTTATCCGTTCGGATTCATCTTCACCAACAACAACAGCGGAAGCGGCAACAACTGGGAGAACTGGTTGCTGGTATGCACCAACGGCTACGAACGCAGTGAATCGGGCTATTCCGAATACTTCGTTCTCCGCTCGGATGCCTACGGATGGGGCGACAGCAACTACAGCTCTGACAACATGACCAACGGCTTCGACTGGGATACCTTCGTATCCGACATGTGCGGTGCCAAGGTACGCCTGTTCACCAGCCGCAGCAGCGACATGGTAAGCGTAAAAGCCAAAGTGAGAACTGCCGCCGGAACGACATTGACCGATTATACCTACTATCAATCGGGCATCTCGACAGACGACATCGGCCTGTTCCTGACAGCCGAAGGCTCCAGCTTGGACATCACGGCAGTAGGTTACTTCCCGTATGCCGACCAAATTGAAAAATAAACTAAAAAATCTATTGTATGAAAGATTATAGAAACAATACACAAACATCGAGGAGCGGCTTGCCGCTCCTACGATGGCTGCCTGCATTGCTCCTGATGCTGGCAGGGCAATTGGCCTTCGCACAGTCCGTGCAGGTAAGCGGTGTCGTGAAAGACGGAACCGGAGAAACCGTCATCGGTGCCAGTGTACTCGAAAAAGGTACAACCAACGGAACCATTACTGACCTCGACGGTAACTTCAGCCTCAGCGTGAACAAGAATGCCACGCTGCAAATCTCATTCGTAGGATATGCCACACAAGATGTTCCGGTGAACGGCAAGACCTCTTTCGTCATCGTGCTGAAAGAAGACAGCGAAATGCTGGAAGAAGTGGTGGTGGTAGGTTACGGTACGCAGAAGAAGGAGAGTGTGGTAGGTGCCATCTCTCAGGTGACGGCCAAAGACCTGCTTTCTACACCGTCGGCCAATGTGTCGCAAGCCATCTCCGGTAAGATTCCGGGTGTCATCACCACGCAGACTTCCGGTGCACCGGGTTCGGACGATGCCTCCATCTACATCCGTGGACGTGCCACGTTTGCAGGCGATGCCCAGCCGCTGATTCTGGTGGATGGTATCGAACGTTCGTTCTCGCAGATTGCTCCCGACGACATCGAGACTATCTCCGTACTGAAGGATGCCTCGGCCACGGCCGTCTATGGTGTGCGCGGTGCCAACGGCGTTATGCTGATTACCACCAAGCGCGGTAAGGAACAAAAGCCGGAAGTGAGCCTCACGGCCAACTGGCAGTTCCAAAGCCCGACACGCAAAGATACCTATCTGGACTCTTACCAATCTGTAATGTTATTGGAAGAAGCCTTGGCCAACGACGGACTGACTTCACAGTTCTCGTCCAGCGACATCGAGATGTACCGCAAGTCGGTAGCCGGTGAATTGAGTGGTCTGGAAGCCATGCTTTACCCCAATGTTGACTGGTACGACGAAGTAGTAAGAAACGTGGCTCCCGCACAACGCTACAACGTAAGTGTACGCGGCGGTACGAAGCGTATGCGCTACTACGCCTCCGGCGAATACTACGACCAAAGCTCCATCATCAAGAACCTGAGCAACGACGATTACGGCAACAGCTCCAGCCCATACTTCCGCCGCTTCTCGTTCCGTGCCAATACGGACTTCTTCCTAACCAAGGACCTGACACTGTCTGTCAACTTCGGTACGCGCTTTGAACAATATGGTGGCTCGAACACCAGCGAAAGCAGCACATACAGTGAAACCTTCTACGAACTGAACCATACACCCGGATGGTTGTTCCCCGTATCCTACTCCGTACAGAACGGCGACGAAACAACGGTGCTCTATGGCGGTAGCTCGCAATATCAGAACAACATCGTGGCAGCCCTTGCCGAAGGCGGTTACTATCGTTCATCCAACAACGTGAACGAAACCAACTTCATCGTTGACTACAAGATGGACTGGCTGACCGAAGGTTTGAGCGTCAAGGGTATGGTATCATTCGACTACGAAAACCTGCACCGCAACGACTATACGAAAGATTTTGCCACATACGAACTGAACGACCGTGACAACTATACGTCTATCGATGCCTACAACCAATTCAATACCGATACTGAGTTGTCCAACTCCTACTCGTTCACTTCCATTTACAAGCTGTACATGGAAGCCCAAGTGAACTACGCACGCAAGTTTGGCAAGCACGACGTGACGGCTATGATGCTGTATATGCAGAACGACTACCGCGACAAGGCCGAACTGGCACAGCGCTATCAAGGTGTGGTAGGTCGTGTCACATACGGTTACGACGACCGCTACCTGGCCGAGTTCAACGCCGGCTATAACGGTTCGGAAAACTTCATGAAGGGCAAGCGCTTCGGTTTCTTCCCCTCTGTCTCCATCGGCTGGCGCATCAGCAACGAAAAGTTCATGGAAAGCACTTCCGAATGGCTGAACAACCTGAAGATACGTGCATCTTACGGTCAGGTAGGTAACGATGTCTATCAGGTGGACGGCGTGAAGCAACGCTTCCTCTACGAAGAGAAGTGGTCGCAGATAAGCAACGACTACTACTTCGGCACCACCGGCTACACCGGCATCTACGAATCGCAATACCCCAACTACGACGTAACATGGGAACGTGCTCATAAGTTCAACTTAGGTATCGAATTTGGATTGTGGAACGGCAAGTTGAATGGTAACGTGGATGTCTTCTACGAAAAGCGCAACGACATCTTGACCGAGTACCTAACTCGTCCGGAATGGGTAGGTGTAGTAATGGCAGCCGACAATCTGGGTAAGACCACGAACAAGGGTTTTGAAATCGAGCTGAAGCACAACAACCGTATCGGCGAAGACTTCACCTACAACGTAGGATTCACCTTCTCGCACGCCCGCAACAAAATCCTCGACATGGACGAACCAGACAGCAAGACCAGCTACCGCAAGCAAGAAGGCCACCCCATCAACCAATACTTCGGATTGGTATGCGAGGGATTCATCACGCAAGAAGACATTGACGGCGGCACGCTGCCTACCTCTCGCTTCACCAGTGCTGTGCAGGCCGGTGACCTGAAGTATCGCGACATGAACGGCGACGGTGTCATCGACGACCAAGATGAGACTTACATTGGCAACAGCGATATTCCCGAGAATATGTACACCCTGTCGTTGGGTGCCAGCTACAAGAACTGGAGCTTCAGCATCATGTTCCAGGGAGTAGATCACGTGAGCCGCTACTACGATGCCGAAGCCATGTATGCCTTCATCAACGGAGGTAAGGTAAAGGAACACCACTTGAAACGTTGGGACCCCGCACAGAGCGAAGCCTACAACCTAGCCAACGCCAAGTATCCGTTGCTGCACTACAACGACTACGGCGACCACAACCAACGCGAGAACTCCTTCTTCCTGCAAAATGGAGCCTTCTTACGCCTGAAGAATATCGAGCTGGCCTACACCCTACCCACCGCCTGGGCACGCAAGGTAGGCATGAGCGACTGCCGCATCTACGTCAACGCCAACAACCTGATTACATGGGATCACCTGGATGGCCTGACTGACCCTGAAAGCAATGGTTCGAACCGTTACCCCATTATGAAAACAGTCAACCTTGGTGTTAACATTAAATTCTGACAAATATGAAAAAATTCTTATTATATAGTTTGTTCGCCATGAGTGTGGCTACCACCACCCTTACTTCGTGCGAAGACGCATTCGGAGGCTTCCTCGACAAACAGCCCAGTAGTGAGCTGACCGAAGACGAAGTGCTCAGCGACTGGAACCTGTTCGTACAGTTCCACTATGATACATACAACTTCTTGCTCCACGGTGCCAACCGCATCGACAGCCATTGGCTGGATGCTGCCACCGATCTCGGAGAAGAAAGCTTCTCGGGTGGCGTGAAGTCATCGTTCAACCTTGGCAACTACTATGCTGAAGACGGAGCAGACGAACTGACCTCCGTATGGGAAAGCCGCTACCGTGGCATTCGTAAGTGCAACATCGTCATCGCATACGCTGACTCCGTTCCGCAAGAGGCTTCCATGAGCGACAGCCAATACGAAACGGATAAAAAGACCTACGTGGCCGAAGCCCGCTTCCTGCGTGCGTGGTTCTACTGGGAAATGTTCCTGCGCTATGGCCCTATACCCATTGTGACCGAGGTGCTAGATCCGGAAGGCGACCTGCTGTCCGACTACACCACACGCCCCACCATCAAGGAATATGTGGTTGACTTTATCATGAACGAACTGGAAGAATGCGAAAGCGACCTGCTGAGCTATAGCGATGCATGGGCCTCCAGCCGTGCAGGTCGTATCGGTCAGCCGATGGCACGTGCCCTCTACTCACGCATCGCGCTCTACATGGCCAGCCCGCGCTTCAGCGCCGATTCCGGTATCACTTGGCAGGAAGCCGCCGATGCAGCCAAGAGCTTTATCGACGACTACGGAAGCAACTTCAGCCTGTTCACCTCGACCGATGCCAGTGGCAACACACAAGGTGTGGAGGCCTATACCAATGCCTTGCTGAGAACCGCCTACACCGGTAACAACTACGAAGTCATCTTCTACCGTAACGACGTAGCTATCGGATGGTCGGGCATTCAGAACGACACTCCCGTAGGTGAAGGCGGAAACGGCGGCTTGTGTCCGTCACAAAATTTGGTGGATATGTATGACATGGCGGACGGCAGTTCTCCTTTTGCCGAATACGACGCAACGGGTGCTCCTGTATATAACGAAAGCACTTACACGCCCGAAATCAACAGCGCAAGCGGCTACGACGACAGCGAGCCTTGGACCAACCGCGACCCGCGTCTGGAGGCAAGCATCCTTTATCACGGTGTATCTTGGGGCGATGGAACCATCAACGTCATCCAGGGCCAACGAGACAATCCTATAGGTAACACGAACGCCACTCCTACCGGCTACTACCTGCGCAAGTACATCCCCGAAAGCATCTTGAGCGATGACCATGCCGGTTCGGCCTACCGCCTGTGGACTATCATCCGCTACGCCGAGATTCTAATGAACTATGCCGAAGCTCTGAACGAAGCACAAGGCCCCTGCCAGGAAGTATATGATATGCTCGACCAAGTGCGCCAACGTTCGGGCATCAGTGGCAGCGTAGCCGACCGCAGCGACCTGACTTCTTCGCAAGACAATATGCGTAACTTCATCCATAAGGAACGCACCGTGGAATTTGCTTTCGAAGAGCATCGCCCGTGGGACGTACGCCGTTGGAATGTGGCCGAGGAAGCCCTTGCCCGCCCCATCTATGGTATAGATGTTGCATCTGACGGAACCATTACCCGTAAGCTGGCTCAGACCCGCGTATTCGAGGAGAAGATGTACCTTTATCCGATTCCCGAAACCGAGGTATGGAAAACGAATATTGAAAATAACCCAGGTTGGTAATCTTAAAACAGAACAAGTATGTGTACTAACATAAAAAACATAATAAACAAGCTGACCGGAGCGGGGCGTCTCCTGCTACTGGCAGTCCTGATGGTAATGACCGGTACAATACAAGCTCAGGTAGAACGAGTATTGAAAGGCCGGATTGTAGATTCCGAAGGCAATGGAATCGCAGGAGCCATCATTAACATTGCAGAGCAAAATCGTCTGGCCCTGTCGGATGCAGACGGATATTTCAGCCTGAAGAATGTAAAGGTGGGAGATGAGTTGCTTGCCAACTGCGTTGGTTACAAGAATGCAACAGCTACCGCTGAATTCTCGGATAAGTTCGAAATCGTGATGGAAGAAGATATTGACGAATACGAACATCTGACTTCTGTTCCCTTCGGCAAGAAGAAAAAGAAATTCGTGACAGAATCGACTTCCAGCGTAGCCGGCGAAACGATGCAGAAGTATCCTATCACCGTGTTGCAGAACGCCTTCACATCGTCATTGACCGGTGTTGAAACCTACGAATGGTCCAGCGAACCGGGATGGACGGAATCGGCCATGTACATCCGTGGTATCCGTACCATGAACTCAAGTGCCCGCAGTCCGCTCATCATCGTGGACAACGTGGAACGTGACCTCTCCTTCCTCGATGCATTCCCCATCGAGACCATCACCGTACTGAAGGATGCCGCCGCCACCTCCATCTATGGTATGCGCGGTGCCAACGGTGTCATCATGGTGACAACCAAACGTGGTGAGACAGGAAAGACCAAAATAGACTTCACACAGGAAGTTGGCTTTCAGATGCTGAGCAATAAAATGGAGAACCAGAACTCCTACAACACAGCTCTGACCCGTAACCGCGCACGATACCTGAGCAATCAGGATGCACTTTACACCGCCGACCAAGTCGAAAAATACCGCAGGGTATCCAGCGGTGAACAGCTCGATGGCATGGATCAATACCGTTACTTCGATACCAACTGGTTCAGCGAACTGTATCGCGACATGGCACCCATGTACAAGACCAACCTGCAAATCAGTGGTGGTAACGAGCGTGCCCGCTACTATGTGTCTTTCTCCTACCTCCGCCAAGAAGGTATGTGGAACTCCAAATGGACGGAATACAACGGAAGCTACAGCACACAGCATCAGTTGAACCGCTATAACTTGCGTTCAAACTTGGACATCGACGTCAACAAATACCTGAATGTATCTTTGGACTTGGGTGGTCGTATCGATAACATCACTCAGCCTATGACCAGCGTGTTCAACCTGGTAACATTCGGTGCCGTAGAAGCCAACCCGATGGAACCGGTATATACTCCGGGTGGACAGATTTATTACTCGGACACCGCACAGAACCCGGCTTACCTGCTGGCTTCGTCCGGACAGGACAAGAACCGCCGACGCAACCTATATACTACCGTCAACGTAACCGGTGACTTGTCAGAACTGGTGAAAGGATTGAAAGCCCACGTAATGGTTAGCTTTGATGCATACGACGTATTCCAGTCCACGCAGAGCAACAGTATCAATGCGTACAGCTACGACTATACGAACACCAGTGCCACTTCTGTATCGGACTTCACGCTGACACAGACGCAGACTTATTCGGCATTGACAGATCCCGCTGCCAACGAACGCGCCAACTATTACAACATCAACTTCAACGCCGGCTTTGCGTACCAACGTACATTCGGCAAGCATGACGTCGATGCTCGCGCCTTCATCCGCACCTATCGCAACAGACAGAATGTAAGTGAACCGAATAACCATACTCCAGGCCAGTTGTCAGCCTATCGTTACCTTTCATACAATGTACAAGGTACGTATGTATATGACAATAAATACATCTTCTCGGGCAATCTCTCGCGCATGGGATATGACAACTACGATCCGGATGACCGCTGGGGTACTTTCTGGGGTGCTTCTCTGGGATGGGTGGCATCGGAAGAATCTTGGTTGAAGAACAAGAACATCAACCTGCTGAAACTGCGTGCTTCGTTCGGACACTCCGGACAATCGAGCACAGGATCCGACCGCTATCCTTACAAGAGTACGTATGGCGACGGCACCGGTTACAGCTTTGGTACGAACGCCACATGGATTGACGGCCTCGCCGAAACCATGATTGGTAACAGCAACAACAAATGGGAAGTATCTGATATGTTCAACTTTGGTGTAGATTTTGACTTCTGGAACAAGAAGCTCTATGGTTCGTTCGATGCTTTCAAGGAATGGCGATCCAAGATTCTGGTAACTCGTTCCAATACTCCCGACCTGCTGGGCGTCAGCGTGTCCGATGACTCTTACGGTAAAGCCGAAAGCAAGGGATTTGAATTGACAATCGGTCATCAGAACAAGATTGGCAAAGTGAGCTACTTTATCGAAGGTATGCTGACCTGGAACACTAACAAAATCACCGAAATGGATGAAACCGAACCGAATGAAGAATGGCTGCGCAAGACAGGCAAACGCATCTTCGACTATACTTCCGTTCAGGGACTGTACGAAAGCAGTTTCAACAACGGTATCGGTGGTTGGAACATCTACCAATTCGATGGTTGGGCCAGCGACGCCAATCTGATTGCAACCAGTCAGGCTGATGCCCAAGAGCATCCGGAAAAATATCCGTACAGCACCTTCTCGGACGGTGCACAGCCGCTGGGTACCGCCGTATTCAAGGACTTGAACGGTGACCGTCAAATCGACTCAGACGATATGAGCCCGCAGAAATACACCATTATTCCGGAGCTGATTCCGTCATTGACTTTCGGCGCTGAGTATGCAGGATTTGATATCCGCGCTACACTGACCGCTTACCTGAACCGTTCCGTATTCCTTTCGCCGGCCATCGGTTATTCCGGTTGGAGTAACAATGCCACACACGAGGTAACAAAGACATGGGGTTACTATACCGACGATCCTACAGATGCCAGAAACATTAACGCTACATATCCGCGTATCGTTTACGGTGACTTCAACGCCATCGATAGCGACCGTTCAAGCGGTACATACCACAACGATATTTGGATTAAGAATGGTAATTACCTCTCGCTGAGAAACGTAGAAGTGGGTTATTCACTGCCCCAAAAGCTTATTACGAAGATTGGCATGACCAAGTGTCGCTTCTACTTCATCGGCTACAACCTGGTGAACTGGAGCAAATTGCCCGACGGTGTTGACCCGGAAAAACCCATGAGCTACTGCTGGTGGTATCCGAAAACCCGTACATTCTCTGTCGGTGTCAACATAGGTTTCTAAAATCATAAAAATAAAAGACCAATATGAAAAAGATAAAGACATATATTGCTGCCGCCACTTTGGCATTGGGAACAACGGCTTGTAGCGGCTTCATGGATACAGAGGTCGACTTGACTCTCTCGGAAGAGCAGGTATTCAGCAGCTTCGAAAATACTCGCAGCTTCCTCGCGAACATCTATACGTATCTGCCCGATGCATTTGCTGCCATCAACGATGGTTCGTACAACTCGCCCCGCGACTGTATGACGGACAATGCTCTGTGCTTCTGGCCCAGCGTAAACTATTACGGTGTCATCAACGACAGTTATTCGGCTTCCAACCATCCGGTGGCCGAATACTTCTGGCCGCGCAACTGTACGGCTATCCGTGCCGCCAATAAGTTTTTGGCTAACGTAAAGGAGAGCGTGGTAGGTAACTACGACAAAGACGGTGACGATGACCACCTGTACGACCGCTACAAGGCAGAAGCCCGTCTGCTCCGTGCCCTCTTCCACCTCGAAATGGTGGGTTACTTCGGTGACTTCCTCATCATCGGCGATGACGAGAATGGTGATCCCATCATCTATGAACAGAACGATGAACGCATGAATATAGCCCGTACCGATGCTGCCGAAGTATTGGAATGGATTGCCGAAGAATGTGATGCCGTAAAGGATGTACTTCCCTTCCGTTATAGCGATGAAACAGAAAACTGGGGACGTGTGAACGGTGCTGCCGCATACGCACTGAAAGCAAGAGCCTTGCTTTACAGAGCTTCTCCGCTGAACAACACCAGCAATAACACCAGCTGGTGGCAAGAGGCTGCCGAAGCCGCTCAAGACTTCATCGACAAGAACAATACGCAAAGCAATCCGTATGTGCTATATACTACTACGGACAATGATCCCGATGAGAACTACTACGAGTGCTTCATTACGAACCCGTACTATAATGACGAGTATATCCTGACCCGTTCCGTATGGACTACTTATACAGTAGAATTCTATCTTACTCCCTGCGGATTCAGCGGTACCATCCAGTCGAACGGACGTACCAACCCGACGCAGAACCTGGTGGACAGTTACGAAATGGCAAGCGGTGTGCCCATTGATGCCAGCAACAGCGGATATGATGCACAAAACCCGTATGCCAACCGCGACCCACGATTGGAACAGACCATCCTTCATCATGGTTCGATTTGGGGAGATGCTGTGAACGACGAAGAACGCGAAGTAGATGTGTCCTACCCCGACGGAGCTGACTATCAGTTGCAGTTCGGTGGCACGTTAACGGGCTATTACACCAAGAAGTTCTTGAACAATATGTCGTTCAAGAGTCCGACAACCTACAACCACGTATGTCCTATCTTCCGTTACGGCGAAGTGTTACTGAATGCAGCCGAAGCCTACAACGAAGCATACGGTCCGGAATACGCTTACGAATTCGTCAATGAAGTTCGTGCCCGTGTAGGTATGCCTGCTTATAGCGGCATGACACAGGACGAGCTTAGAGAACGTATCCAAAACGAACGTCGCATCGAATTGGTATTCGAAGACCACCGTTTCTTCGACGAACGTCGCTGGAAGCTGTTCGAGAATCAGACTTCATCCTCTGAGACCAGCCTGCCGCGCTATCAACAACTGTACAACCTATATGGAGTGACAGTTACGCCGGATGCTTCTACTGTATATACGTATGGATATGCTGAATCTCATCCGTCGCGTGCATTCAACAGCCCGAAGAACTACTACTTCCCCATACCGGAAGAAGAGTACAAGAAGTTGCCTAACTTGGGACAAAATACCGGCTGGTAATCGAATGAATAACAGAAGATAAGTTGACAAGGAGACTAGTTAACTGAAAACTTTAAAACTTAAAAAACTTAGGAATAATATGAAACGATATATCTGGCTTACCATGTTATTGTCCTGCGTGTTCTTCTTCGGAGCATGCAACGATGACGATGTCGACTACGGTACCTCGGGAGTTGTGCTCAACGCTCCTACCACTACCGCAATAGGTGGTGTCAGTGCAACCTTAAGCACAACCTTCGCCAAACTAGACGAAGTGCGCTACACCAACGCAGGCTACTGCTACAGCACGGAAAGCGGGCCGACCATCTACAATGCTACCGTGAACGGTACCATCGCCAACGACAGCATTACGGCAACCCTTACCGGACTGTTAACTCAGAAGACGTACTATGTACGCGCCTTCATGGTCATTTACGAAGGGGAGACCGTTTATTCGGACGAAATTACATTTACCACTACCGAAGGTACGCTCGAAGAGGAATTGGCCTCCTACGAGCCTCCTACATACGATGACAACTATTCGAGCATTGCCGACTGGAGTTATCGCAGCCAATGGAACTTAGCCAACGTACACGATCCTTCCGTTGTGTTGGCCGAAGATGGTTACTATTATATGTATCAAACAGATGCTTCTTACGGAAATGCACATGAGGCAGGCGGTCACTTCCATGGCCGCCGCTCACAAGACCTTGTGAACTGGGAATATCTGGGCGGTACCATGCAGTCACTGCCAAGTTGGGTTATGACCAAGCTAAACGAGATCCGTACAGGAATGGGCCTGCCCGCAAGCACAGCCGAAGAAGCAGATTTCGGCTACTGGGCACCGTGCGTACGCAAAGTGAAAGATGGACTGTATCGTATGTACTACTCCATCGTAGTGCCCGGCTATCTGGATAGCACTACGGAATCATGGGGCGAACGTGCCTTCATCGGCCTAATGGAGAACAGTGACCCGTCCAATAACGATGGTTGGGAAGACAAAGGCTACGTCATCACCAACGCTTCCGACAAAGGTCTTGACTTCTATGTATCACCTACCGACTACGAAAACTGCTATTACAAGTGGAATGCCATCGACCCCTCCTACATCATTACCGAATCAGGACAGCACTGGCTCATCTATGGTTCTTGGCATAGTGGTATCGTAGCAGTAGAACTGAATGCTGACACCGGTATGCCGGCTACAACCTTGGGCAATCCCTGGGCAGACGGAGAAGTACCTGCCGAATACGGACAACTGATAGCTACCCGCGAAGCAGGCAACCGTTGGCAGGGTTCCGAAGGTCCTGAAATCATCTATCGCGATGGATATTACTACCTTTTCCTTGCCTATGATGCCTTGGCTGTGCCCTACAACACACGTGTAGTACGTTCGACCAGCCTTACCGGTCCATACGTAGGCATTGACGGAACGGATGTCACCAGTGGTGGCAGTGCCCTACCCGTAGTGACGCATCCCTACA
Source organism: Bacteroides sp. (assembly GCA_030523205.1). Classification (GTDB taxonomy): domain Bacteria; phylum Bacteroidota; class Bacteroidia; order Bacteroidales; family Bacteroidaceae; genus Bacteroides. The sequence goes on from JAUNJD010000068.1 coordinate 12,927, forward strand.
AGTTTGCCGATAGCGACGGTTGGGTAGGTATTTCCCACTGTGCCGTGTTCGACGATGGCAATGACAATTGGTACTTCGCTTCGCAAGGCCGTCTGCCGGAAAGCGTTGACAATGCCATCATGATGGGTCATGTACGCAGCATTCGCTGGACATCGGACGGCTGGCCGCTCGTAATGCCCGAACGCTATGGTGCCGTGCCGCAAGTACCCATCACCGAAGAGGAACTGGTAGGCAACTGGGAACACATCGACCTTTCCTACAGCTACGGAACTCAGAAAGAATCGGCAACTATGACCTTGGCTGAAGACCATACCATCACTGCAGGAACTTGGGAAGGTGGCACGTGGAGCTACGATGCCGACAACCAAATTCTGACAGCCAACGGTGTGGAACTTTACCTGCAACGCGAAGTTGACTGGGAAGCATCTCCCAGAACAACCACCATCGTTTATGCCGGCTATGGTTCCAATTATAAGACATACTGGGGCAAGAAAAGCAATTAATCGCTCATTTTAAGGAAAAACTGCTTGAGATTCACTAGAGTCTGAGCAGTTTTTTTGCTTTTATGTTACATAACATATTAAAGTGTATGCATTACACCAAATAAAAGTGTTACTTTTACACCCGAAAGAAGATAAATCTCTAATTCACAAATTAAAATATCACCATGAAGAATCACTTTCTACTGGCAGGAATAGCAACAATCATGTTAGCCTCTTGCGCACAGAAACCGGAAACTCAACTTACCCTATCGGGATTGAATCCGGCAAGTTTTCAGACTGAAGTAAACAATGCAACAACCAATCTCTACACCTTGAAGAACAAGGCCGGTATGGAAGTATGTGTTACGAACTTCGGTGGTCGTATCGTCTCCATTATGGTTCCCGACAAAAACGGGGTGATGCAGGACGTTGTGCTGGGATTTGACAGCATTGCCGACTACATCAATATTCCTAGCGACTTCGGCGCATCCATCGGACGATATGCCAACAGAATCAATCAAGGCAGAATCGTATTGGACGGAGATACCATACAGTTGCCTCAGAACAACTACGGACATTGCCTGCACGGTGGTCCCAAAGGATGGCAATATCAGGTATATGATGCCAAACCTATCGATGAAACGACCCTGCAACTGACTCGCATTTCTCCGGACGGTGACGAAAACTTCCCCGGAAACGTTACAGCCGTAGTTACCTACAAACTAACAGAAGACAATGCCATCGACATCAAGTATAGTGCTACGACGGACAAGAAGACGATTATCAATATGACCAATCACTCTTACTTCAATCTTTCCGGTAATCCGTCGAAGGCAGCTACTGACCACATCCTTTATGTCAATGCTGACGAATATACCCCCGTGGACAGCACCTTCATGACTACCGGAGAAATTGCACCGGTGAAAGATACTCCGATGGACTTCACCACTCCGAAAGCTGTGGGACAAGACATCAATAACTTCGACTTCATTCAATTGAAAAACGGAAACGGATATGACCATAACTGGAACTTGAACACCAAAGGTGATATCACTCAAGTAGCAGCCAAACTGACTTCCCCCGAGAGTGGCATCACTTTGGAAGTATATACTAACGAACCGGGCATCCAAGTATATACCGGCAATTTCCTCGATGGTACGGTTACTGGCAAGAAAGGCATCGTATATAACCAACGTGCTTCGGTATGTCTGGAAACACAGCACTATCCCGACAGCCCCAACAAGCCTGAATGGCCTTCTGTCATCCTGGAACCGGGACAAACTTACAACAGCGAATGTATCTTCAAATTCGGCATTGAGAAATAACTTAAGTTTAATACTAAAAACATAAACTAAAATGAATTGGAATTCAAGTGAATTTATTTGGCTCGATTGGTTGGTGCTCGCCGTTGGAATTGTAGCCATTGTATGGGCCATCTACCGCGCCATCAAGAAAGACAAAGAGAAAATGAAAGGCGCCGATAGCCAAGACTACCTTTTTGGTAAAGGCGAACCTTGGTACATCATCGGTGCAGCTATCTTTGCTGCCAACATCGGTTCTGAGCACCTTGTAGGTCTGGCCGGAACAGGTGCCAAAGATGGTGTAGGTATGGCTCACTGGGAAATGCAAGGATGGATGATTCTTATCTTGGGATGGTTGTTCGTTCCGTTCTATCAGCTGCTGAACAACAAGATGGGTAAGATTATTACCATGCCGGACTTTCTGAAATTCCGCTATACCCAGCGTACCGGTTCATGGTTATCCATCATTACTTTGATTGCTTACGTATTGACCAAAGTTTCTGTAACAGCTTTCACCGGTGGTATCTTCTTCGAATACCTCCTTGGCTTGCCTTTCTGGTACGGAGCTATCGGTCTGATTGCCATCACAGCTGTATTCACGGTATTCGGTGGCATGAAGGGTGTAATGACTTTGTCGGCCATTCAGACTCCTATCCTCATCATCGGTTCTTTCCTTGTATTGTTCCTCGGCCTGAATATTCTAGGCGACGGTAGCATAGCCAATGGCTGGTCACAGATGATGGCTGTATGTAACGCCGCACATGACGGATTTGGTACTACTCATATGTTCCATACCGACCCTGCTGACCCCATGTATCCGCAATTCCCCGGTTATGTGGTATTCCTGGGTGCATCCATCATCGGTTTCTGGTACTGGTGTACTGACCAGCACATCGTACAACGTGTGCTTGGCCAGACTAAGGGTGAAGACAACGGCGTAGTCATGAAGAGAGCTCGCCGCGGTACAATTGCTGCCGGTTATTTCAAACTGCTTCCCGTGTTCATGTTCCTGATTCCGGGTATGGTTGCTTTCGCACTCTCTCAGAAGACCGGTAGTGGCATCGTCATGGATATCACCAACACACACGATACAGACGGAGCCTTTGCCATGATGGTGAAGAACATCCTACCTGCCGGTGTGAAAGGTATCGTAACCATCGGCTTTATCTGTGCACTTGTTGCATCTTTGGCCGCCTTCTTCAATAGCTGTGCCACGCTGTTTACAGAAGACTTCTATAAACCCATGAAGAAAGGTATGAGCGAAAGCCACTATGTATTTGTAGGCCGTGTTGCCACGGTTGTTGTAGTGCTTCTCGGTTTGGCTTGGATGCCTATCATGATGAACATGGGTAACCTCTACTCTTACCTGCAAGACATCCAATCACTGATTGCTCCGGCGATGGTTGCCGTATTCACCCTTGGTATCTTCTCGAAGAGAATCACTCCTAAAGCCGGTGAATGGGGTCTTATCGGTGGCTTTCTGATTGGTATGCTTCGCTTACTCACCAACGTACTGACCGATTCCGGTAAAGCTGATATGGTAGGTGGTTTCTGGGAAAGCACCACATGGTTCTGGCAGACTAACTGGCTCATTTTCGAAGTTTGGTTGCTTGTATTCATTGTAGTCCTGATGTTTGTAGTGTCTATGTTCACTCCCAAACCGTCGGCCGAACAAATTGCAGCCATTACCTTTACAGGTGACTACAAGAAGACAATCCGCGAAAGCTGGAATGTGTGGGATGTTGTTGCTACATTGGGCGTAGTAGTTCTGTGTGCTTTGTTCTATGCATACTTCTGGTAAGAAACAATTGACAATTGATAATTGACAATTAAAAACTTAAACAGTGCATATATCTATGAGTAATTATTATAGTTCAAACCCCAAATTCCATGTCGGTATAGACTGCATCATTTTCGGTTTCTACGAAGGAGAACTCAACCTGCTATTGTTGAAACGAAATTTTGAACCGGCTATGGGCGAATGGTCGTTAATGGGCGGATTTGTGCAGGAGAATGAGAGTGTAGACGACGCTGCCAAGCGGGTGTTGGCTGAGCTGACCGGACTTAGTGAAGTATATATGGAACAAGTCGGTTCGTTCGGTGCCATCGACCGCGACCCGGGAGAACGTGTCATATCCATAGCCTACTATGCGCTGATCAATATCAATGAATACGACCGTGAACTGGTGCAGAAGCATAACGCATTCTGGGTGAACATCCATGAATTGCCCCCGCTGATATTCGACCATCCTGCTATGGTGGAACAGGCTCGAAAACTGATGCAACAAAAGGCATCCACCGAACCTATCGGATTCAACCTCCTGCCCAAACTGTTTACCTTATCACAATTGCAAAGTCTGTACGAAGCCATTTATGGTGAAACCATCGACAAACGGAATTTCCGTAAACGAATTGCCGAAATGGACTACATCGAAAAGACGGATAAGATAGACAAGACCGGTTCAAAACGCGGTGCCGCACTCTATCAGTTTAACGAGAAAGTGTATCGCAAGGCACCGAAGTTCAAAATTTAAAGATGATAAAACTTAAGAACC
>JAUNJD010000345.1 GCA_030523205.1 Bacteroides sp.
GGAGTTAGAAGGAGTTAGAGGAGTTAAAAGTCGATAGACTTCTGTGTGTTCTCCTCATTATCCATTATCAATTGTCAATTATCCATTATTTAAAAGTTCTTTTGCAATCTTTCTGGCTTCCGCATCGGTTGCTACATAGTCTTCGTACGTTGGCTTCTGTATGAAGGATACGCGCGACATGGTTTTCTCTATCACATCGCTCATGCCAAGGAACGAAATCTCGTCGTGCAGGAAGGCGGCTACCACAACCTCGTTGGCGGCATTCACGATGCAGGGCATATTGCCGGCACGGTGCAAGGCCTCGTAGGCCAAAGCCAAATTGCGGAAGCGGGTCGTATCGGGTTGCTCGAAGGTAAGTTCCGTACATTGCTTGAAGTCCAGTCGGGGGAATGAAGCATGAATACGGTCGGGGTAGGAGAAAGCGTACTGTATGGGCAGACGCATATCCGGCATTCCCAATTGAGCCTTGATGGCTCCGTCTTCAAATTGCACCATGGAGTGGATGATGGACTGCGGATGTACCACTACCTCTATTTGGTCGGGACGTACACCAAATAGCCATTTGGCCTCGATGACTTCAAAGCCTTTGTTCATCATGGATGCCGAGTCGATGGTGATTTTGGCGCCCATATCCCAGTTAGGATGCTTCAGAGCTTGTGCCTTGGTAACGGTGGCCAGTTGCTCGCGGGTGCAAGTGCGGAACGGACCGCCCGAAGCTGTCAGTATCACCTTCTCGATAGCATTGCCTATCTCTCCGGCCAAACATTGGAATACGGCGGAGTGTTCGGAGTCCACCGGAAGGATGGGCGTCTTGTTGATGCGTGCCAGTTCGTTAATCAGTTCGCCGGCCACTACCAATGTTTCTTTGTTGGCAAGGGCAATGGTCTTATGGGCACGTATGGCATTCATGGTTGGTTTCAATCCGGCATAACCTACCATGGCTGTCAGTACCATGTCTATCGGTTTCTCCGCAACAATCTGGCAGAGTGCATCTTCACCAGCATAGACCTTGATGGGGAGGTCGGCAAGCGCCTCCTTCAGTTGAGGATATTTTGCTTCGTTGGCTATCACCACGGCTTCGGGCACAAACTTGCGGGCTTGTGCAATGAGGTCGTCCACCCGGTTGTTGGCGGTCAGCACGTATGCCGCATATTGGTCAGGATGCTCCTCAATGACCTGCAACGCCTGTGTGCCGATAGAACCGGTAGAACCTAATATGGCAATTTGTTTCTGTATCACTTTATTTATTATTTGACAGTTTACTATTTACAATTGATATATTCGGATTAATCCCATCATCCTCCCATCTCATCATCTTATCATTTATCATCTTTTTAGAACACAATAAACAGCTCCGGATTAACCGCCCTTCCCTTGTGCCACAGTTCGAAGTGGAGGTGTGGACCGGTAGTCAGTTGACCGGTATTGCCTACAAGGGCGATGGCTTCACCGCCTTTCACGGTTTCTCCCGTCTTCTTCAGTAGAGAACCGCAATGCTTATAGACGGAAATAAATTCCTGATTGTGCTGCACCTCTATCACGTAGCCCGTTTCGGCGGTGTAGGTGCTCAAGATGACAGTACCATCGAGTGTAGCCAATACGCTTTCGCCGGGATTGGCGGCAATGTCGGTGCCGTAGTGCTGTGTGTCAGCATCAAACGGAGAAGAAATCATGCCACGGGTGGGGCGATAGAATATCAGACCATCGGCCTCGGTGGTGGCGGTGATATTGGTCAGATTGTACATCTCGGCTTCCTCATACTGCTTGCGGAATTCGGCTTCGCGCTGGGTACGCTCCATCAAGGTATCTTTACGCAAGATGGTGAGCGAGTCCATCGATTGGATGGTATCCGTCTTTATCTTGCCTAAGAAGATGTCTTGAATATTCATGATGTAGAGGTTCTGTTGATCTACGAGCTGCTGAAGTGAGTCTACGCGCAAGGCATTCTCTACTACTTGAGCGCGGATTTCGCTGTTCATGTAGCCTGGCAGATAGTTGCGCAGGGGAGTGAAGGCGATGATAATGGCAGCAAACAGGAAAAGAATTGTCAGTACGGAAAGTAGGACGGAGATGCCATTCAGTTTGGACACACGGATTCCGACTACCTCTTCAAGAGTATTCTCGTTGATGATAGTCAGTTTGTACTTGAACTTGATGTCCTTCCAAAAGGCTTTTCTTCGTTTCTTTTTCATACTTCTTCTGTTTCGTCCAATGTCAGCAGACCTTCGGGCAAATCTACCGTGATGACTTTATGTTTTTGGTCGATGTCTACTATAAATTCCTCTTGTGCGGGAATCAGTAGCTCTTCTCCTCGATAATCCACTACAAACAGGGTGTTGATGGTCGATGTATCGACGTCGGTCACTTCGCCCAACTGTCCGTGGTGTATCTCCTCCATGCGGAAGCCTACGAAGTAATTCCATGTCAGTTCACCCGGATCTGCTTCCTCGGCATGTTTCACGGGAAAGTAAACTTCTACATTGGTGAACATACGTGCACGCTCAGCAGTATCCACTCCTTCCAGCTTGACGAGGGCGGTAGTGTCCGAACGGAAGCGGTACTCCTCTAAGAAGAAGGGCACAAAAATGCCATCCATCAGACACACAAGGTATTCGGCCTCCACTCGGTCGAATATGTCGTCGGTGAAGGTAAACGAAAGCTCGCCGTGAATGCCATGCGGCTTGTTGAATACACCTATTTTATATACATCTCCTTTTCGTATCATATTTTTAGTTTTTAAGTTTTTTAGT
>JAUNJD010000346.1 GCA_030523205.1 Bacteroides sp.
ATCCTATAATCTTATAATACTATCATATTACCATCTTATCATCTTCCCCTCAGTTCATCGCGTACAATGCGTCCCCACTCCTTGATGTCGGCATCCGGCCAATAGCCGGTAGAGGCGGCTGAGGGGTAAAGCATGGAGCAAGTCTCGTCCTTGTCGGATATGGACCAAGCTACCCAGCTGAGCTTGCGTTGCTGCATCCAGTCAAGCCAAGCCTGCCATTCCTGCGGATGGATGGGACCGTCACCGCTGGCTTCCATACCGGCACACTCGGATATGAAGACGGGCAGACCCTTGCTGAGCGCATCGTCTGTGCGGTCGCGCAACCACTGTCCGTGGGTAGCGGCGTAGAAATGAACGGTGTACATAATGTTCTGGTAGCCGGTGATGGGGTCCTCGGCAGGGAGGTTGATGTCTTGATCCCAATGCGGACAGCCCACGAGGATAACGGCATCCGGCTCGATGGCGCGGATGGTCTTGATGATTTCCACGGAGTAGGCTTTCAAGTCGGTCCAACTATCGTCCACCGGTTCGTTGTATATCTCGTAGATAACGTTGGGCACGCCCTTGTATCGGGTAGCCATTTGGGTGAAGAAACCCTTGGCTTCCTCCAACAGCAGGTGGTGGCTGTGCCAGTCGATGATGGCATACACATTGTTCTTGATGGCTGCATCCACTACCTTGGTGACGCACTCAATGCCATGCTCGGGACGGCTGACGTAGCAGGCAGAATCCAAATCAACACCCATCGAAGCACGCAACACCTGCGCTTTCCAGTCGTTCACAAAATAAGCCACGGTAGAATCGTTGTAGAAACGGGGCCAATACTGATGCCAACCGTAGCTGACACCGTGCAGCACCACGGTATCGCCTTCGGCATTCATCAGTTGAGTGCCTTGCACGCAGAGGCGGGGCAATCCGGCAGGGGTTTCTTCTTGAATGGTTTTCTTTGGCGCACCGCCACAATTTACGAGAGCAAAGCCAAGACTAATGGCTAAAATACATTTCCAAATATTCTTCTTCATTGTTATTTGAGTTTTTGAGTTTCTTCCTTAATAATTTCAATGGTTGAGTCGGTAGCGAACACTGAGTTCAAGCCTTGCTCCTCCTGTGCGGGGTCGCCCATGTAGTCGTCGCCACGCTCCCAATACACATGCCCGGGTGTGTGGTTGGCAAAGCCGCCCCATGCCCAAAAGTTGCATCCGGCAAAAAGTCCGCCACGCTCGCGGTCCTGACGAATGAGGTCGAAGACGTAGCGATAGTATTCGTCGCGGGCTGTGGTAGGTGCCTCCTTCGAGAATTGGAAGCCATCGCGCGGGAAACCGAACTCTTCCAGCACAATCGGTTTGTGGCATCGCTCGGCCACGGCCAAGTGGGCATCGATATAAGCCTTGGTGTTGGCCTTGGCCACGGGCAACAGTTCTGTCAGACTGTCGGCCTTCACCCAACTCCAGTTGTAGGGCCAGATGTGGATGTTGAGGTAGTCGATGTTCTTGTCCGCATGGATGCGTTCGAACAGGGCAAGGTCGTTCTCGCATCCCCAGGAGCCTTCGCTACCCGAAGAGACCATGTGATTAGGGTCGAGCGACTTGATTTGTGCCGCCGCCCGTGCCATCCAGCCGGCAAAGGCTTCCTTGTTTTCGTCGGCAAAAGCACGAGGCTCGTTGCCTATCTGCCACGACATGATGGTGGGGTCGTCCACATACTTCAACTGATTGTATCTATTGGTTCTCGACACAATGTACTCGACGTGATTGGCAAACAGGGCTTGCGCACTGTCCGACTGTGCATATTGCTTCACGTATTCCATATAGGCCGGCCAACCGTCAACGGCAGGCACCACGGCATCGCCATGTCCGGTCCATTGCAGATAGACGGAATATCCGCCGCTCCACTCCCACGAGTTGTTCAGGTAGAGCACGGCTGTCATGTCGCGCTTGTGCAGTTCGTTCATGAAGTAGTCCAGTCCGTCCAGAATGGTATCGTTATATACGCCGGGAGCAGTCTGCAAGGCAGGCTCCACACGGGTCTTCACGCCATCCTGCCCGTCGGCTCCCACCAGCACACGCAGGTTTTCGATGCCGATGCTCTTCAGGAAGTCCAGTTCTTGATGCAGACGTTCGCGGTTGCCGCCATGCCCCTGCGAGCCAAGGATGGCACCGTACCAAAAGTTGGTTCCTACGAAGTAATAGGGTTTTCCGTCGCGGACAAACTGACCGTCGGCATTCACCTTGATAAAGGAATGGTCGGCCTTCTTCCCCGAAGTGCACGAGGACAAAGAAAAGAATGATAAAAGCATGGTTAGCAGAAATAAATGTTTCATATCATTAGTTTTAAGTGATAATGCAAAGATAAATAAGAAATAGTTTTTAAAATGGTACTATCTTATCCGAAGCTCACCAATCCATCCGAACAAGAATAATACGAATCCGACAATTGTATGCCAACAATTGGCAGTTGCCACGTTGCCACGTTGCCACACCCCCATGTCGTGGCAACGCATACCTCTTCAGGCCTCTCCCACCCCTTCAGGACCGCCTACACGCACTACACCCTGTCCATACCCGCTCCGTACCAAGTCCGTATCAAGTCCGTATACCCTCCAAATCCTCCTTTTTCTTAGCTCAGTGGAGCAGGTACGGAGCAAGTACGGAGTTGGTACGGAGCAGGTATGGAGTCATTTCATTCCGTGCTTACTGTTTGCAAAGACGGTGCAACCGCTTTGCACTGTGAGTGCAAACA
>JAUNJD010000347.1 GCA_030523205.1 Bacteroides sp.
AATTAAGAATGAAGAATGAAGAATTGGGCTGCGCGGTGTTGGCATCCGCATGGGCATATATTCCGCATGGTAAATTCTTCATTCTTCATTCATCATTCTACATTAAAAAAAAGTGTTTATGTTTAGATTGTACCTTCAACAAGCCCTCTTCCATTTGCGTGAGAACCCCATCATCACGTGGGTATCCATCATTGGTACGGCCTTATCCATTTGCATGATTATGGTGATTGTCATCACTTTGCAAGTGCGCATCATAGATTGTGAACCGGAGGTGAACCGTTCGCGTTCGCTCTACGTATCGACCATGTCTGTCAAGGCGAAGGGCGCTGACGATGGACAGTCGGCCAACTCCTATATGTCCATCAAGACGGGGCGGGAGTGCTTCCGCTCGCTGACTACGGCCGAGGCGGTTACGCTGGTGTCGCTCATCAGCCAAGTACGCGTGTCGCTGCCTGCCGGCAATGTACAGACCACTGCCGACATGCGGCAGACGGACGAAACATTCTGGAGCATCTACCGGTTCCGCTTCCTTAGTGGAAAACCATTTACCAAGGCCGACAGCGATGCCGGACTGACACGTGTCGTATTGGCCGAGTCGGTAGCCCGCCGACTGTTTGGCACTACGGACGTTGTGGGCAAGGCGGTGCAGCTCAACCGGGTGGAATACATCGTGACGGGCGTTGTGGCCGACGTGTCTGTCCTTGCCAAATACGCCTACGGACAAGTGTGGGTGCCCTACAACTCTACCGACATCGAGTCGATGGCGTGGCAAGAGGGGGTGATGGGGCAGTTGTCTGCCGTCATACTGGCTCATTCGTCCGATGACTTCCCTGCCATCCGTCAGGAGGTGGAACAGAAGCGCCTGCAATACAATGCCTCCTTGCGCGACGTGGAAATATTCTATCGTGGACAACCGGACGAACAGTTTACCACCCTCTACCGCAAGTGGTATCAAGAGCCGGACATGGGTGCCGTCGTTCGCCGCTACCTCATGGTGATAGCTATCCTGCTCATTGTGCCTGCCGTCAACCTCAGTAGCATGACCCTCTCGCGGATGCGGAAGCGCATGGCGGAGATTGGCGTGCGCAAGGCCTTCGGAGCCACGGGCAACGAGCTGATACGCCAAGTGTTCTTCGAGAACCTGGTGCTGACCCTGATAGCGGGCATCGTGGGCCTTGCCCTCAGCTATGCCGCCACCTTCTTGCTGAACGGTTTCCTGTTCAACAACAGCGACAACATCGACCTGAGCGGCGACACTTCGCTGACAGTCGGCATGTTGCTCTCACCCTGGGTATTCCTTGCCGCCTTCGGCTTCTGTTTGCTGATGAATCTCCTTTCGGCAGGCTTACCGGCGTGGCGGGCATCGAGAATGAATATTGTAGAAGCGATTAATCAGAAGGAATAATATGTTACTAAAACAAATACGAAACGAGTGGCGCAGCAATCTCTTCATCTTCCTGGAGTTGCTGTTGGTGTTTACGGTGCTGTGGTACATTGTCGATTGGGTGGTGGTGGACGGTCGTGTCTACCGCGAGCCGATGGGATTTGATACGGAGCATTGCTACAACATCTCCTTGGCCAAGCTGACGGAGAAGTCGGCGGGCTACATCCCTGACCGTACCTTGGAAGAGGAGACGGACGACTTGATGGAGTTGATAGACCGCCTGAAGCATCGTCCCGGTGTGGAGGCCGTAGGCTTGTCGCAGAATTGTTATCCCTACAACGAGGGGAGCAACGGATTTAGTTTTGTTGTTGATTCGGTGACGGTGCAAGTGCGGGCGGTTTATGCCGATGTCGGTTTCTTCCGCGTGTTCCGCTACGGTGCCACTACCGAAGAGGAGTTTGCCCGGATAGAGCGGGCGTTGGCTGCCGGTGAGTTGGTGGGTTCTTCCAATCTGCTTGCCTCGCATCCCGAACTGGGACTGAACACAGCCGCCTCGCTGCAAGGCTTGGAGGTTGGTTCGCCCCGTCGGGAGGATATACACTTCCGCATCGGTGCCGTGACCGCTCCCATACGCTGGAATCACTTCAGTACCACTTCCCAATGGGGTGGGGCGTACATGGCCATCAACCTGACGCGGGAGTTCTTCATGCAGAACTTTGGCGATGCTCGCTATGTGGACATCAGCCTGCGCCTCACGCCCGAGGCCGACCACGACTTTACCGAGAAGCTGATGCAGGATGCCGACCGCCTCTATCAAGTGGGCAACCTCTTCCTGCTCGATGTGACGTCCTTGGATGAGTATCGCCGGAGTAGCGAGCTGGAGGACATGAACGAGATGAAAACGCAGATGTGCGTGCTGGGCTTCCTGCTGATGAACATCTTCCTCGGCGTGGTGGGCACCTTCTGGTTTCGCACGCAGCACCGCCGCAAGGAAGTGGCCCTGCGCATGGCTATGGGCAGTAGTCGCCGCACCGTCTTCGCGCGTCTGATAACCGAAGGATTGCTGCTGCTGGCCTTTGCCTCCATCCCTGCCATCGTGATAGCCTTCAACATCGGCTGGGCCGAGCTGGTGGATGTGGAGAAACTTCCCTTCACCGCCGGACGCTTCCTCGTAGGCATCGTCCTGACGTGGCTGCTGATGGCTGTGATGATAGTAGTCGGTATCTGGTATCCGGCTCGCAAGGCGATGAAGGTGCAGCCGGCGGAGGCATTGCATGACGAATAATAAATTAAATGAAGACTGATGAATGACGAATGAAGAATTTGGCTGCGCGGTG
>JAUNJD010000348.1 GCA_030523205.1 Bacteroides sp.
AATTGACAATTGATAATTGACAATGAGCAATTTTTAATTTAAAATTGATAAGCTATATTTTATGAAGAAAAACATGACCTCTCATCCCATGCTGATAGCCGGCCTGCTCTTGTTGGGCACTGCTTTCGGCTGTACTCCCGCATCGGACTATGCATCCTATGTCAATCCTTTTATCGGTACGGGTGGACATGGACATACGTTTCCCGGAGCAGTAGTTCCCAATGGGATGATTCAGCCCAGTCCCGATACGCGCATTTATCAATGGGATGCCTGTTCGGGTTATTACTATGCCGATTCCACTATCAATGGCTTCTCGCATACGCACGTCAGCGGTACTGGCTGTGCCGACTATGGCGATGTGCTGCTGATGCCCACCGTGGGGCGGCAGGACTATCGGCCTACGGGCAGCGAAAGTCAGCAAATGGCCTATTGCTCGGCCTTCTCGCACGACAACGAGGTGGCTCAGCCCGGCTACTATTCCGTCTTTCTCGACCGCTATGGAGTGAAAGCCGAACTTACCGCGACGCAGCGGGCTGCCCTCCATCGCTACACTTTCCCCCAGTCGGACGAATCTGGTTTTATTCTCGATTTCGATTACAGCATCCAGCGGCAGAAGAACGAGGAGATGCAGCTCGAAGTCATCAGCGACACCGAAATCCGTGGACGTAAGAAGACGGTGTATTGGGCGTTCGACCAGTACATCAATTTCTATGCCCGTTTCTCCAAGCCCTTTACTTATACCTTGGTCACCGACTCTGTGGCTTTGGACGAAGGTGGGCCGTTGCTGCCTACCGCTAAGGTGCTGCTCAACTTCCGGACCGATGCCGACGAGCAGGTGCTGGTGAAGGTGGGCGTGTCGGCAGTCGATATGGATGGTGCTCGTCGCAACGTAGAGGCCGAGATTCCCGGTTGGGACTTCGAGGGCGTGCGTCATGCTGCCCGCGAGCAGTGGAACCGCTACCTTTCCAAGATTGACATTGACACGGAGGATGCCGACCAACGGACGATGTTCTACACCGCCCTCTACCATACGGGTATGCAGCCCAACCTGTTTACCGATGTCGATGGTCGCTACCTGGGCATGGACTTGCAGGCGCATCAGGGCAGTGCCGACCGTCCGGTCTATACTGTCTTCTCGTTGTGGGATACCTTCCGTGCCTACCATCCGCTGATGACCATCATTGACCCCGACCTGAATCAGGCTTTTATCCGCTCGCTCCTGCTGAAGCAGCGTGAAGGCGGTGTCTTCCCCATGTGGGAGCTGGCCGGCAACTACACGGGCACGATGATTGGCTATCATGCCGCTTCGCTCATTGCTGACGCTTATACGAAGGGCTATCGCGACTTCGATGTGGAGGAGGCCTACCGTGCCTGCCTGCGTACTGCCGAGTACGACACTGTGGGCATCAAGTGCCCGCCCTTGGTGTTGCCTTGTCTGATGCCGCAGGCCAAGTATTGGAAGAACAAAGTCGGTTACGTGCCTTGCGACAAAGATGGCGAGTCGGTGGCCAAGGCTTTGGAGTATGCCTACGATGATTGGTGCATCTCCGTCCTGGCCGGTGCTTTGGGCGACGAGACCAACAAGGTCAAGTACGAAGACTTTGCTGAGGCCTACAAGATATACTTCGACCCCAACACCCGCTTCATGCGTGGACTGGACAGCGAAGGCAACTGGCGCACCCCCTTCAACCCGCGGTCGTCTACCCACCGCAACGACGACTACTGCGAGGGCACGGCTTGGCAATGGACGTGGTTCGTGCCCCACGATGTCGATGGATTGGTCGAGCTGATGGGCGGGCGTGATGCCTTCATCAGCAAGCTCGATTCGCTGTTCACTGCCGATTCGTCGCTGGAAGGCGAAAACGTGTCGGCCGACATATCGGGCTTGATAGGCCAGTATGCCCACGGCAACGAACCTAGCCACCACATCGCCCACCTGTACAACTACGTGGGCCGTCCCGACCGCACGCAGGAGATTGTGGACCAAGTGCTGCACACGCTCTACTTCAACAATCCCAACGGCCTCTCGGGCAATGAAGATTGCGGTCAGATGTCGGCGTGGTACGTACTCAATGCTATGGGCTTCTATCAGGTGTGTCCGGGTCGTCCCGTCTATTCCATCGGTCGTCCGTTGTTCCACAAGGCCGTCATTCACCTGAAGGACGAGAAGACGTTTACCGTCGTGGCCCACAACAACAGTGCGACCAACAAATATGTGCAGCAGATGGTGCTGAATGGCCGTCCGCTAGGTACTCCCTTCTTCACGCATCAGGACATCGTGAACGGCGGAGTGCTGGAACTGACAATGGGCGACAAACCACATATTAATGATTAATGGATAATTAGCATCGCCCGAAGCCCCTTATACCTTTTTCATTAAGGTATAGTGATAATAAAGGGGAAGTGAATTCTAAGCCCTCTCTCCAAATCATATCTATAAATCTTACCCAAGTTTACGTACATTTACGTATTCTTGGGTAAGTTCGTATATGTGCGTCACCTCTCATCAGAAGTCAAAGATGTCATGTCTTTGCAAGAGCGAACAACAAGTCCGGCTAGACAGACAAAGTGTCTATGATACCAGTACAACATTTGTAGTTGTGTCTGCGACTTCAGTATGACATTCAAGAAAGGTGTCTATTGATTTCGTTTATAACGATAAAAAGTGTATTAAATCAGTAAAAGTCAGTGCATCACC
>JAUNJD010000349.1 GCA_030523205.1 Bacteroides sp.
GTAGTTTTTTCCATAGGAGCTTCGTAATTTCTTCTCTTGTTAGCACCTCGTGCTCCTTCAAGGCTTTCAAAATTAAGTCACAATAATATCCGTCTTCAAAACCTTTATTATGAGAATAATTAATTTTCTCATCTAATTGTTGTGCCACACTTTTTGCTATAAATAGATTTGGTTTTCTTCCTTCTATCAGCTTTTTCTTCCTCAAATAAGCGATTTCGTCGTCAGACAAGCTATACCCAAGTTGCACGCGATTAAGAATTTCGATTTCAGCCAATGACAAATCCTTCCTTTTGGCCAATATATTGGCATAGTCTATATTTAGAATCTTACCGATGATAGAGACTTGCACGCGATTATTGTCAATCACATAGTCCGGCAAGGGGAAGAGGCGTTGACGTTGGCAGTTGAACATCTTCCTTATGCCACTTCCTATAGTGTCAACCATCTGCAAGCCAACCATCGCACGTGCAAGAAAAGGATTTCGGTACACCTCTTCAGGAGCATCATTGTCCAAAACATTTTTGATACTTTGAGGAATAAAACTACCCTTATTGGTAAACACCAACCTATCCTCATACTCTACAATGTTAATCAATCCTCCCTGTGTGTAATCTTGATGTGCAATGGCATTATTAAGTGCCTCGCGTATTACATAAGGTTCATAGGTATCGACTTCTTCCGGAAACAAAGTACGAAAATCCGGATTTATGTACCGATACTTCAAGTTACGAATCTTTTGATAAACCTCTTCAATGGAGAGTATGAAAGGACAACTTTTGATAATGTAATCGCGTTCTTTCCCTTGTGAATCTTTAAGAATCCAACGAATCTTAGCGACCGCAGGAGAAATCAAAACTTCACTTTCTTCTTTTCCCAAAAGGACTATTGCTGCATGAGTTATCTTTCCTTTGATGGTAAGTCTGGCTTTGTTCAGAAAAGTAGCATCATCCCAAGTAGAGATTTCGGCGGCATTGTGCTTGTTCTTCGCGGTATAAAGCGTGCGAGCGAGCTTGATTGCATCTTGGCTTAAATCATCAATTGTTGCATCCGAAACAATCTGAGCACTCCAGTCGCTGAGCATCTGCTCCTTGCGGATAATTTCCAATTTCTGCAAGCTCAACGCCACCAATGACTCTCCATCACGACCATAAAAATGTCCTTTATAGGAAGTAGGAATGCCTTGAGGAGCTGCCGGAATCTGAAACATAATGACGCGCTTTCCTTGGTACACAACCTCATGTATTTCAATGAAAGTAATGCCATTATTAGTTCCTTCGGCAATTTCCCGCTTCAAGGCATCCAATGAAAAACGAGTAGGCTTGAACGAAGTACCCAAAACGACATGAGTCTTATCGTGAATGCCAAATAATAGCCAACCATACGCTACCTGACGGAGATTGGCTTCATTGCTTAAGGCAGAAAAGTATTCTCCTAACTTTTGCACATCAAATCCGTTCTGCGCCTTCTTGAATTCTACGATTTCATTCTCACACGGCAACTGAAGGAATGTGGTTAGTAACGTTATAAGTGTCTCGGCCATCATGGGTACTTCTTTTTAGCTCATTTTTTACTTCACCTCACTGCCCGGCTTCACTTCCT
Source organism: Bacteroides sp. (assembly GCA_030523205.1). Classification (GTDB taxonomy): domain Bacteria; phylum Bacteroidota; class Bacteroidia; order Bacteroidales; family Bacteroidaceae; genus Bacteroides. Next base: position 1,600 of record JAUNJD010000349.1, read on the forward strand.
TCAGTAGCGAAGTTACGGCCAAAGCACCGTCATAGTTCTCGGCAGAGAGAATCATGCCTTCGCTAACAAGGCCGTTCTTGAACTGGCGCGGAGCAAGGTTGGCGATGAACAATACCTGCTTGCCCACCAACTCTTCGGGCTTGTAGTGCTGGGCGATGCCGCTGACGATGGTGCGGTTCTCCAGTCCGTCGGCAATCTTGAACTTCAGCAGTTTCTTCATCTTGGGCACTACTTCGCACTCCAAGACGGTACCCACACGGATGTCCAGCTTCTCGAAGTCTTCGATGCTGACGGTCGGCTTGATGGGGTTGGCCTTGTAGTTGGCGGCTTCGTTGGCCTTCTTGGCGGCATTCAGCTTGTCCACTTGGGCTTGGATGACGTCGTCCTCAATCTTTTGGAACAGCAATTCAGGCTCATTCAGTTTGTGGCCGGCGGCAAGCAAGTCGGTCTTGCCCAAGTCGGCCCAGTTGAAGTTCTCCATGTTCAGCATCTTGCGGAGCTTTTCGCTGCTGAAGGGCAGGAACGGCTCGAAGGCGATGGAGAGGTTGGCGGCCAGTTGCAGAGAGATGTAGAGGATGGTCTGCACACGGGCCATGTCGGTCTTGGCCAGCTTCCACGGCTCGGTATCGGCCAGATACTTGTTGCCGATGCGGGCCAGGTTCATGGCTTCCTTCTGGGCATCGCGGAACTTGAATACGTCGAGCAGTTTCTCTACCTCGGCCTTCACGTCGGCAAATTCCTTCAGGGTGTCGCGGTCGTAGTCCGTCAGTTCGCCGCAAGCGGGGACTATGCCGTCGAAGTATTTCTTAGTGAGCTGCAAGGCACGGTTCACGAAGTTGCCATAGACAGCCACCAACTCGTTGTTGTTGCGTGCTTGGAAGTCCTTCCACGTGAAGTCGTTATCCTTGGTTTCGGGAGCGTTGGCGGTGAGCACGTAGCGCAGCACGTCTTGCTTGCCGGGGAATTCCTGCAAGTATTCGTGCAGCCATACGGCCCAGTTGCGTGAAGTGGAAATCTTGTCGCCTTCGAGGTTCAGGAACTCATTGGCGGGCACGTTGTCGGGCAGGATGTAGCTACCTTCGGCCTTCAGCATGGCAG
>JAUNJD010000350.1 GCA_030523205.1 Bacteroides sp.
AATTATCCATTATTTAATCCCGTTTCTCTTTAGCAACGCCTCAATCGTCGGTTCCTGTCCGCGGAAGCGTTTATATAGCATCATCGGATGTTCCGTTCCTCCTTTCGACAGGATGTTCTCGCGGAAAGAAGCAGCCACTTCCGTGTTGAAGATGCCTTTCTCCTTGAAGAGCGAGAAAGCATCGGCATCCAGCACCTCCGCCCATTTGTAGCTGTAATAGCCGGCAGCGTATCCTCCGGCAAAGATGTGCGAGAACTGCGTGCTCATGCACGTACCCTCTACGGCGGGCAGAATCTGTGCCTTGGCCCAAGCCTGTTTTTCGTATGCCATCACGTCGCCTTCAAACGGAGTGGTGCGTGTGTACCATGCCATATCCAGCAGTCCGAAGCTCACCTGACGCAGGCAGGCATACGCCACGTTGAAATTGGATGAGTCTTTGATGCGTTGCACCAGTTCGTCGGGTATCGGTTCACCGGTCTGATAATGACGGGCAAAGGTATGCAGGAACTCCTTCTCTGTGGCAAAGTTCTCCATAAATTGAGAAGGAAGCTCAACAAAATCCCAATAGACGTTCGTCCCGCTCAAGCTGGCGTAGGTGGAGTTGGCAAACATTCCATGCAAGCTGTGTCCAAACTCGTGAACAAACGTTTCTATCTCGTCCAGTGTCAGCAGGGCGGGCTTCTCCTGCGTAGGCTTGGTGAAGTTCATCACGATGGAAATGTGAGGCCGGCTGTTCTTGCCCGTCTTCTCGTCTATCCATTGGTCTTTGTAGCTCGTCATCCAGGCACCGGAGCGCTTGCCGGCACGGGGATGGAAGTCTGTATAGAGCACGGCCAAATAGCTGCCATCTTTGTCGAATACCTCGTAGGCTTCCACGTCGTTGTGATAGACGGGAATCTCCGGATTCTTTCGGAAAGTGATGCCATACAGACGGGTGGCAAGTCCGAATACGCCTTCCTTCACCCGGCTCAGCTCAAAGTAAGGTCGAAGCATCTCACTGTTGATATTGAACTTCCGGTCCTTCAGTTTCTGCGAGTAGTAGCTCCAGTCCCACGGCATGAGTTGGAAGTCCTCTCCCTGCTCCTCTCGTGCAAGGGCTTCTACTTCGGCATATTCCCGGTGAGCGGTGGGGGTGTAGGCCTCCAGCAGCTGATTTAGTAGTTTATAGACCGATTCGCTGTTCTGTGCCATGCGTTCCTCCAGTTGGTAGCTGGCGTAGTCTTTGTAGCCCAGCAGTTGTGCAATGGCCAGTCGGGTGTTGACCAGCTTCTTCACAATCTCCAGATTATTGTTGGCATTGTCATGCGTACACTTGGTATTGTAAGCCATATAGAGCTCGTGGCGCAGGTCGCGCAGGTCGGCATACGTCATAAAAGGAATGTAGCTGGGAGCTTGCAGGGTGAATACCCATCCTTCCACGCCTTTCTCTTGAGCCGTTTCGGCAGCAGCCTCGATGGCACTTTCCGGCAGACCGGAGAGTTGTTCCTTCTCGGTGATGACCAATTGATAGTCGTTCGTCTCCTTCAGGTTGTTCTCACCGAACTGTAAAGTCAGCAGGCTGAGTTCCCGACACAGTTCGCGGTATTTCTCTTTGTCCTCGCCCTGCAAGTTGGCACCGTTGCGGGCAAATCCTTGGTAGATGTCTTCCAGCAGTTTGTTCTGTTCAGGAGTAAGGGCCTCTTCATCCCGATGTTGATATACCGTCTTGATGCGGGCAAACAGGTCCTCGTTCAGGCTGATGTTGTTGGCGTGCTCGCTCATCAGCGGCATGAGCACCTTGGCCAATTCCTGCATTTCGTCGTTGGTCTCGGCACTCAGCAGGTTGCCGAATACGGTGCTGACACGTTGCAGCAGTTCGCCCGACTTCTCGTAAGGGAGTATGGTGTTGGCAAATGTCGGTACCTCTGTATTGTGAGTGATGGCGTCAATTTCCTCCTTCTGCCTGCGTATGCCTTCGCGCACTGCCGGTTCATAATGTTCGGTTTTTATTTTATTGAATGGCACGGTGCCGTGTGGGGTAGCGTACTCTTCCAGAAAGGGATTTTGGGCCTGTATTATACTCATAAAACAAAGAAATATAAACGTTAGTCTTACTTTTATCATTATCTTGATGGATGCCATCCATTTTTATCTCCGCAAAATTGCAAAAAAAGCGGGTGATATTCGTGTGAAATGTCTATCTTTTAACAAAGTATATAGAAAGTAAGGCTTTTAGAATCGGATAGGGCACAAAAAAAGCTGCCCGCTATGTGCGAGCAGCTTCCTTATCTTTATCGGTCAGCTTATTAAGCGTTAACAGATGCCATGTGAGCAATCAGGTCAAGAACCTTGTTAGAGTAACCGATTTCGTTGTCGTACCAAGATACAACCTTAACGAAAGTATCAGTCAAAGCGATACCAGCCTTAGCGTCGAAGATAGAAGTCATCGTGCAGCCCAGGAAGTCAGAAGAAACAACTGCATCTTCTGTGTAACCCAGAACACCCTTCAATTCGCCTTCAGAAGCTTCCTTCATAGCTGCGCAGATTTCAGCATACTTAGCCGGCTTAGCCAAGTTAACTGTCAGGTCAACTACAGAAACATCCAAAGTCGGAACACGCATAGACATACCAGTCAGCTTGCCGTTCAGAGCGGGGATAACCTTACCTACAGCCTTAGCAGCACCAGTAGAAGACGGGATGATGTTGCCAG
>JAUNJD010000351.1 GCA_030523205.1 Bacteroides sp.
ATCCATTATCCACTATCAATTATCCATTATTATTGGTACCAAGTGGAGTACATCAGATAGTTGTGCGCTATCTTCTGATTCAACTCTTTGGCCTGCTCCGGGTCAACCTTCTTGATAAACTTGGCAGGTACGCCGCCCCAGATGCTGCCCGGTTCAATCACCGTTTTGCTTAGCACGAGCGAACCGGCAGCCACGATGGCACCTTCGCCCACAACGGCGTGGTCGAGGATGGTGGCTCCCATGCCAATCAGGGCATAATCCTTGACGGTGGCCCCGTGGATGGTGACGTTGTGCCCCACGGACACGTGGTCGCCAATTTCGATGGTCGATTTCTCGTACAGCGTGTGCAGCACGCTGCCGTCCTGTATGTTCACGCCGTTGCCGATGCGGATGGAGTTGACGTCTCCGCGCAACACGGTGTTGAACCACACGCTACAGTCGCGTCCCATCTTTACGTCGCCAATGATGGTGGCATTGTCTGCCAAGAAACAGTTTTCACCTATTTCGGGAGTGAAGCCCCTTACTGATTTTATTAATGCCATATCCTTTTATTTTTTTATTTTGAGTGAACGAGTGGACAAGTTGACGAGACCACGAGGGCATACCTTGTTGCCTCGTCAACTCGTTCCCTTGTCAACTTAACTGATTATCGCCTTGCACGCCTCCTTCAGCCATGCCTTCTCGTCCTCGTCCAAGTCGGGCGACAGCTTTTCATACACCGTCCGGTGGTACTGGTTCAGCCAGTCGATTTCGTCCTTGGTCAGCATATCGGGGATGATTCCTTTGGTGCAGATGGGGCAGAGGGTGACGGTTTCAAACTTCAGGTAGTTGCCAAACAAACCCTCGCCAGCCGGAACGGTCAGCACCAGGTTCTCCGTGCGGATGCCGTGGCTGCCGGCCTTATAGACACCCGGTTCGTTGGAAGTCAGCATACCGACGTGCAGGGTGACGGGATTCTCGTTCATGCGGATGCTCTGCGGCCCCTCGTGCACGTTGAGGAAGTGGCCTACGCCGTGCCCTGTGCCGTGCAGGTAGTTCATGCGGTGTTGCCATATCGGCATACGCGCCAGCACGTCGAGCTGTGCACCGCGTGTGCCTTCGGGGAATACAGCCATAGCCAAAGCGATGTGTCCCTTTAGGATAAGTGTATAGTCCACCTTCTCTTCCTCGGTCAGCGGACCCAGTGCGATGGTGCGGGTGATGTCGGTGGTGCCGTCCAGGTATTGCGCCCCCGAGTCTATCAGTACGAATCCCTTGGGCTTCAGTGTGACGTCCGTCTCGGGCGTGGCCTCGTAGTGTACGATGGCGCCATGCTCCTTGTAGCCCGCAATGGTGTCGAAGCTTTCGCCCATGTAGAGCGGCTGGGCGGCCCGGAATGCGTGCAGCTTCTTGTCGATGCTGATTTCCGTTTCCTGTTCCGTGGGTACGGCAGCTTCCAGCCACTTCAGGAATTTGACGAGGGCTACGCCGTCTCGCTGCATGGCGGCACGCAGTCCGGCTATCTCCTGCTCGTTGCGGATGGCCTTCAGCAAGGCTACGGGCGACGCACCTTCCTGAATCCGACAGGTGGGCGCGATGGCCGAGTAGATGGCGTAGTTGGTCTTGGCAGGGTCTATCAAGATGCTCTGTACGTTGAGGCTGTGCAGAAATGCTTCTATCTCTGAGTAATCATGCGTCTGCACACCATTCTCCTTCAAGTAGGCAGATACTACGTCGGTCACCTTTTCGGGTTGGATGAAATAGTGGACTCCTGCTTTTCCTACTAGCAGATAGCTGATAACTACGGGATTGCAGTGTACGTCGTTGCCGCGGATGTTCAGCGTCCAGGCTATTTCGTCGAGGGCGGATAGCAGGAGAGCCTCCGCTCCGGCTTTCGCTATTTCACCTTGCAGGGTGGCCAACTTCTCGGCACAGCTCTTTCCCGCATATTTCAGTTCGTGGATGAAGGCCGGGTCGCTTGGCATGGGTGGGCGGTCGGTCCATAGCACTTCCATCGGGTCGGCGCAGCTCTTGACGGCGATTTGTGCCCCTTGCTCCAGCTCGGCCTTCAGTTGCTTCACCTGTACGGCGGAAAACATCTTTCCGTCGATGCCCACGGCCTCTCCGGCTTTCAGCCGGCTTTTCAGAAAAGCGGGGATGCTGGGCGTTTCGGGCAACATCTCCTTATATAAGTCGATGCCGCTGCCTTCCAGCTGTGCGGCGGCTTGCAGGAAGTAGCGTGAATCGGTCCACAGTCCGGCTTCCTCGCGGGTGACGACAACGGTGCCGGCCGAACCGGTAAATCCCGATATCCATTCTCTTGACATCCAGTGCGGCGCCACGTATTCGCTCAGGTGCGGGTCGGTACTGGGGATGATGAATGCCGTCACGTTCTCCTTCTCCATCAAGGAGCGGAGGGCGGCGATGCGCTGTTTGATAGTTTGGCTCATATTCAGTGTTTATTTGATGTTCTTGTAATTTTCACCAAAGTTACTCACTTTCTTTTAAAATAGGTGTTTCTGAGGCAGGAAATCACTGTTTGCTCCTCTTTTTAGTGCCGATATGGCTTGCGTTTTGCGGTGAGGAACGGTGCTCGAATGTTGATTTTTATAACCGTTTTTGGTGCTTTTGTAAATGTCTGGTTATCAACGCTGTTACATATAGCCTATCTCACTATACGACTTAGGGTATCTCAGTCGTATAGTGAG
>JAUNJD010000352.1 GCA_030523205.1 Bacteroides sp.
ATAATATAATATATATAATAATATTTATAGTTATAAATATTTACAGTTTCATCATTAGCATTCCTTTTAATGCTGCTCCGAAGTGAGAAAAATCAAATCGACTAAACTGTAACTGTCACGTCACATTTTTTTTTGAAACGCGCTTTTTTAGTTTTAAGTTGACGGGGTAGCGAGACTACATTGTATGCACTTTTTTCTTACGTGAACTCCCCGTGTGTGAAATATTCTTAATTGTATCTGTTTGCCCTTTGTGAAACGTGTTTTCCAGCTTATGAAAGGTTATCTTTGCATTATTCATTTGTTGATAATGCTTGGAAGGACTTGACTTAACGCGATTTCTCCGAAAAACATCACCTCATGAAAAACATAATAACCTTAGTATTAACATTATTTTAAATCTACCAACTGAAAGAGATATGATTCATTTTACTGTCTATAAATATGTCATTATGAAGGCTGATAGTGACCATATGTTTGGAGTGCCCGGAGCCGATGTCCTGGCAAGCGGGCAGGTTCAGAGCACTTTTCTCAGCATCTTCGAGGGCAATCAGCTGAACATTTACAGGAACAAGAAAGACGGAGAGGTGGTGATGCACCCCAACAAGATTCTGCGCAAGGCAGAGAACGTGATAAGTATGCGCGTGTGTGGCGTGAAGAAGGTGACGCTGTGGAAGGAGTACGAGGAACTGGAGGATGAATCGAACCCCTACTGCAACGTGGTGATCGACGCACGCGAGGGCGCCGGGCAGATTGCGATAGAGAACACATCGGCCTTCGACGACCCCGGCAAGGTGTCTGCCTTGCTGCAAGACTGCTTCAACCGTGTGCTTTCCTTCTATGGGCTGAAGGTGGAGATTTCGCCCAAGATGAGCGAGACCGAGGTGTGGGACGTGGTGCGGACCAACTGCGCCGGAGGCGACACGGTGAAGAAGCTGGTATTCGAATTTGTGGACCCCGACCGCGTGGCCACGGTGGACACGTCGAAGAGTATGCTGCAATACATGAGGGCGATGGCCAAGATGGTGTGCGCCGTAGGTGCCGTGAAGGGCAAGCTGGAACTGGGTGCCGAAAAGGGCGGGGCGCTTACGCTCGACCCCAAAAACCGCCTGATGCTGAACCTCATACACATGTGCTGCAACAACGGCTACGAGCTGAGCCTGCACTTCCGCCGCTACGGAGTGTATAAGTGCGGAAAGGTGATGAGGGCAGTGCACCAGATGAACGAGGCTTATCTGAGAGAGTTTAACAACGGCGAGACTGCGTCGGTAGGCGATTCTGCACAGGCGGGATACAAGTTGCTGACGTGGCTGGACGACATACGCAAGATGAACGAAACGGGCATGAAGGCATGATACAGCGACTGAACCAAAGGCAGAAGGCCGACATACGCAGAGGGTTTCGAGAGAATCCGCTCTACCAATATCTGAACGAGGTGTGCAAGCCCTACGAAAGCGAGCTGCCCGGACTGAGGCTGTCGCCCGAGGAGGTGTTTCAGGAGGTTGTGGCAGCGGTGGACGAGATGCGCCGCGTGCCCCGGCAGCGCGAGCAGCTGTGCACCGAATTGTGGGAGAGGCTGTACTGCGACCTTCAGGCTCTGATGCCGCCGGTCGGCGAGGTGCCTCGACAGGAGCTGCAGGAGGGGGTGTCGCTGATTCTGTCGGCACTGAGCTTCTGCGCCACCGTTATGGGCAAGCCCGATGCGTACGACCTCATGACATTGCTCTTCATCGTAATGGAGCAGCACTATCCGCGCCACTGGCAGTTTGTGCACGAGCGCATCACGAACGATGCCGCTTGCAACAGGTGGATGGAGCCGCTGGGCCGCTGGCTGACCGCCTATGTGGAGGGCAACACCTTCCTCACCAACGGGTATGGCGAGCTGGGCGAGGCGCAGGCAGGGCGAGCCGACGAGGCTAGGACGCTGAACATCTATAACAATGCACCGTCGCACTTCTACAACGAATCGAAGTTTGAGAATACGCGATACATCACGGGAAGCGAACCGAAATGGCTTCAGAATTTAAACATTTAGTTTCATCAAGGAAGAAAAAATCTTATGTCCAAAATCACCATTATCAACAATGGCGAAGCCAAGTTCTTCAGCCATTCGGAATTTCACAACGTAGAGTTTGTAACGAATAAGCTTTGTATCAACGTAGGCGAGGCGGAGCCGAAAGCCGAGGCACCCCGTCCGAATGCCGCCGAGGAGGCTGTGGCCGAAGAAATAAAGGCGGTCGGGTGGTGGAAGAAGAAAGCGATGCGTGCCCCCTGCCCGACGAACTGCGCACGCCCCAAGCCGAGGCGCTGATGGCGAAGCTGGTGGCTGCCGGACTGCTGGACGAGAAGTGGCAGCCGGTGGGGCTGTCGAACACGCAGAAGGTCATAATAGCGAATGAGGTAGCCTCCAAGCTGCGCTTTAGGGAGGTTTGGAAAGTGTTTGGGGCGCTTTGGGGCATGAAGTCCGAATCGTTGCGCTCTTACTTCAAGACTGCTCAAAAGCAAACGGGATATGACGAGAAGCGCAAAGCAATAAAAGATATAATACACTGATTATCAACCATGTTTTTAAATAGGGATATTCCTTCGGGATATCCCTATTTGATTTTTTCTCCTCCGCATCCTCTAACTTTGCTCACAGATTCGAGAAAACAACGAGTCTGCGGGCAAAGTTTTTTTTA
>JAUNJD010000069.1 GCA_030523205.1 Bacteroides sp.
TTGCCACGACTTGGGGGTGTGGCAACGTGGCAACGTGGCAACAGTTTTATTGGGTAATGCTATCTGTTAAATAATGCAAATATATGGTACTTTGCAATACAAGGTACTGTAATAATACATACATTTGTGCCATACAAAGATGCTTGGATACTCAAAGCAGAAAACATTTAAAAAGTAGAGACAATGAATGTAGATAATGTGAAGTCGCAGATGCGCAAGGGCATGTTGGAATATTGCATCATGCTATTGCTGCACAAGGAATCGGCTTACGCTTCGGACATTATTCAGAAACTGAAGGAAGCCAAGCTGATAGTGGTGGAAGGTACTCTTTACCCATTGCTCACTCGCCTGAAAAACGACGATTTGCTGGGTTATGAGTGGATTGAATCTACGCAAGGACCTCCCCGTAAATACTATCGGCTGACCGAGAAAGGCGAAAGCTTCCTGAGGGAGCTGGAAACCTCGTGGCGTGAACTGAATGAGACGGTGGAGAAGCTAAGCAATTCTAAATTTTAAATTGATGGCTATCGGCTTTAAGTCTTTTCTAACTCCTTACTATTAAAAAAAAAGAATTGATAAACAAAAAACTGCAATAATGAAAAAGACATTGACTGTAAACTTGGGCGGAACGGTGTTTCATATTGATGAAGATGCCTATCGCCTGCTTGACGATTATTTGAACAATCTGAGGATGCACTTCAGCAAATCGGCGGGTGCTGATGAGATAGTGGACGACATAGAGCGCCGTATATCGGAACTGTTCTCCGAGAAGTTGGTAGCCGGCCAACAGGTCATTACGATGACCGATGTGGAAGCGGTGATATCCCGCATGGGCAAGCCTGAGGAGATGGAAGCGGACGACGAATCGGATGGAGCTGCTGATGCTACTCGCAAACCGTTTGAGGCACAGACGGAGGAAACCGACAAGGTACATCGACGCTTCTTTCGCAATCCGGACGATAAGATGCTGGGGGGAGTCATCAGTGGGACGGCTGCCTACTTTGGCTGGGATGTCACGCTGCTGCGCCTGTTGATGGTGGTTCTCTGCCTCTTCAGCTTTGAGTTTCTGATTCCCGCTTACATCATTTGCTGGCTGATTATCCCCGAAGCCCGCACGGCTGCCGAGAAACTGAGTATGCGCGGCGAGGCGGTGACGGTGGAAAACATAGGCAAGACAGTGACCGACGGTTTCGACAAGATGAACGACTATGTAAATTCAGGGAAGCCGCAGTCCATGCTGCGGAGGATAGGAATGGGATTGGTGGACGCCATTGGCTGGATGTTGAAGATTGGCTTGGTGGTGCTGGCCGTTATTTGTAGCCCGTTGCTGTTCGTTTTTGCAGTGGTGTTTGTGGTATTGCTTGTGGCCGGAATCTCTTTGCTGATAGGAGGGGGCACGCATCTGTTTACCATGCTACCCATATACGATATTTGTTTTACTGCCAATCCCTTGGGAACGATAGCGATGTTTATAGCCGGCATCTTGATGGTGGGCATCCCCTTGTTGTGCCTGGTATTCGTCATTTTCCGACCTTTGTTTAGGTGGCAGCCCATGGTAAGTGGACTGAAATGGACTTTATTGATATTGTGGGTGGTCAGCACGGTGGTGTTTTTCATCAGCTTCTTTATGCTGGATGTCCATTTACCGGAGATGATGATGGTGTGAATTTAGATTACAGAAAATTTTTAGGCACGGATGACACGGAATATCACGGTTGGAATCTTTCTCCTCCGTGAAATCCGTGTCATCCGTGCCCCTGTTTTATTTACTTCTTCAACCACTTATCCAGCCACTCGAAGAAAGTGCGCTGCCACAAGACACCGTTCTGAGGTCTCAGCACCCAGTGGTTCTCGTCGGGGTAGATGAGCAATTCGGCAGGCACGCCACGCATGATGGCGGCATCGAAGGCGGCCATGGCTTGGTTGGCCAAGATGCGGTAGTCGCGTTCGCCGTGGATGCAGAGGATGGGCGTGTCCCATTTATCTACGAAGCGATGGGGCGAGTTGGCGAAGGTGCGTTGGGCCGTGGCGTTGTCCTTCTCCCAGTAGGCACCGCCCATGTCCCAGTTGGCAAACCATTTCTCTTCCGTCTCCAGATACTGCATTTCCATGTTGAAGATGCCGTCGTGGGCAATGAAGGCTTTGAAACGCTTGTTGTGCTGGCCGGCAATCCAATATACCGAGAAACCACCGAAGCTGGCACCCACGCATCCCAATCGGTCCTTATCAACATACGGTTCTTTGGCTATTTCATCGATGGCCGTGAAGTAGTCCTTCATGCACTGACCACCGTAGTCGCCACTGATGGATTCGTTCCATTCGATGCCGAAGCCCGGCAAGCCGCGACGGTTGGGGGCTACGATAATGTAGTCGTTGGCTGCCATGATTTGGAAGTTCCAACGATAGCTCCAGAACTGGCTGACCGGACTTTGCGGACCACCTTCGCAGAAGAGCAGGGTGGGGTACTTCTTGTTCGGGTCGAACTGAGGAGGATAGATGACCCACGTCAGCATCTGCTTGCCGTCGGTGGTTGTCATCCAGCGGGCTTCCACCTTACCCATATCCAGTTGGTCGTATATCTGCTGATTTTCGGTAGTCAGTTGTTGCACTTCGGCGGGCGCTTTCTTGCTTCGTTTGGTTGCTACCGAGTAGATTTCATCACCCATGCTCATCGAGTGGCGTTTGGCAATAAGTTTCTCTCCGCAAATAGCCAATGAAGCATAGTCGTACGTGCCTTCCGTGAGCTGTGTCAGCTGATTGTTCTTGGCCAGATTCAGGTGATAGATATGTGTTTCTCCATGCCATACACCGATAAAGAAAACACTCTTGGAGTCTTTGTTCCATAAGAAGGCATCTACGTTCGATTCAAATGCATCGCTTACGAAGCTCTTTTCACCCGTAGCACGATCCATGATGCACAGGCGATTCCAGTCGGATTCGTAGCCGTCACGTTCCATGCTTTGCCAAGCAATGTACTTGCCGTCGGGCGAATATTGAGGGTTGGTGTCATATCCGGCCATTTCCTTGCTGTCGGCTTCTGCCTTGCAAAGGTTGGTGAACCGGCCTTGAGCAAGGTCGTATTCGTATATGTCCGAGTCGGTCGATACGGCGTAGGCCAGTCCGGTTTTCATGCGGCAGGTGAAGGCCACTTTGTCCGAGGCCGGGCTCCAAGCCAATTGCTCGATGCCGCCGAACGGCTTCATGGGGCTTTCGTAGGGCAGGCCTTCGAGGATGTCCTTCACGTGGCTGATGCCGTTGCCGTCGAAATCGGCTACGAAGGGATGCGGGGCGGTCGTTACCCATTCGTCCCAATGTTTGTACATGAGGTCGGTAACGATGACACCGGTTGCCTTGGGCAAATCGGGATATTTGTCGGCGGTACTCTTCACCGTCTTTACCTGTGAAATGAAGAGCAACTTTGTGCCATCGGGCGAGAAGGAGAAGCCTTCAATGTCGCCATCGTACTGAGTCAGTTGCTTGCGGTCGGTGCCATCCGGGTTCATCTCCCACACTTGGCTGCTTCCACTTTCATTGCAGAGAAAAGCTATTTTTTGTCCACCTTTGATCCAAGTAGGTTGACTTTCCTGCCATGCGTCTTGGGTCAGTTGTACATTTCCACTGCCATCGGCGTTCATTACGAAAAGCTCGTTGTTGCTTTTGTTTTCGGGCACGCTGTAATAGGCTACTGAATAGGCTATCCGTTTTCCGTCAGGAGCCACATCTACGCCTCCTATACGCCCCATCGCCCAAAGAGCTTCAGGAGTCATTCTTCTGCCTTCGATTTGGATGTCCGAACGTCCGATGGGCACTGCCGCCTCCGGCGTTTCGGCTGCTTTTGCCTCTCCATACGAGGCCAATGTCATGATTGCTGACATAACAATAAAATTAAATTGTTTCATATATCACGTATTTAAGTTTCTTATCGTTCATATCCTGATTTTAAAAAGTATAAACGCAGGGGATATTGTGTATGTATTTCGACCCACAAATATACTTAATACCCCTCAATAAAACTCCAAGAACAGAGTACAAAAATGCGGAATGGCATGAAAAAAGGAGCTACATGGATTGTAACTCCTTGATTGCAGAATGACTAGCTGCGATGATTTCTTTCGCATAGCGGGTCGTATAAGTCCGCTTCTGTCAGGTCTGAGGGCCGAATGTATATTCTTATTCCTTGAGGCATCGTATGGAAAGGGCTTTGTAGTAGTCAGCTCCCTCATACTTGGTATTGATTGACTGGGCTTCATCTTTGTCGCCAAGCAAGAACAGGGTTTGGGCGGCTACACCTGTACCTTCATCATTCAGAGTCCAGTATCCTACAAACTGATACTGTCCCTGCTGTTCCAATTGCCAGATACCAACCGGATAGGCTGTGAAGTCCGTCAGATTGGTTACCGGAGCGACGGTCGGGTCATTTTGATTGGAACTTTCCCAAGTGTCGGCCTTCAGGACGGCGGCACTGCCGGCGTATGTGGTCAATGTGCTCCAGTCAGCCTTTTGTGGAATTTTCCAGCCTTCCGGTGCCAGTTCTCCTTCTTCCAAGGCTTCTCCGTTGTAGAAGTACATCTTCTTGTTGGTCGAAACAAAATAACCGGCTCCCTTTCCGACTACGGATTGCTGAGTGAGTGCCGTACCGTCTCTATATGTCGTGGCTTTCAGTTCCTGACGCATCCAATATTGGGTACCTATCTTGACAATGGCATACTCTTGGAGCACAGAACTACGGATGTCGCGCAGCAAATAGTTGCTGACGTTGACTTCGGAGGTCGTTTCCGGTTTTTCGGTGGCAATCTTGCCTTCACCATCGATATAGAATTGGGTGATAGGGGCGGAGCTTCCGCTTTGGTATATGAAAGAGTTACTTTCGGTCTGCCAGCTGATTTTTCCGCCATGTACATTTCCGGTCTTATCCAGCAGCTGTAATACAGTTCCTTGGCTTAGGTCGGTTTCATCATTTTCTACCGGATATACGACGATGGCCCTCGAAGCGACCTCGCCGTTGAGATATTCCTTGCAGACTTCTGCAACGACATTTCCGTTGCGATGTATCCGATAGATATTCGAAGTATTGAACGATAGTGCGGCTGTGTGGATGGCTGTCATCTGATAGTTGTTTTCACTCTCTTGATTTTCACCGTCCTGCCATGGCTGGATTTCGCCAACAACTCCGGTCAAGGTGTTGCTGGCCGATTCAGTCACTTTGATCTGAATCGTTCTTTGGGTATTGGTTTCCAAGGTAGCGGATGAGATGGGGCAGTTGTATATTTTCCCGTTCCATTCCATGATGATATTCTGCTGTCCAGTGGTAGTGCTTTGCGGAATGACGATTAATTCCTTTCCGGTCAGTTTGTCTGTTCCTTTTGTCCAGCTACCGGCCAATACAATGTCGGCCTGTTCGGAAACTTCACTGAACGTTCCTGTGGAAAAATCATAGACGGCTTGTGTGCAGAATCCGCTTGCCGTAAGCCGTGGGTTGTCTGCAAGCAGATTGTCCACCGTCTCATCGCCTTGAGGCAATAATTCAATTTTAATCTTGGCTAGTTTGTGCCCAAAGTTGAGCGTAACAGATTTATCGCTGCTTGCCACATTGGTTTGCGTGGCTACCAGAAAGTCGGACAAAGTACGACCTTCATCCGTACTTTGATCTGTCTGTACAGATACGGTCATTGTGGTGCTTCCGTCGGGCACTCCTCCTGCTTGGTAAGGGTGATAGGCAACAAAGTTGAGTGGATTGTCACCCTCTGGATAGAATACCTCCTTTTCCGGAATAAGGGTAGAGTTTTCTCCGGTTTTCAAGCGCAAGTTGTTGATATAGCGTTGCTCGCTGATGGATGTGCCGGAAAGCATGGCAAACAGACCGATTTCGTCTCCTTCGTCAAATGCCTTGTCTGTGACTCTCGTTACTGTATTCGACTTGTTGACTTTTGCAGTAAAAGTGATGGGAGTTGTGCTTTCAAAGATTTCATCCTCCGAGATTTGGTTGACACAAGCCGTAAATGCGATGGCAGAAGCTAGCGTAGCACAAGTGAGCGCTTTGAAAAAGTTATGCTTTTGCATAGTTATTAAATTTTAGAGACCATTTAATAGTCTCTGGTTAATAAATTGATTGATTTAAGTATGCTTTAAATGAAAGGAAATCTGAAATATAACCATTTTGAAAAGGATTTTACGCATTTTCATGTTGATTACCGACTTATCGCCTAATTCAAAGTGCTTTTCACTTAAACATTCTATACACTTCTGTAAAGAACTGCTGCAAATGTATAACAATATTTCTATAATACAAATTTTTAAGAGAAAAAAATGAAAAAATTGTGTGCCTATCGATAGAAAAAGCAGAATTTGAACGAGAATCGTCAAGCAACAATCCCTTGACGGCAACGGAATCCCCATTTGTCAAGTCATATTCAAGGTTTATGAGAAGGATTACAACGAGCTTCGGGAGGCGGTAAGTGGCGCTGAGATTGAGGGGCGGGAGGAACTGAAGGAGTTAAGGACGGAGATGCGCGAGCTGAAACGTGAGGTTGTGAAGTTGATAGAGCGGAAGGATGATGATTCCGTGGAAGGGCAAGATAGGGAGTTTTTCACAAATAGTTTAGTGTTTATGAAACTTTTTCGTTATCTTTGCGCCGAAACATAATGAATAGGTATAAGGTTATGGTCAGATTTCAACTATTATTGTTGGATGAAGCGAAGGACTTCCTTCAAGGCTTGCCGATGCAGGCATATAAGAAGATATTGTACAATATCGACAGAGTGGCCGGAGGAGAGAAGAACAGTGAACTTTTCAAGAAACTGGAAAATTCTGAAATATGGGAATTTCGCACTCTCTACAATGGGGTTGCATATCGGCTGTTTGCTTTTTGGGATACAGAGAGGCAAACTTTGGTGGTAGCGACTCATGGGATTATAAAGAAAGCCCAAAAGACACCGAGGAAGGAGATAGCCAGAGCTGAGATTCTGATGAAAAAATATTTTGAACTCAAAAAAAGTAAGGTATGGAACAGATAGGAGATATGAAGCTCTATAGCTTGGACGAGGTTAAGGATAAACTTCTGGGGAAAGTGGGAACTCCTGAAAGGGATGAACACGAAAGGAAAGTATCGGAGGCTCTTCACGCCTACCGCATCGGTGAGGCCGTGAAGGCGGCTCGCTTGAAGCAGAACCTGACGCAGGAGGAACTTGGCGAGCGGGTAGGCGTGAAAAAAGCACAGATTTCCCGAATCGAAAGGGGCTACAGCATTACCATCCCCACGATGAGCCGTGTGTTCAAGGCATTGGGCATAGCGACGGCCACGCTTGACTTGGGAGCGGGCGGTAAGGTGGCTCTGTGGTAAAATAGCAAAGGTGGCAAGTCCGCTGTACAGTAGCACAGAGGGTCTTAATCTGATATTTTTTGAGAAAAGTTTGACGAGTTGGGATGTTATTGTTAATTAGTGCTCCTCCAAAAAGATTTTATTATGGAACGTAAAAAGGAATTTTCTATTGCCTATAAGGTAGCGATATTAATCATAATTGCTGTCTTGGGGTTTCTGTATGCACAGAGCCGGAGATATACATACTTTGATAAGGGAATAAGGAGAGTAGATAGCTGGACGGGTAAAATGTATCGCTACAACATAGATACAGCCGAATGGCAAGAAGTAAAAAGATGAGGAAAAAGAAGAAGTAACTTGTTATCAATCTTGAGGAATATGAAATCTACGGTAATAATGTTTTTTATGACGCTCTGTTGCTCTAGTCTTTACTCACAAGGTGACAGTATTATTATTGACGAGTTTTATAAGAAAGGTGAACTCTACAAGGTTGTGGAGGATGGAACTGTGCAGGTTATAGCTTCACTCGATGAAATTAGGCAATATGGACATTACTATAAAGTAATCTTATCCATAACGAACAAATCGAACAATAGGCAAGAGTTCGTTCCATCGGACATAATAGGAGAATATATATTTTGTAAGAAGAACGGCAATGCAGCAAAGGAAGCTCCCTCATTGTCTTATGATGAATATTCTCGGAAGGCAAAAAGACGAATAGAAATGGCAGAGGCATTTTCTGCTTTTGGAGCGAGTTTGCAATCCTTCTCAAATCAACCAACTTCTTCTGTTTCATATTCTGACAATACCGGATATAAGAGTAGGATAGATATTACAGACAATATAACCAAAGACGAACGCATGAGGCAGGATTTTGAGGATATTGCCCGCTATTCAGCGATAAAGGAACGTTTCGTGGATTCTGAGAAAGACCATTATCTTTTAAGGGAGACTTTGTTTCCGGGTAATTCAGTTTGGGGATATACATTGATAAAATATAGGGAATGTGACAAATTGAATATTCATATAAAATTCAGTGGAAAATCTTACAATTTCCAATGGACATTAACCGAGCCACAGAAAAATGAGGATGAGTATAATGATGATATATATAGATAGTAAGGAGTGATTTGTCCAACCCTTAAAGTAATATACCAATTCGTACCAACTTAACCAATTTGTTGGTTCAAAAAACTATATTAAAATAAAAAAGCACATAAAAAAAGGAGCTACGCGAAACGTAACTCCTTGATTTTTTATCGTCGGGGTAGCGGGACCTCTTTCCCTTCGGTAAGCATTTAATGTGTTGATTATTAGAATTTTGTCTCTGTTTCTGAAAATCGAATCTGTCTGTTTCGGTCTATTTCTGTATGATTTCTATCGGTTAATATATTGATGTCATTTTTACTGTTTTGTTGGATTCTATTTCGTGATATCCGCATCTGCCGCAAAGTCCACCCGTTCATCTACGTTTTTATATCCTTTCAACTTCTCCATCTCTAATTTTAACCGGATTACTTGCTCGTGCAGAGCCTCATTTCTTTTTTTTAACTCTTCAATTTCTTCTTTGAGTCGTCGGATGTAGCCCATATCAGAACCTTCGGGGGAAACAGCATTAAACATTTCACCCTCTCCGTTGATTATCCATAGGATATTTATCTCAGGGAAAGCGAGCGAAATTTCGTGCAGCACATCAGATGTTATATGCCTTAACTGTTTGACGTAAGAAGTTCCTCTCCCCATCCGCCTAGAGAACTCACGCTGTGATAATCCCATGGCATCACATACCTGAAGTATTCTAAGATGGGTGTCTGTCTTTATATCTTTTTCTTCCTTCGTCATTGTACTATGGTTAATAATTGTTTAATAGGCGATATTTCAAACATGAACATTTTGATTCAAACGAAAATTCACCCATATTTGCATAACATTTCAAAATCATCGAAACAAATGTACAATAAAATCGAAACAAATGCAATAGCGAAAAAGCGCTATTGCTTCCGGAAAGGCTTCTTGCAAGTGCCCATTGGCAAGAAGCAGGAGTTCAAGGCAAAGCTTATGGCGGTGATTGGCATCACCGGCCAATCCTACTTCTCCAACATCCTGAATAAAGGCATCCCCAACATCACCATGTCCTGCTACGAGGGCATAACAGCTCTATTCCAGCAGTACGGCATCACGGACGTATGGGAAATCTTCTCTTCACAGCAAGAGTCATGAATGCGCGCGTCACTCTCTCACCCCGTGAATCGCAGATTGCGGAGAGAATAGCTTGGGGCGCAAGCCAGAAAGAAGTTGCCAACGACTTGGGCATATCTCGCTACACCGTTGACAACATTCTGCGAGGCATCTATCAGAAGCTTCATATAGGTAAGATAAACGAGCTTTCTGCCTGGTGGTTCTGCACCACCTTCGGCATAAGCTTCGACCTCTCACCTTTGAAGCGTGCAGCCGGTGCCGCCATTCTGATAGGCATTTTCACCTATGGTGAGTGCCACTTGTCGGAACAATGGTGCCGATATCGCTGCCGTCGTACCTTCCAGACGGAAGCGGTCATTCGTCGATTGGCATGACTAAGTAATCTTCATAACAGGTTTTGATTAGATGTTTGAAACTTCAGGCTGTACGACCCGTGAGGGCAGTGCAGCCACTTCATCCCACACTACGCCGGAATGGTAGCCGGTACTGTAAAGCCTAAGGCGACGGCGGTTCGATTCCGCCATGTGGGGCAGCGATTATTTACCATACAAAAACAGACGAAAATATGAACGAAATCAAAACACGAGGCTTTGCCTCTATCTCCACACCGGACGGACGGTTCCGTCTGTGGATGCAGCGTCCCCGCGTATCGGGAACCATCCTAATCAACTGCGGCTTCTCGCTGAAGGAGCGCATGGCGTTCGTCGATGCCATTGATGCGCTGTCGTGCGTTGAAGTGACAAGCGTGCGCAACGTGGACCAGGACTACAGCTCCATCACGCTGGCTTGCCACGGCCTCACGCCCAAATGTGCCGAGCGGCTACTGGAAGCCTTGCCCGACCTGATGCAGCAGCACCTGGTAGCTGCGGAGGAAGGAGGACAGTTATGAGCTCCGCCGGAATGAAAGTCGCCTACAGAAACAGTCTGTACACGCTCCAGGACCCAAGGGAACTGAAGTCAGTGGACAAAAATAGAAAAGTCATGCTCGTGACAGAAGAATACAGGTCCTTCGTCTGTTATACGACTGGGCAAGTGGATGACAGAGGTTGGTTAGTGTTCACCTTGGCGAGAGACGACCACTTCGGCCGCTCCATACCATACTCGGAAATCGCAGGCTGGACGTATGTCGATGCCGGTGGCGAACAATGTACAATCAAAAAAGGAGGCGCACAATGATTAGAACTCGCTTAACCCTGCACCGTCCTCTATACGAGGCACTGCAGCATGAGATTGCACAACGCAAGCTCCCCGTCCGCATCGAGCCGAGACTAGCCTTCAAGGGCGAGAATGAAGAAGACCAGGTTGACGTCACCATCGAACGCCCAGAGAACTTCGACACTAATCGACTTTTCTCCGAAGTCGTGAACAAAATCTATGGTTTAACCGATAAAATTCAGCAGACATGATCACCGACCATTTTAAGCCACACGAGCATCAAAAAGTGGCCAAGCTATTCAGCCGATACATACCGGACATAAATCCCGCAGACATACACGATGGTGAGGAAACCGCAAGGACAGGTCGTCTAATCATCGACTTGAATAAGCTCGAAGGCCGTTTAGCCAATCTTTATCCTAAAGAGATTGGATCTTTCTCCATGGAGGAGATAATCAGAAAACATTATGGCTATAAAGCCGTCTTTCTAATAAGAAAATTGATATGATATACGGTTATCTTAGAGTAAGTTCTGACGAACAAGACGTTAACGCCCAAAAGCAGGGCGTTGATGGTTTCGCAGCTGAAAAAGGCTGGAATATCGACAAGTACATCTCTGATGAAGGAGTGTCCGGAGGGAAAGACCCGGACAAGCGAAACCTTGGCCCGCTATTGAAGATCGTGCAAAAAGGCGACATTATCATATCGAGCGAAATCAGCCGCCTTGGCCGTGACTTGTACATGGTGATGGACATCCTTCACTTCTGCATGGAGCGAGGGTGCATCATCCACACCGTTAAGGACAGGTTCACGTTGGGCGACGACATTCAAAGCAAGGTGTTGGCATTCGCCTTCGGGCTGTCCGCCGAGATAGAAAGGCAGATGATTAGGCAGCGCACACGCGAAGGACTGAGGCAGCGCATGAAAATGGGCGTACTGCTTGGTCGGCCTATTGGCAGCTGCAATTCCGAGGAAGCGCAGAAGTTCATCGGCATGAAAGAGCAGCTTAAGCAGATGGTGGAGTGGGGCATGACAGCAAGGCAGATAGCCACAGTCATTAATTGCGACCGGAACACTGTTTACCGCTTGATATACAAGTGGGGCTTTAATTCGCTTAAAGGCTGTTCCATCAGCGCCGACTGGATCAAATTTGAGAGCGAGAAGAAGAAGCAAGACAGGAAGCCATCTTATAAGGACGGCCCCTATCTGGTTGTAGAACTCCCGCGAGACAAAACCGTCGAGCTTATCAAGGTAGGTCTGACTATTCCGCAGATAGCGGAGCAGATGCCCCAATATAGTTATGAACAGATATACGATACCATTCTTTGCGATAGCGAGTACAACGCCCTCTATCGAAAGAATGCTCAGTTGAAATTAGTAAAAAGGAAATAACTAAAAAAAACCACCATGTTATCAAAACAGATATTCCAAAAGCAATTCCCGGACGTGACCGTCCAGCAAATAGAAACAATCCAAGTGTACGACCGTCAGAAGGCGGAGAAATTAGCACTTTCGACAGCCGACCTCACGGAAACAGGCCTCTTAGGCTATGAGCGTGTCGGCAAAAAAATCAAAATCTACACCTCCGAAAAAATGAAAGTCCAATTATCCAAAATGACGACCGGCTATCAAGTCTTCGACCCCAACACCGGGCGGCGAGGCACTATCACCTGCGATACACCGTTGCTGCTGGGTGGTGAAATGTGTGTCAATGTCGATTTCGACGGTCAAGACAGTGGGTGGTATTCCGCAACGTATTTTATGTAAGGAGGTGTAGTCATGAACATACCCGATTTCAATCCAGAGCTAATCGACATGATTAACTACGAATCTGACGAAGAGAAAGACAAAGTTATGCGTGCCTTACAGATATTTCATGGCGAATGGGTGCAGAATTGTAGCTTCAAATGTGTTGAACTCAACACTTTCTATTACATTCTGAATGTCAATCGAACCTTTACCGATACGACATTCACAGCGCTTGTAGTCAGTTCCAAAAGCATAAGAATCGAATACAGGTACCAATCCATTTTCTTTGTGCGCAACTGCGAGGAAATTGACACCAAGCGTTTTCGTGAAGCCTACATGGAAGCCTTGCGCGAATTAAATAAATTGATTGTCGAGATTACGAGCAATAATCTTGGCCTTCGAAACAATGACATAATTCCATATTAACCCCGACCGTTGCAAAAATTGCAACCGTCATAAAACCCCATACAACAATGACAACAGGAGATCAAGTGCGCATCCTGCGCACTAACGAAATCGGCATCATCACCAGCATCGACTTAGTAAAAATTCACGGCCAAAAGCACAAGCGCTATGAAGTCCGCACCAAGCCCAAACAAGAAGGCTGGTGGTACAAGGCTGAACAGCTTGGCCCAGTCGTGGAGAAGGTTCACGTTGAAATCAAGGGCGAACAGAAAGGACACCTTGCATTCGACCTCGAATGGGACCACCGCCCCGGCAAATCGTTCGTCGTCCATGTGGAGGGTGTTCCCGACATTAATACCCACGACGGCACTTTCAATGCGGCAGTGGCCAATATGCTGATGAAAGGGCTGACCGCGACATTGGGAAAATCTGTCCTTACCCGCTAGCCAAGGATTTTCCATATTTGTCACCGCCATGGACCTCACCCCATACATCCCTGCCGACAACCGATGGATTCAGCCCACCGCCGAAGCCATCGGTTGGGAGAAGCTTCGGGAATACTACAACCGTGTATTCCTGATGCTCCTCTCCCTTCCACGTGGCGGCACGTACAGCATCACGGACAATGTTGCGCCCGAGAACTACGACCTATTTATCAAGTGCCTCTGCACCGCCATGCACGAGATGTACAGCGTGGACCGGACAGCATCCTACTACCTGGAAGGAACACACATTCTGAAAAGATAGCCCTAACACTATACATATTATGATAGACGAAAGAATCATTGAACAGATAGCCGACCGAGCGGACATCGTGGACGTCGTGTCCGGCTACGTCGAACTGAAGAAGAAAGGCAGCATCTACCAAGCCTGTTGCCCCTTCCACCAAGAAAAAACACCCTCCTTCATCGTGTCGCCAGCACGTGGCACATGGCACTGCTTCGGCTGCGGCAAAGGCGGCAACGTCTTCGGCTTCCTGATGGAGCATGACACCATGAACTACCCCGAAGCCGTGAAGACGCTGGGCAAACGCTACGGCATCACGGTGGAGGAGGAGAGACTGACCCCCGAACAGGAGCAGAAGCGCATGAAGAAGGAGAGCATGTACATTGCCAACCAACGATGCGCCGACCATTTCCGCGCCAACCTGAAAAAGCCCGAAGCCAAAGCAGCCGCCGACTACATCAAAGGACGGTGGGGCGCAGAGCTGGCCGAAGAAATGGGCATCGGTTTCGCTCCCAACTCGTGGAACGACCTTGTGGACTTCGCCCGCCACGAAAGCCTCTCCATCGACCTGCTTGTAGAGATTGGCCTGTTGAAGCGTGGCCGCGAAGAGAAGCCCTATGACTTCTACCGCAATCGCGTGATGATACCCATCCGTGACAAGTTCCGGCGCGTCATCGGCTTCACCGCCCGAGACCTCTCCGGCGACAAGGAAGCCGCCAAGTACCTCAATTCCTCCGAGAGCGACATCTACCAAAAGAAAGAATCCGTTTTCGGCATCGACATCGCCGTGCGCCAAGCCGCCAAAGAAGACAAGTTCTATCTGACCGAAGGAGCACCCGACGCCATGCGCCTGCACCGCATCCGCGTGAACAACGCCGTCGCCCCACTAGGAGGTGACTGGACCGAGCACCAGCTGGAGCAGCTGAAGAAGTACGCTACCCGCCTGTGCATCCTACCCGATGCCGACCCACCCAAGGCAGGGGAGAAGCTAGGTGCCGGTACACGCAACGCCATGCGCAACGGCCAACTCGCCCTGAAGTGCGGTTTCTCCGTCAGCGTCAAGGAGATTCCCCTTGGCGAAGCCCAGAGCAAGAACGACCCCGACACCTACTGCACCACCCGTCAGAAGCTGGACGAACTCAAAGAAGAAGACTTCATCCTTTGGTATGCTCGTTACATATTCCAAGAAGCCGACACCACCGAAGCCCGGTCGAAAGCCATCGAGACCGTGGCCGGAATGGTCATCATGCTGAAGGATGAAGTCAAGGAGTCCATGTACCTGAAGCAGCTTCAAGAATTCTACAAGGACGGCAAGGCCTGGACGGGCTACATAAACCGCGCCAAGAAGCTGGAGAAGGCCAAGCACATCATCAGCGAGAGCAAGAAAATAGACCGAGACTTCTATCAGAAGTACAACTTCTATGAGGATAACAACTCATACTATTCCATGCCAAGCGAAAGCGGGAAAACCACGCAGTGGAGCAACTTCACCATGACACCGCTCTTTCACATCAAAGACAACCTTTTACCCAAACGATTATATCGAATTAAGAACCAGAATAAACAAGAGGAGATTATTGAAATGAAACAAGAAGATTTAGTATCATTGGCCAAGTTCAAGCAGAAAGTCGAAGGACTTGGCAACTACGTTTGGCAGGCCACCGAGAAAGAACTGACCAAGCTCAAGATGTTCCTGTACGAACAGACCGAAACCGCATCCGAAATCACCCAATTAGGCTGGCAGCGACAAGGCTTCTTCGCCTTCGGCAATGGCTGCTTCGATACCGAATGGCATCCGACCGATGAATACGGCATCGTCCGGCTGAAATCCGGAAACTTCTACCTACCGGGCAGCAGCCTTATTTACCGAGACGATGTGAACCTCTTCCAGTTCGAGCGGAAGTTTGTCCACACCAACTTTTCCGCTGTGTCGTTACACGATTACGCCGAGAAGCTAATCACCGTTTTTGGTGACAACGCCAAGGTCGGCATCTGCTTCCTTATCGCCTCCCTCTTTCGGGATATCATTGTCGGCCAGACAAAGAGTTTCCCCATTCTCAACCTATTCGGCCCCAAAGGCAGCGATAAGTCAGAGTTAGGTCACAGCCTCATGTCGTTCTTCATCATCAAGAACACCCCGCCCAACATTCAGAACTCCACCATCGCCGCCATGAGCGACACCGTAGCCCAATGCGCCAACGCCCTTGTCCACATTGACGAGTATAAGAACACCATCGACATCGACAAGCGCGAGTTCCTGAAAGGCTTGTGGGATGGGGCAGGGCGCAGCCGCATGAACATGGACAGAGACAAGAAGCGAGAACTGACAGCCGTGAATTGTGGTGTCATTCTCTCCGGACAGGAGATGCCCACTATCGACATCGCCCTGTTCTCCCGACTGATATACCTCACCTTCAACAAGACCACCTTCAGCAGCGAAGAGAAGAAAGCTTTCGACGACTGCAAGGCCGTGCGCGACATGGGTCTATCACACCTCACCCTCCAACTTCTTCGACATCGGGGCAAGATGGAAGCAGACTTCTCCAACCAATACCGCCAGTGCATGGCCGACCTCAACGCCCGGCTGGAGCACGAGAACATCGAGGACCGCATTCAGCGCAACTGGGTCATTCCCTTGGCTGCCTTCCGCACCATGGAAAGCGTGCTCGATGTGCCATTCTCTTACAAAGACCTTTTCGACATCACCGTGAACGGCATCATCCGGCAGAACCAAGAATGCAAGAGCAACAACGAACTGGCCAACTTCTGGAATGTCGTCAGCTACCTGTTGCAAGACGGTGAAATCTTCAACGAGTCAGACTACCGCATCGACTACGTGAAGAAGTTCAAGAGCAACATCGTGAAGAACGAAATGATATTCCCCACACCACAGCCCATCCTGAAGATGCGCAAGACCCGCGTCTTCATGCTCTATAAGAAATTCGCCAAGCAAGTAGGCGACAACGCCCTGCCCACCGAATCTTTGAAGTATTACTTGGAGAACTCCAAGGAGTACATGGGCGTGCAGAACGCCGTCCGCTTCAAGAACATCCAGAAAGGGCAGGAGGTGAAGAAGCTTGTCGATACCGAGACCGGCGGCCACGAGTACCGCTCTACCTCCAGCATCGAGCAAGCCCTATGCTTCGACTATAAGGAGATAGTGAGAAACTTCGGTGTCAACCTGGAGATAGACACCGACAGCCAGCCCGACACCCCCGCACGTCCGGAGGACACAGGGCAGAAAGGTTTCGAATTCTAAGAAAATTCGTTTTTGTCTACCATAATACTAAAGTTAGGGATGCAGTCGCTGTGAAGCGGCTGCATTTTTTGTGCCGTTTCCGCAACTTTTTCCGCTTTCGTACGGGGCAAAAACACCTTC
>JAUNJD010000070.1 GCA_030523205.1 Bacteroides sp.
TGGGTGGGATGGTAAGATTATAAAATGGTGAGATGATAGGATGGTGAAATCTAAAATATTTAAATGCTAAAGTTCTTATTCAGTTTGTTTTTGTCCGTTTGCGTCTCATCCTTGTTTGCACAAGGGATGGGAGAGGGGCGTATGGCCCTCGGGGCACGCATAGACACGCTGATAAAATACAAGCTACCCGAAGGCTCCAACGTGGGCATATCTGTCTATGATCTGACGGAGAGTAAGACGCTCTATGCCTATCAAGCCGACAAACTTTCGCGACCGGCCTCAACAATGAAGCTGCTGACTACGATTACTGCTTTGTCATTGCCCGAGGCCGATGAACCGTTTCGTACGGAAGTATGGTATAAGGGAAACATCGAACAAGATACCTTGCGCGGTGACCTATATATAATAGGTGGATTCGATCCCGAATTCAGTGAGGAAGCTTTGGATTCGCTGGTCGGTGCCGTGGCACGTCTGCCTTTCTCCGTCCTTCAAGGGAAGGTGTATGGCGACGTTTCGGCCAAAGACTCCTTGTACTGGGGTAGCGGTTGGTTGTGGGACGATACGCCCGATGCCTTTCAGCCTTACCTTTCTCCACTGATGCTGGAAAAGGGTGTAGTGACGGTGGTTGCTACGCCGGGCGTATCGGGCGATTCGGCTCGTCTTGCCCTTCATCCACTTTCTTCCTATTACACCCTGACCAACCGGACGCAGTCGCGCACTCCTGCTGCCGGACGCTTCCGCGTGTCGCGCGACTGGTTGACAAACGGCAACAACCTTATCGTTACGGGCAACGTCAGCAGCAAACAGATGGGTACGGTCAACATTTACTCTTCGCAGGACTTCTTCATGCATACCTTTGCAGAACGCTTGCAGGCGCGAGGCATTGCAGGCACCTTCCCGTATGCCTTTGGCGAATGGCGTGCCGACAGCACTGCCCACCGTGTGGCGGTCTATGAAACTCCGGTGCAGGACGTGCTGAAGCAGGCGCTGAAGGAGAGCGACAACCTCAGTGCCGAAGCCATGCTGTGGCGCGTGGGCCGACAGACCACCGGAGGCCGACACATCACCGCCAAAGATGGCCTTGACGCCATCTGCAACTTGATAGAGAAGCTTGGTTACGACCCCGACCGCTATCGTTTGGCCGACGGTTGCGGTCTCTCCCACTACGACTATGTGTCCCCCGACCTGTTGGTAGCCTTTTTGCGCTTTGCCTACTCGCGCACCGACGTGTTCCAGAAACTCTACAAAGCCCTGCCCATAGCCGGTGTGGATGGTACACTGAAGTATCGGATGCCTCGCGGCACCCGTGGCTACGGCAATGTACATGCCAAGACGGGCACTTACACCGGAATCAGTTGCCTTGCCGGATACCTTCGTGCCGCCAACGGACACTTGATAGCCTTTGCCATCATGAACCAGAATACGCTATCCGGTCGCGAAGCACGTGCTTTTCAGGATGCGGTGTGTGGGGCGGTCATTGGTGAATGAGCCTCTTTCGGATAGCCTCCATGATGTTGGCAGGTGGACGTTGCGCCATCAGTTCTCGTTTCATGTAGTCCATGTAGGGAGCTACGTGGTCAAAGAAACGATAATATCCGTGGCATAGGTAGTTCAATCCCGGCTCTCCGGAAGCTGTTTTGCAGAAGCGGTTTTTGGGACATTCTCCATTGCAAGCAAACAGATAAGGGCATTCTTTGCACTGGGTGGGCAGAGTGCTCTGCTTGGCTTGACCGAAGTCTTGTTGTTTTTTGCTGTACATCATTTCAACAAGTGTCTGTGTATGTATGTTGCCTAGCTTGTATTGCGGAAAAACAAAGTGATCACAAGTATAAACATCACCATTGAACTCCATGACTCCTGCGTGTCCGCAAGTCTTGGCAAGGGTGCAGATACCCGGTTGTTCTCCCACCCAATTGGCAAGCGTGGCATCGAATAGCTGAACGTAATATTGGCCTACATCATTTCTGACCCATTCATCGAAGATGGTACAGAGAAAGTTTCCCCATTGTTCGGCGGTGATGGAGAAGTCGGCCAGCTTTTCGCCTTCGGCTTCTTCTACAGCAGCCAAGTGTCGTCCGTCGTTATGCTGATGGATGCGCTCAACAATGGGGCTGAATTGGATGTATCTGCACCCTATCTCCTTAAAGAAATGGTAGAACTCCAACGGATAGTCGGCATTGAAGTCGTTCACAACGGCCAATGCGTTCCATTCCACTTGATGTTTGTTGAGGAGATTGATTCCTTGCATTACTTTTACGAATGAAGGACGCCCTTGTTTATCCTTGCGATATTCGTCATGGAAATCCTGCGGTCCGTCAATTGATACTCCTACCAACCAATTGTTCTGCTTGAAGAAACGGCACCATTCATCGGTCAGTAAAGTACCATTGGTTTGTATGCAATTGTCGATGGTACGTCCTTTGGCATACTTACGTTGCAGCTCCATGGCTTTCTGATAAAAGGAGATAGGGCGCATCAGCGTTTCGCCACCATGCCATGTGAAAAGCACTTGTGGCGTGGTTTGTGAGTTGATGTACTGTTCAATGAATTTTTCAAGCAGTTCCTCACTTAAGGTATGCTTAGGGTTGTCCTGATAGAGTTTGGATTTCTCTAGGTAGTAGCAATAGTTGCAAGCCAGGTTGCAGCGTGCTCCTACCGGTTTCAGCATCACATATAACGGACGGGCAAAGGGGGAAAAAGTAGTCATGGTAGATTTTTTTAAGGTTGTTTTCTCTGAAGCGTACCCAAAGCTTGGCAAATTCTAGCTTTGGGTACACATCTGTTATTAATTCTTGCTGATAGATGTATTCCTGTTGTAGAGATTAGAAGTTTATGGATACTGTAAGTCTTCCAGACAGAGGCATGATGTATGAGCCGGTCATGACTTCTCCATAATAGGGAGTCGGGTCCGTAATCAGTTCAGCTCCGTTGATGCTTCCCTTGGCTCCGCGTTGGTTGAGGAAGTTGACCACCTGGGCACTGAAGTTGATATGCTTGTTCAGCTTATAATCCACGCCGCCAAAGGTTTCCCAATGCGGTGCGAAGTAGAGCACGTTCGTCAGGTTGGCAAACTGCTTGCTGTAATAGCGGAAGCTTGCCCAAACACGCCATTGCTGGCGTTTGCCGAAACTGTAGCTTGGGTCTATTTCCATGAGCACCTTGGAGATACTTAGAACATTTTTGTTGCTGTAGTTATAGGAAGTGTTGAATGCCTCAAAACTGAAGTCCTTATACTGCGGGTTTTGTATGGTAAGCAAATAGTGCAACTTGAATCCTTTGAACGGGGTCAATACAAAGTCTGTGGTCCATCCTATCGTTTGAATCTTGTAATATACTTGTACATTGTCCACATTGCTGGAGTTGTCAGGGTCTACCATGTTGAAGCGTTTCAGATTGTTCGTTTTGCTGAGCACCGACAGCTGCGACACCAATTGGATATACTTGTTGTTCCAGAATATACCGACAGCTCCCATCGGGCTTTTGCTTTTCTTCATGTTAGGCAAGAATTTGGTGTTATAGTTCTCCAAGCCTCCGTTATCTTCACCATAAAGAACATTTGCCATTAAGCCGAAGTTGCGATTCAGGTTATATCGGGCATTCAGATAGCCTCCAATGTTGTAGTAGCTATCCTTAACTTTTGAAATCTCCGCATTGGCCAGAGTGAAACCTGCGGAACGGTTCGTAAGGGTATATTCACCATTCAGCATACGCCAACGCAGATGCAATCCGAAGTCAATGTTGAGGTTCTTGTTGACTTGCCACTTGTCACCAGCATAGATGCTGAACTTGTTTTCATTTCCTTTGTGATAGGCTGCGCCGCTATTATAATTGTAGAATCCATATTCATCACTTTTCCCGGAAAGATAAAGTATCTCAGGCTGGGGCTCCACTGTTTGATAATAGAGCACACGGCCGTTGGCAAACGTGCTGTGGCGGAACTGTTCGAGCAATCCTACAGTGACATTGTGTGAGTTGATTTGTTTGTTCAAGGACAAGCGTGTCTGAAACTCAGTGATGGGAGCGTCGTTGAAACCTTGGGCCAAAACACCGCCTACCATACCCGAATAAGCTTTTCCATCGGCTGTGGTATAACCATCCTCTGCGGTGACAGTCGTAATGCTTGTAGGGCTGAGGCCCAACAATCCGGCTTTGGCAAGGTGCAGACGGGATGAATATTTAAAGTTCCAACCACTATTGAATAAGTAGTTACCATTAATGTCGATATTGTGGGCGGTTACCTTGGAATTGCTGCCATCTGTCCCGGCCCAATAATATTCGCCGGTGACCATATCCAGCATACGTATTTTACCTGTATTGAGGACATAGGAGTCGCGGCCAATCTTAAATCCGTCAATCTCGCTCACCTTGCCGCCCTCTTCATACTGAAAGACTGCATAGTCTCCAAAACTGAAGGAGTCGCTGAACTTATATAAGAAGTTGATTTGTCCTCGATTCTTAGCGAAATACTTCGTTAGTCCTAACCGCACAATTTTGGTCTCGTCAGCGTACTTGTTTGCTGCAAGGTCGGTTGTTCCGGGGTCGAAGTTGAGGAAGGCACCGGCTGTATATGTCCATCCATTTTTTGAGATAGGACCAGAAACATTGATATCTCCCTGAAGCCATCCGAACGTATTGGTTGTAAGCTTACCTTTGAGCTTGAATTTTTTGGTGCCCTTCATTGAGTAGGAGTTTACGGCATAGCCAACATCACCCAGAGTATAGGCAATGTCATTCATCTGTAACAGACCGTTGCTGCTTAGTCCTACCGAGCCGCGCCATGTCTTGTTCGGATATTCCGGATAACCGCGATAAACCACGGGAAGGTCGTCTTCCAAAATGTTGATGCCCCACGTGGAACCTGGCAAGCCGATGTTTATTTCGCGCGGACTTGTATTGTCCTCGGCGTTGAGCATGACGTTTCGTTGGTCACTTTGGTTCGATACAACTGCCGCCTTCTTGTTTTTCAAGGTATCAGTCTCGGCTACATCTACATTGGTCGCCAATATATTGGTGCTTAGCATTAATATACTAACTAAAGCGAATGTATTTTTCATATTTATTTTTTTTTATTGGTTTATGTGTGTATGTAGGGAGGGATATTTTCGAGTTCTCCCTCCCTTGATAATTATTCGTATCAGCTGTTAAGAATCTGTTCGATTTGGTTTGCCAAACGCTTCTTAATGCTCTTTTCTTGCTTGGTCAAATCCTCATCACGGAGCGGTGATGTTTCATTGGGGTCATTCTTCAGATTGTAGAACTTGCCATCTTGATAGAGCTTCCATGTGTGCGAAGAGTCTTGAATCCATACGGCCTTGCTAAAGTTTTCAGTCCATTGGGCATCATAATATCCAAAGCTCCAATCACGTTTCTGTGCATCTTCTTTGCCTAAGAGTTGGTTGTAGAAGCTCAAACCATCACATTTGAAACCATTGGGAACCTTCGAGCCAGATGCTTCAAGGAAAGTGGGAAGTAAGTCGGTAAAATCAACCATGTTTTCGTTCACAGAACCGGCTTTGATGTGTCCTTTCCAGTATGCAACGAACGGAACGTGTATACCCCATTCTTTCGGAGAACCCTTGTCGCCACGTATCTGTTGTCCGTTCCATGTCGAAACAATCTTGCGGTTAGTGCCGTTGTCTCCGGTGAATATAATCAAGGTATTGTCTGCAATGCCGGCTTCTTCCACCTTCTTTATTACGCGGCCTATGATGTTGTCCATATAGGTCATCATGTCTCCGAAGTATTTGGGATCACTTGCATCCTTCCAATTCGAAGTTTCCCAGTCTTTGCTGTTGGGAGTGGCTTGGAATGGGTCATGCATCAGCACCATCGGATAGTAAAGGAAGAAAGGACGAGACTTATCCTTGTTTTCATCAATGAAGTTCTCGGCCCAACGGAGGAACAAATCCGGACCGTATTGGTCGTGATAGGTAAACTTGCCATCTTCGCTGAGGATTACAGGGTCCTTGTAACGGCTTTCGCGTTG
Organism: Bacteroides sp.; assembly: GCA_030523205.1. Classification (GTDB taxonomy): domain Bacteria; phylum Bacteroidota; class Bacteroidia; order Bacteroidales; family Bacteroidaceae; genus Bacteroides. The sequence continues at coordinate 5,987 of JAUNJD010000070.1, forward strand.
TGTAGTTTCTGTAATGAACAGCATCTCGTTGCGAGTCTTGAACGTGTCGGGAATTGCCATTTGCGGGAAGGTCGTGTGCCATACGAAGTAGTGGTTGAATCCCACTTCCTTCGGCAATGAACCTACTTTGCCGGCTAACTTGATTTGTCCGGCATTTCCGTGCTGCTGCCACTTACCCGTGATTCCTGTGATGTAACCGGCATCTTTCATTAAGTCGCCGAATGTCTCTGTACTCGGACTCATTACGCCGAATCCTTCATAATTACGGAAATTGTACTTTCCGGTCATTAACTGTACACGTGTCGGAGCACTCAATGGTTGTGAATATGCTTGCGTAAAGAGCATCCCTTGTTCTGCCATCTGATCGATGCAAGGAGTCTGATAGGACGTACCTCCATTGCAACCAAAAGCCTCATAGCCGATATCATCAGCCAAGATAAAGATGATGTTGGGCTTGTCCGGATGGTTATTTACTTGAGTTTGTGCTACGGTTGTAGCCGGTACCAGTCCTGTTAATAACAACAGATTGTTTGCTAAAAGATTTTTCTTGTTCATGATATAAGTTTATTTAAATGGTTATTATTTATTGCTAATTTCTCCACCGGGACGTTGTTCGGTAGCTTCAATGCCTTGCAAGTCGTCTCCCAACTCATGGCGTATCTTTTCCGCTGCTGCCTGAAGTCTTTCTACAACTTCGGGATAAAGGTCGATTACATTACGGCGTTCGCCCGCATCTTGGCGTAAGTCATACAGTGCCATGGTTGTCTCGGCCACTTGGCGTACTCCCGGGTGTCCGCCTTTTCCTATCTTTACACCTTGTCCGCTGTCTGTAAGGTATTTGTGTGGAAATACAAGTTTGAAGCGCTCATCGCGTATGCCTTCAAGGCTATGCATGGGTTTCAGTGGATTCATGCTATATATGTAATAGAAATATTTGCGCGGAGATTCACTGACGTTGCCTTTCAGAAGAGACAGCATATTCAGTCCGTCAATCTTGGCTTTGGGTAGTTCTGCACCGGTGATGGCAGCCAAAGTAGGCAGGATGTCGAGGTTCGAAATCAACTGAGGATTTACCACTCCTTCCGGTATCACACCTTTCCAGCGCATGAGGCAAGGAACACGTTGTCCTCCGTCGAACGAACACTGTTTCCCTTCGCGTAAAGAACCTGCGCTTCCGGAGTGATCCCCGAAGGTAAGCCATGGCCCATTGTCGCTGGTGAAGATGACCAATGTGTTATCGTCGATATCGTTTTCTTTGAGTGATTTCATCACCTCGCCGACGCTCCAGTCCAATTCCATCATTACATCTCCATACAGGCCGGCTTGACTTTTCCCTTTGAATTTGTCGGAAGCGGCCAATGGGACGTGCGGCATATTGTGGGTGACGAACAGCAGGAACGGATTCTTCTTGTTTTCTCGAATGAAACGTATGGCACGCTCCGTGTAAAGCGTCGTCAGCTGAGCTGCATCATCGAGCGTCTTGATTTCTTTTACGGGTTTAGTTCCTTCGTAGAGAGTCAATGTCGGGCAGGCCATCTTTCTGCTGAAGGGAGATTGCTCTGTTATGGGATTGCCGTCATAGTCAACAGGCCAAATGTCGTGACTGTAAGGCAGTCCGTAAAATTCATCAAATCCTTGGGCAATAGGCATAAATTCCGGTGTCATGCCTAAATGCCATTTACCTACCATAGCCGTGCGGTATCCTTGTTTGGACAATAGTTCGGGAATAATTTCTTCATTGGGGTTCAGACCGACGGTTGGGTCTGTCATATATACTCCGGGTACTCCTACACGGGTGGCATAACAACCGGTCATCAATCCTGCACGCGATGCCGTACTGATTGCAGAAGATGCATAGTAATGCGTGAAGAACATACCCTCGTTGGCCAGGTTGTCAATATTGGGGGTCGTATATCCGGTAGCACCGGTAATCGATAAATCGCCAAATCCCATATCATCTACATAGAATATAATGATATTGGGTTTTTGTTGTGCCATGGTAGAAGCTGTTGTTAGGGTTAGACAGGTTCCGGCTACTAATACTTTCTTTAATGTGTTCATAAGCTTAAATTTTATGAGATAACTACGTTGATGTTTTCTGTGAGCAAAAGTAGGGCATTGCATTTGCAAGTGCTTGTCATTCACATTATTCGACTTTTATTATTTACCAAAACCTGTTTTGTTTTTATGCAAATGTTTTTGTTTTTGATTAAATCGCGGCGAGAAGTGTCCGTAGCCTATTGAAATACAAGGGTATTTTCATTTTCAATATGATGAATTTGCTTATATTTGCAATGTTAAATCTATGCAGATGAAAAAACAATTATTCGTTATCGAGCTATTGGCTTGTTGCCTGTTGGCCATTTCTTGTACACGGCAGACGACTACTTTTATCGATGTTTCAGATAAAAGTAGTTCTGCATATAGCGACTTGATTTCTTCGGATGATGTTACGGCTTTTGTAATGGATAAAAGCAGTATGATTTGGATTGGAACTTCCTACGGACTCAATCTATACGATGGGTATCAATACTATCAGTTCTTTCATAATAGTAGCGACACATTGTCAATCTCCGGCAATGAGATTAATTGTTTGTTTAGGGATAGCCATGATTGTATATGGGTGGGCACAAGCAATGGACTGTCCCAATATATAGGTCTCGGTAGGTTTGTCACAATTCGACTGCTTGGAAAAGAAATATATAATGTAAAGGGCATAGCCGAAACCACAGATGGGCGAATATTGGTAAATGCAGGCGACGAGGTATGTGAGGTGATGGACGGCATCTTAGTCCCTAAACTGCAACACATAGGCGAAGAGTTTTCAATAGAAACAGATAATAACGGAGGATTTTGGTTGTTTCAACCGATGCAAAGTTTCTATTATGATAACCAATATGTCCTGAAAAAACATTTTTCTCTTGACTCTTGGGCTAATTTGGTAATTTCTGCAAAAGATAAGCAACGGATATGGGTTGCACAGAATCGTACAATCTATTGTATTGATATGAATACGCAGGAGGTAAAGTATTGCTTGGACAAGAGTTCTCAAATTCTGCCTAACATTCTTTTTCCCACCAATGATGGCGTATTACTTAAGAGTAACAGGCATGGCTTGTTTAGTTATAGTTTGAAATCTAATGAATTAGTGCGCTATAAGGATCTCAATCTAGACCCAATGTCAGACATGATATCATGTTTCTATCGAGATATGGGCGATAATCTGTGGGTAGGTTTCTATAACGGTAGTTTTCGCTTTATCAGTAAAACGAACGAGACTGTCAATGCCATAAATCAAGCATCATTATATACCACCACTCAAGGAGAGTATATAACAACTTTGGCCAATGATGAGGTAGGGGTTGTATGGGGAGGAACGAATACGGATATTTTCTGTTATGACAACCAATCCGGTAAAACATTGTTGTTTCCCCAAAAAGACGTTTTTGTGGGAGGCCCTTATTATCGGCAATTTTTGCGGAAAATAGTTCCGGTCTCAACTGGACAATGGATTCTGACCAATGCGCGGATTTCCTTCGCAACGTGCCGAGAAGAAAAACTCCGGATAAACCATAGTTTTAGGGGTTGGTGTACATTGGGAGATTGTGTTGCAGATGAGGAAAGATGTTATATTACAACAGATAAAAAGTTGTTGTATGTTATGCACAAGGATGGAGAGGTCGATTCTATAGCCATTGACCATCCTTTATATAATAAAGATTGCAAGTTGCTCAGACTGAATGATGGTAAAATCCTATTGGCGATGCAGGGACTGAACTTTGTGCTGCTTGATGCAGATAGTGGGGCATTGCAAACATTGCCTATTGAGGGTGTGCAGCATGGACTGAGCGTGTTGCCTACTTGCCTATTCGAAGATAAGGCGGGGAATGTATGGCTGGGGAGTAATGGCTATGGATTATTCTGCTTGAGTTTGGCTAACAATAAGATAGATACCGTTTCTTCGCTCCCGACCCAGTATGTCATGAGTATATTGCAGGATAAGAATGGTGTTTTATGGATGGGGACACGTAAGGGAATCATGTCCTATTCTCCTTCCGACTACACATCTTATTTATATAATATAAGAGTGAATTTTAAGCGTCCGCCAACTTCCTTTAATCAGCAATGCATCTGTTCTCTTGGTGAGCAAATTGTATTGGGTGGCCGAGATGGTTGCATGTCCATCTTACCGTCGATTATGCTTCAAAAGACCGTACCCAATTTGGATATTAGAACAATCTATGTGCACAGTGAGTCCGTTGTGCGTAAGGCTTTGAACCCTGCGGGGGATGATAAATATGTGTTTGCCCATAATCAGAATGACTTGGAAATAGATTTTGGTGGCGTCAACTTTGGCGATGCGCCTCTTTATATTTATGAGTACATGATGGAGGGATTCGACCGCAACTGGATACCGGCTAGTAGCGACCGCAGTGTGTTTTATTCGAATCTGCCGGCCGGAGACTATCGTTTCCGCGTACGTGCCATGCAGTCATACGGAGCCGGTGTAATAGAAGAGAAAAGCATTTCAGTAAAAGTTCTGCCTGCGCCTTGGTTGTCTATTCCGGCATGGATACTTTATGCAGGCCTTGTCATTGGGTTGATTGTTTATATCAACTGGCTTTATCTTCGCATCCGCTCCAATCGGATGGCGCTGCAATTGGCCAATGCGGACAAAGAGCGTGAACAACGCACCAATCAGATGAATATGAGTTTCTTTGCCAATATCTCTCATGAATTCCGTAATCCGCTGACCATGATAGCCGGACCTATCATTACATTATATAATGATGCTTCGCTGCCGAAGGTGGTACACCGCAGATTGGCTATGGTTCGGCAAAATATCAATTCGATGTTGAAGCTTATCGACCAAATGCTGGACTTTAATCAGCTGGAGAATGATGTATTGCGGTTGAAGGTTGGGCAGTATGACGCTGTACACGAAATTAACTTGTGGGCAAATGTATTCGAAGAATCGACCCGTGAGCGAAGCATCGCGTTGGAACGGAAAGGGTTGGACGAGCCATATTATACTTGGTTAGACCATGACAAATTGGACAAAATACTTAGTAACTTGTTTACCAATGCCCTGAAACACACTCCGGATAATGGGGTGATACGGGTCGTATTTTCGGTTATTTCGGCCCAACAAGCTGAAACGGATTTTGGTTGCACCCATATTGTTGCGTCTGATTACCTCTGCATTGGAGTATTCAATAACGGCAAACACATTCCTGAAGAGAAGCTGAATGAAGTGTTTAAACGATATTATCAGATTGAGGAGTTGAATGAGAATCATCAGCACGGTTGGGGAACAGGCATTGGACTTTATTACGTACAACGCTTGGTGCAACTGCATCATGGAAACATTCGGGTGGAAAATGTGCAAGACGGTGGTGTGCAATTCCTGTTTGTCATCCCTTCGGGTGAAGAGGCTTATCGAGAGAATGAACATATTGATAGCGAACAGCTTGCATATAATGTAGGTACCGCAACTCTTAAGGATGATGACACGATTGTGGAGGCGCAACGTCAGAATGAGGAGAACCGTCTTGCGCAAAAGCCAAAGATTTTGATTGTAGATGATGATACGCGATTGGCCCGCTATCTGCGCTCGCTTTTCTGCGACGATTATCAGGTAGAGAATAAATATAGCGCAGAAGCAGCTTTGGCGGAAATGGAGCGAATAGCACCGGATATTATTCTTAGCGATGTGATTATGGGTGAAATGTCGGGCTATGATTTTTGCCGGACAATGAAGAACGATGTAGCCTATTCGCATATTCCTTTCATTCTGATTACGGCGAAATCGCAGATAAACGAGCAGATTGAAGGACTGGACCTGGGCGCAAATGCTTATGTGACTAAACCTTTCGACCCGGAATATCTGAAGGCCTTGGTTCGGTCTCAGCTGAAGAACTGTGAGAATATTCGGAAACAGTTGAACGAGAACGTACAGATAGAGCCGGTGGAAGGAGAATTGTCAGCACAGGACCGTGCCTTTATGGAGGAACTTTATCAGCTAATGGAAAAACACTTGGCCGATTTGGATTTGAACCTGAACACCATGTGCGAAGAATTGCGCATGAGCCGTTCGAAGTTCAATTATAAAATCAAGGGCTTGACCGGAGACACCCCCAATAACTTCTTTAAGAACTATAAATTGAATCGGGCTGCCCGTTTGTTGAAAGAGGGCAAGAACAACGTTTCAGAGGTAGCGATGCTGACCGGATTTGGTACAGTATCTTATTTCTCAGTCTGCTTCAAGAAGCAGTTTGGGGTCAATCCAAGCGATTATCAATAGAAAAAAGACTTCCCATTTTCCCCCTTTTGCACAAAAACGAAAACATTTGTTCGATTTGAAAAGCGGATAACGCCTTTCTTGCAAGCGATTTGCATAAAGTGAAAAAGTGTTCTAGAGGATAAGACGTACTTTTGCCTCTGTCAGAACGTTGCTTTCTGTTGCTGCATGTACTAGAACATTAATCACTTTATATAATACCATTATGATGAAACTAAAACACTTGAGTATGGCTGCCATGGCAGCAACAACATTTATGGCCTGCGGTCCTTCGGCTCCGCAGCTGGGTAAGGCCTCGCTGGACGAAGTCATTGCAGCAATGACACAGGAGGAGAAGGTGCATTTTGTAATCGGTACCGGCATGGAAGGCTTCTCGGGCGACAGCGCCGTGATAGGCGAAACAAAGAACATTGTGCCGGGTGCAGCCGGAACCACCTATCCCATTCCCCGTTTGGGCATTCCGGCGGTGGTGCTGGCCGATGGTCCTGCCGGACTTCGTATTTCCGCCACGCGCGAGAACGATGAGGCTACGTATTACTGCACACACTTCCCCATTGGAACCCTGTTGGCATCGACGTGGGACACCGAGCTGGTGGAACACGTGGGCCAAGCCATCGGCAACGAGGTACTGGAGTACGGAGCGGATGTGCTGCTGGCTCCGGCACTGAACACGCATCGCAACCCGCTGTGCGGACGCAACTTTGAGTATTATTCCGAGGACCCCGTGGTGTCTGGCGAGATTGCCGCGGCATACGTGCGTGGCGTGCAGAGCAATGGCGTGGGCACTTCCATCAAGCACTTTGCCGTTAACAATCAGGAGAGCAACCGTATGTCCAACGATGCACAAGTCAGCCAACGGGCCCTGCGCGAAATCTATTTGAAGGGTTTTGAAAAAGTGGTGACCGAGGCGAATCCGTGGACCGTGATGTCGTCCTACAACTACTTGAACGGCATCTATACCTCGGAAAACAAGGAGTTGCTGACCACGCTTTTGCGTGACGAGTGGGGCTTCAAGGGCATGGTCATGACCGACTGGTTTGGTGGTGCCGACGCTGTGGCACAGATGGAAGCCGGCAATGATATGTTGCAACCGGGCCACGATAAGCAGTACAACCAGATTATCGACGGGCTGAAAACAGGCAAACTGGATGAGGCCGTATTGGACAGAAACGTGAAGCGCATATTGGAGATGATTCTGGAAACTCCCCGCTTCAAGGGCTATCAGTATTCCAATAAGCCGGACTTGAAGGCTCATGCCGAGGTGACACGCCGTTCGGCCACCGAAGGCATGGTGCTGCTGAAGAACGACAAGCAGGCTTTGCCTCTGGCCGAAGGGGTGAAGAAGATTGCTTTGCTGGGCTGTACTTCGTATGACTTTATTGCCGGAGGAACCGGGTCGGGCAACGTGAATCGGGCCTATACCGTCTCCCTGCTGGAAGGCTTGACAAACGCCGGCTATGTCTTGGACTCCGAACTGAAGGCTAAATACGAAAACTACATAGCCGAGGTTAACCGTAAGCGTGAGCCGGCCAAAGATAATATATCGGCGTTCCTGCCTGTTCCCCGTCCCGAAGAGCCCGCCTTTTCGGCCGAAGAGCTGAAGGCTTTGGCTACCAAGTCCGACGTAGCGTTGATTACGTTGGGAAGAACCTCGGGCGAATTTGTTGACCGCACGTTGGCAGATTTCAACCTGACCCCCGCCGAGACGAAGCTCTTGGAAGATGCTTGCCGGGCGTTTCATGCCCAAGGCAAGAAGGTGGTAGTTGTCCTCAACATCGGTGGAGTCATCGAGACGGCTTCCTGGAAGCATCTGCCGGATGCCATTCTGTTGGCATGGCAGGCCGGACAAGAGGGTGGAAACAGCGTGTCGGACATCTTGAGCGGCAAGGCTGCCCCCTCCGGAAAGTTGCCGATGACCTTCCCTTGCCGATATGCTGACGTTCCGTCGGCTACGAACTTCCCCGCCGAAGGCAAAGCGGACAACTTGAGCCTGACCGACCATGGCGTCAAGAAGAGCGAAGTGAAGGATTGGGATTATACCAATTACGAAGAAGACATCTTCGTGGGCTATCGCTACTATGATACCTACAAGAAGCAGGTTTCCTATCCCTTCGGCTACGGACTGTCCTATACGACCTTCGCTTATGCCTCCCCCACTATCGCGAAGGATAACGATGCTTATACGCTGACGGTCGAGGTGACCAATACCGGTAAGCACGAGGGCAAGGAGATTGTTCAGCTTTACGTGTCGGCACCGCGCAGCAAGACCTTGGCCAAGCCGGAAAAGGAGTTGAAGGCTTTTGCCAAGACCAAGCTGTTGAAGCCAGGCGAGAAAGATGTTGTGACCCTGAAGGTTGATGCCGCAGACTTGGCCTCTTACGACGAGGCTCAGCACGCTTGGGTAGTCGAAGCGGGTACCTATCAGTTCAAAATAGGTGCTTCCTCGCAAGACATCAAGTTGTCCTTGAATGAAGATGTGGCAGGGCAGACTAAAACGGTAAACGACATCCTGAAACCTCAGAATTCCTTCAAGCGTTTAGGTAACGAGAAATAAAAAAGATAGCAGTTTTCAAAGTAGCTTTCTCGAAAACTGCACTAACATTTTGTCATCCAGAGCTTGTCGAAGTATCTCTTCTCTCGTGTGATAGAGAGGAGAGGCTTCGACAAGCTCAGGATGACAGAGCATTATGAAAGTTCCTTCGTATTCTGATACGCCCTCTGTTTAATCAATCAGGGAAAGATATGAAAAAGATTACTAACGATGAAAAGATTATTAATGACGTGGGTATGCGTATTCGCCGTACTGACCCTTTATGCGCAAAAGGCTCCGATGGCGGTTACGCGCTACGGAACACTTGAAGGCGTTTGTGAGTCGGGCATCTCGGTTTTTAGAGGATGACCCAGATGTAGGGGTTGGCATGATAGAGGTGTGATTGCTGAAGTTATGCAGCCGATTATCATTCGTTCGGGTTCGCTAAATGGATTATAGCCGTTCCTTATCCTCTGCCAACAGAAAATCGCCTAAATACAATTGTTTTATTCCTTGGTAATTTTCTCCGTTTGACATTCGGTCCATTGTTATTACGTATTTGGGATAATGATTGGCTATTTCCATGAGACCGCCAAACTCCCGTTGGACGGTGTTTTCATCGTAAAGCAGGTAAGCTACCTGAATAAACAGTTTCGTGCTGCCTTTCTCTGCTATGAAATCGATTTCTTTTGTCTCATTTTTGCCCACATACACTTTGTACCCATGTCGCAGCAGGTCTATGTAAATGACATTTTCCATCCATTTGCCTATATCCATACGGTAGGCAGATGGGCGGATGGCATTTCGTATGCCCAAGTCCTCGAAGTAGTACTTCTCGCCAATTTCAAAAATCTTCAGACCATTTACTTCTGCGCGTTGCACCTTGTAGATAAAAAAGGAATTGCACAAAGCCCGCAGATAGTTGAGTATGGTTTGTGTGGGGATGTTGATATGTTGTGATTTGAGGAACTTACTGATGTTTTGTGAAGAAAACAGCGACCCGGTATTGTCAATCAGATAAGAGACCAAGCTCTCAAGAAAAGCAACATTTCGTATGGATTCCCTTGCTACGACATCTTTCAGTAAAATGCTGGAATATACGTTCCGGAGGTACTCATAAACTACTTCCTTGTCATTCAGTGACAAATGATGGATATATGGCATCCCTCCAAAAGTCAGATATTGGTTCAAGCTTTGTTCGGATGGCATCAGTTGGTTGAAATCCAGAAATTCCCGATAGCTGAGTGAATGGATGTGAATCTCGATGTAGCGCCCGCTGAGGTGCGTGGAAAGCTCGCCGGATAATATCTTGGCATTACTTCCGGTGCAGTAGATGTCGCATCGGTTTTCGTTGAGCAGACTGCGAATCGCTATTTGGAATTCTTTTATCTCCTGTACCTCATCGATAAACAGGTAGTTCTCTTTTCCGTCGGACAGATGCGTCATGACGTAGGAATATAGACTTTCGCTGTCCGTTAGGGTGGAGAAAGCAACCAACTCCTTGTCAATGTAGATGATATGAGCCTCTGGATTGAGGTCTCTAATCACATCTATGATTTGGAGCAGAATGTAACTCTTCCCCGTTCGGCGTTGGCCGGTCAGCACTTTTATCAGCTGCTTGCCTATGAAGGGACGAATTCGTTCTGTGTATATGGGGCGGTTGATGTATTTCTTTTCCATAGATTGATTGTATTACACTGTTTGTGCAAATATATACAAATAAATTCAATTACGATGGATGAAATGCAAGATTTTGAGAAGAGTTTCAATTACGATTGAAACTCTTCCCTTGAGGCATCATTGCTGAAACCTCATGATAAATATCGGCATCTTTTTTTAGTCAATGATAATCAGCGCAACATTTGTAGTTGCGTCTACTGCTTCAGTACGACATTTAAAAAGGTGTCTATTGATTTAGTTTATAAAGATAAAAAGTGTCTAGTCTAATCAGTAAAAGTCAGGAAAAGACATCTCTTTATCGAAGTCTGAATCATACTGTCTTATACTGATATAGGTAGACACATTATTAACCCAATAAATGTGTCACAAA